>JBAQHW010000341.1:0-9344 GCA_049288525.1 Xanthobacteraceae bacterium
CAAACAAAATGGCCACTGTCCGCAGCGACAAATCGAGCATGCCGGCGACGCGCAGCGCGCCGTGCCCCGACGACATGATTTGCGGCGTGACCATCGCCATCAGCCCGACGCAACAGCCGCCGACCAAAGTGCGCAGCGCCGGACGCAGCCGCATGCGCGAAAAGACGTTTTCGCACAGCGCGACACAGCGCATGAGAAAAATCCCAAGCGCGGACGCCAACAGACCAAGTCCCGCCGCCAGCGCCAGATCATGCACCGTGATGATCATTTTCTCGGGGGCGACGATGCCGAGCTCAGCCGGCGCGAGCTGGTGCGCCACCAGATAACCGAGCAGCGCCGATATGCCGACCGGCGCCAGGCTGTTGGGCGAGTAACTGCCGATGATCAGTTCGAAGGCGTAAAAGGCGCCGGCAAGCGGCGCCCCGAACGCGCCGGCGATGCCGCCGGCAGCGCCGCATCCGACCAGGATGCGCAGATCGCCGCGGCGCAGGCGGAAGGCATTGCCGATGCGCGAAGCGAGGCCGCTGGCGAACTGCGTATAGCCGGCTTCGAGACCGACCGAAGCGCCGACGCCGCTCGACCACACCGTCTGCGCAGCGACGATGATGCTGCCGAGGAGCGACATGCGTCCGCCATGCAGCGCGTTGGCCTCAATGGGATCGATTTCACGTTCGGGACGCCATCGGCTGATGATCTCGTTTGCTATGCCGAAAAGCAGGCCACCGATGAGCGGCACCGAAAACGCAAGATACGGATTGAGCGTGAGCCGCGCCGAAAGCCGTTCGCCATGCTCCAAATCGAAAAAGACTTCGTGCAACAGATCGACGGACTGGCCCATCGCGGCCACCACCAGGCCGGCCAATATGCCGACCAGCGACGCCAGCGCGACCAGGCTCGATTCCCGCGCGCGAACGACGGCGCGCAGCCGTCGCGGGATCTCGAGCTGCGTCGCGATTCGCGCGATCAAGATGCGTGACCCGGTAAACGAACCAAATGGCAGGCCGACGGCGCGGCATCGTGACGACCGCGTCTCTTGCCATGCCCCCATGACGGGACCAGATCCATGAGGATTGGAACTACGCCCACCCGGCCTCGTTCAATGTCGGGGCCTTGCGAGGAGGACGCCATGCGTCGCTCGTTCCCTGCAGTCATCGCATTCTCTGCAGTCATCGCAATATCCGTCGCAGCAATAGTTTCACTCACCGCCATCCCGCTGTTTGCACAAACGGGCGACGGTCTACTCGAAGGCTCGGCCGCATTTGGCGACTGGCACGCCGACCGCCCCGGAACGCGGCGGCTGATCAGGCCGCAAGATTTACCTGTGCCCGACCTTGCCAAATCCGCGCGGAATGTCGTCAGAATAGTGCACCGGACCGACCAAAAGCCAATCGTCCCAAACGGCTTCGAAGTCAACCTTTTTGCTTCCGGCATGTCGGGTCCGCGCATCATCCGCACCGCCCCCGATGGCGACGTGTTCGTCGCCGAAAGCGAAGCCGGCCGCATCAGCGTTTTGCGCCCGACCTCCGGCGGCGCGGCGCATGTTTCGGTATTCGCATCCGGCCTGACTTATCCTTTCGGCATCGCGTTTTATCCACCCGGACCCGACCCGCAATGGGTCTATGTCGGCGACACCGATGCCGTCCTGCGATTTCCCTATCGCAACGGCGACGTTGCAGCGCGCGGCGAGGCGCAGACGATCGTGCCGCGGCTACCGGTCGGCGGGCATCACACCCGCGACGTCGCGTTCTCACCCGATGGGAAAACGCTGTACGTGTCCGTCGGCTCGGCCACCAATGTCGGCGAGGATATGGACAAGCTCGGCGACGGCGCGCTGCACGACTTCATATCCGGTCATCCGCTCGGCGCAGCCTGGGGCCGCGAAGCCGGCCGCGCCGACGTGCTGGCGTTCGACCCCGACGGCAAGAACCAGCGCATCTTCGCGACCGGCATTCGCAATTGCGTCGGCATGGCGGTGGACCCATCGCGCGGCACGGTGTGGTGCTCGACCAATGAGCGCGACGGCCTCGGCGACAACGTGCCGCCGGATTATGTGACACGCGTGCGCGAAGGCGCGTTCTACGGCTGGCCCTGGTACTATATCGGCGCCAACCAGGACCCACGGCACAAGAACGAGCGGCCCGACCTCGAAGACAAGATCACCATACCCGACGTGCTGATCGAGGCGCATTCCGCGTCGCTCGGCATGACATTTTACGATGGCCAGCAGTTTCCGCAGGAGTACCGCGGCAATGTTTTCGCCGCCGAACACGGGTCCTGGAACAGGTCCAAGCGCACTGGATATAAAGTCATCCGCATCATCGTGAAGAATGGCGTACCGACCGGCGAATATGACGACTTCGCCACCGGCTTTGTCATTAACGATTCGGAAGTATGGGGCCGCCCAGTCGGCCTCACCGTCGCCAAGGACGGGGCACTGCTCCTATCCGAGGATGCGAGCGGCACGATCTGGCGCATCTCCTATACGGGTAATTCCGCACCGGCCAAGTGACGCTGCCAAGTAACGCCGGCGACCCAGCGGAACCGCCGGCGAGAACGCCTAACTGGAACCACATGGCCCAACAAGGCGTTGTCGGAGAGGCCCGGGCTTGGTGGCATTCATTATGGATTCCTGTCCAAGCGGCACATTTCCGCATCCTGTCTTCAATCTTATTCCCAATGCCGTGCCGCAGCCATCGTCGAACGAGACGCCGGATCGCTGGCCGGCGCAGCCCCGGCGGGACGGGATTGTCGAAACCGATGTTTCGGCACGGCTGGACGCGCTGCCGTTCGGCCGATTTCATATCCTCGTCATCGTGGCGCTCGGCATCACCTGGATTCTTGACGGCCTCGAAGTCACGCTGGCGGGGGCGCTGTCGGGTGAGTTGAAATCGGCGGCTGCCTTGGGATTGAGCAATGCTCAAGTCGGTCTGGCGGGCAGCTGCTACCTCGGTGGCGCCGTGCTCGGTGCCTTCATTTTCGGCTGGCTGACCGACCGGCTCGGCCGCAAGAAATTGTTCACGATCACGCTTGCCGTGTATCTTTTGGCGACTGCTGCCACGGGTTTTTCTTGGAACGCGTCCAGCTTCTTCGTGTTCCGATTTCTCACCGGCGCCGGAATAGGCGGTGAATACACTGCCATCAATTCGACAATCCAGGAGCTTATTCCGGCGCGCTTCCGCGGTTGGACCGACCTGCTGATCAACGGGAGTTTTTGGGTCGGCGCGGCCATCGGCGCGGGAGGGTCCCTGGTATTGCTCGACCCCGCATTCATTAATCCGGCGATCGGCTGGCGGCTCGCTTTCCTGATCGGAGCTATAATCGGACTCGTGATTCTCGTGATGCGACTTTGGATTCCGGAAAGTCCGCGCTGGCTGGTGACGCATGGCTTGCCGCAAGCGGCCGACGCGGTGGTGCGCAGCATCGAAGCGCACTTCCCGCACTATGAAGCCTCGGCCAAGCCGAAAATCCGGCTGCGCATGCGCAGCCACACGCCGCTCATCGAAGTTGCACGCACTTTGTTCGAGACCTATCGCGAGCGCACGCTGGTTGGCCTGAGCCTGATGGCAGCGCAAGCATTTTTCTACAACGCGATCTTTTTCACCTATGCGCTGGTGCTGACCGATTTCTATCATACGCCGGCGAACCAGGTCGGCTGGTACATCCTGCCGTTCGCGGCCGGTAACGTCATGGGTCCGGTCCTGCTGGGCCGGCTGTTCGACACGCTCGGCCGCAGGACCATGATCGCCTCGACTTACGTGGCAGCGGGCCTCTTGCTCGCCGTCACCGCCGATCTGTTCAGCCGCGGCCTATTGACGGCGGAGTCGCTGACGCTGGCGTGGATGATCGTGTTCTTCTTCGCGTCGGCGGCAGCGAGTTCCGCCTATTTGACCGTGAGCGAGATTTTCCCGCTGGAAATCCGCGCGCTGGCGATCGCTTTCTTCTACGCCATCGGCACCGGTGTCGGCGGCATCGCCGGACCGCTGGTGTTCGGGTTTTTGATCAGCACCGGATCGCGCGGCGCCGTCGCCATGGGCTATATCATCGGCGCCGGCCTGATGATCGGCGCCGGAGCGGTCGAAGCCGTGTGGGGCGTCGCCGCCGAAGGTAAGCCCTTGGAAATCGTGGCACGGCCGCTTGCACTCGTCGACTGAGCAACAGATATCGGAACTGGACAAAGATGAGCTTTTCGCAGACAGGCCTGGAAATCTCGGATCTCGATATGGAGCTCGCCGAAACGTCGCTGGTGCCGGATTTGCGGCGCTGCGCAATGCTACTCGACATCGACGGCACGATTCTCGATCTGGCGCCTTCGCCGCAGCAGGTCTGGGTACCGACCGGGCTGCGGCAGACGCTGGCACGGCTCCATGCCTTGACCGGCGGCGCGCTGGCGCTGGTCTCCGGCCGTCCGCTCCGCGATATCGATCTGATTTTCTCGCCGCTGGAACTGGCGGCGATCGGCGGCCACGGCGCGGAGCTACGGGCCACGGCGAACGCCGCGCCGGTCATGCGGGCAAAGCCGCTCGACGCCGCGTTGAAGCGGCGGCTCGCCGCCATTGCCGAACTCGGTCCCGGCATTCTTGCCGAGGACAAGGGCTATTCGCTGGCGCTGCATTTCCGGCTCGCCCCCGAGAGAGCCGAGGCGGTCCGCGCCGCCGTCGATAAAGTTTGCGCCGGGCTGGCGCCGGGCGAGGTCGATGTCCTGCCCGGCAAGCTGGTCGTCGAGATCAAGCAGCCCGGCATCAATAAGGCCAATGCCGTCTGCGAACTGATGACTTACCCGCCGTTTGCCGAGCGCAATCCGATCTTTATCGGCGACGACTTGACCGACGAGCCGGTGTTCGGCGTGATTTCCCAGTTTGGCGGCTTAGGATTTTCCGTCGGCCGGATCGTACCGGACGTCAACGGGCATTTCGAGAAGCCGGAATCCGTGCGTGCGTGGCTTGCTCGTATTGCCGATCTGGGCCAAATCTCGGCGTAGTGAGTCTCAACGTCACGAGTCTTGTCGTAACAAGTCTCGGCGTAACAAGTCTCGGCATCCCACGGCTAGTTGATCTTGGCGCGGCGCAATGACTGAACATAAGCTTGATTTGGCGAGCCTTGGGCAGAACCGGACGGCCGGCGGCCTGGATCATGGTCTCGATCTCGGCATCATCGGCAACGGTCGAATGGCGGCCCTGATCGATCCGTGCTCGCGCATCGTGTGGTGGTGCTATCCGCGCTTCGACGGCGACCCGATCTTCTGCCGGCTGGTAGCGGGACGGGAGGAAAAAGGCTTCTCCGACGTCGTGCTCGACGACATGGTGGAGTTCACGTCCGAATATGTCCGCAATAGCGCGATCATCTCGACCGTGCTCACCGATCGTAACGGCGGCAAGGTAAGAGTCACCGATTTCGCCCCGCGCTTCCGCCAATTCGGCCGGGTGTTCCGGCCGCCGCAGCTGTTTCGCATCGTCGAGCCGATCGCCGGCCTGCCGCGCGTTACCGTGCGGATGCGGCCCACCTACGATTACGGCAAGCCTATCCCCCAGCGCTCGCTCGGCAGCAATCATATCCGTTACGCCAGCGACGGCACCGCGATCCGGCTGACCACCGACGCGCCGCTGTCGATGATCGACAGCGAGGCGCCCTTCGTGCTGACCCGGCCGCTACACATGGTGTTCGGCCCCGACGAGCCGTTCACCGGCGACTTGCAGAAAACCTGCCGCGACTTTCTTGAGCGCACGCACGATTACTGGACGGAGTGGGTGCGCCGGCTGTCGATCTCCTACGACTGGCAGGAAGCGATCATCCGCGCGGCCATTACGCTGAAACTCTCCAATTTCGACGAGACCGGCGGCGTGATCGCCGCGCACACCACATCGATTCCGGAGGCGCCGTTCTCCGGCCGCACCTGGGATTACCGGTATTGCTGGCTGCGCGACGCCTATTTCGTGGTCCAGGCGCTCAATCGCATCGGCGCGACGCGCACCATGGAGGAGTTCATTTCCTTCACGCTGTCGATCGTATCCAAGCCCGATCAGGAATTGCAGCCGCTCTATAGCGTGGTGCCGACGTCGAGCGTCGAGGAGCGCACCGCGCCCGATCTCGAAGGCTATCGCGGCGACGGCCCGGTGCGAATCGGCAATGCCGCCGCCGCGCAGGTGCAGAATGACACCTATGGCAGCGTCATTCTCGCGGCGATGCCGATGTTTTTCGATCGCCGCCTGCCGCGGCCGGGCGACGAAGGACTGTTTCATCTGCTCGAATCGCTCGGCCACCGCGCCGCGGCGAAAGCGCTCGAGCCGGACGCCGGCATCTGGGAATATCGCGGGCGGCAGCGCATTCACACCCATTCGGCGGCGATGTGCTGGGCCGGCTGCCAGCGCCTTGCCGCCATCGCCACGCGGCTTGGGCTCGACGGCCGCGCCAAATACTGGAATGGCGTGGCCGAGCCGATCCATGCCGCACTCTTGGACGGCGCCTGGAATCAAAAGCGCGGCGCGTTTACCGCGGCGTTCGGCTCGGACGATCTCGACGCCAGCGTGCTGCTGCTGCCGGACCTCGGCGTGGTCGAGGTCGACGACCCGCGTTTCGTCTCCACCGTCGGCGCCATGGAGCGCGAACTGGTGCGCGAGAAGCATGTGATGCGTTACGCCAGAGAGGACGATTTCGGCATGCCGGTGACGGCGTTCTTGATCTGCCGGTTTTGGCTGATCGACGCGCTGTGGTCGCTCGGTCGGCGCGACGCCGCGCGTGATCTGTTCACCGACGCGCTGCAGCACCGCAACCGCTACGGGCTGCTGTCTGAAGACGTCGATCCGCAGACCGGGGCGCTGTGGGGCAATTTCCCGCAGACCTATTCGATGGCCGGGCTCATCCTCTCGGCGATGCGGCTGTCGCGCAGTTGGGAAGATCGGTACTGGCGCGGGTGACCCGGGTCTTGATTGCGCCGCGATGTCTTACCGCGATGTCTTGGTGACGATCGGCGGCGGCGTGGTCTCGGCCGCGGGCGGACCCGGCGAGAAGGCGAGCGTTACCCAGGCATTCCAGCCCGACGGGCGGTTGTCGGCATCGAATTCCCAGTAGCTTTTGAAATTCAGATAAGTCTGGAACGAAGCTCCAGGAAAAATCAGCCCCAACTGCGGTCCGACACCGACGACGCGCGACTCGAAGTTGCCTAAGATCGGCGCCGCGCCTCGATCCGCGGTGACCTGGTCGTAAACATAACCGACCGCGCCGACCTGCACTGTTTTAGTCAGAAAATGCGAAGCGCCCCAATCGAGATGCCAGTCGATGCCGTTGGTATAATCGGTGCTGTAGTTCTCGAAATTGTAGGTCAGCCCAGTCACGGCGGAAAATTCGTTGCCGCTTTGCGGATTGAAATAGGTGTAGCCGACACCGCTGTCGATGGCGCCGTGGCCGATGCCGATATTGGCGAGGCTGCTCGTACTGTACATCCCGACCGGAATGTCCCCCATCACATAAGTCATCCAGTTATTGACGCCGTCGTGCCACTTCAGCGTTGCCAGCGGGTATATGTCGCTGAAGCCGGTGCGGCCGTCGTCGATGCCGCCTTGTCGGGTGATCACGCCGCCGGCCGGCCCGGTCAGCGTCAGTGTGCCACTCAAGTCAGTAACGCTGCGCCCGACGGCGGTGATGGCGCTGATGGAGAATTGGCCGCCGAAAACCGGCGTCGCGAAAGTATAGCCCGGCGCGACGAACACCAAATCCGGCGTCGCCTTTATGGTGGCATTGAGATTGACATTAACGGTACCGTTGAACCTGCCAATCGTCACCTCGCGCGCCGCGGCCACAGCGCCGCTGGCGCTCACCGAGGGGTAAAAATTGATCAGTCCAAGCGACCAGCCCGGCACTCCTGGCGCCGCGGCAAGGCTGCCGAACTGACCTGGAAGCCAGAAGCTGACGCCACCCTCGTCGGCGAGGGCTCTGTCCGATGTTGCCATAAGAACGCCGACCACGAGGAAGGTCGCCGCGGATGCCGCAAGCTTGGCTCGTCGTGTACTGCCCTCTTGCATCGCCGCCTCCCATTCGCCCAGACGGGAATCAAGCGCCAAGCGATCCTAGAACGGATTGACGTAGTTCAAAATCGCAATCTGCCGCAGCAGCACCTTGCGGATGACATGGCTTGCTCTGACGTGATCGGTGTAGATCGCAGCCTCGCCCGCGCTGCCGGCCGGTAGCCGGCGCGCCACGCCGGCATCGTCAAGGGCGACGCGCACCCCGAACGGCGCGGACTCAATCGCCTTTGGCGTTACGGCAAGCCCGGACGCCTGCACCTGACCGGTCGCTATCGCTTGCAGCACCGCGACGACCTTGCCCGAATAGACATGGCTGGGCAGGAATTTGAACGTAACTTCGGCGAGCTGCCCCGGCCGGATATAGCGAGCGTCGATCTGCTGGATTTCCACCCCGACGGTCGTCTCTGACGTGTCGATGAATGCCATCACCGGCGATAGCGGCAGCGCCGCCACACGCGCGCCTTTGCGCAGCGCCAGATTGGTGACGTAGCCGTCGGCCGGGGCACGGACCACAGTCTTTTCTAGATTATATTTCGCGCCGTCGAGCTGCGCCTTCAGTTGATCGACCGAGGCCTGCCGCTGCTCGACGTCAAAGGTGCGGCCGGTATTGGCCTGTTGCAACTGCGTCATCTGCGATAACCGCAATTGCTCGAATTTAAGCTGGGCGGCGAGCGCGTCGACCTGCGCCTGAAACGGCACCGGATCGATCTTGAACAACACGTCGCCGGCCTTAAGCGGCGTGTTCGGCTGGACTGGGATGTCAATCACTTCACCGGCAACATCCGGGACGATCGGCACCGACTGCCGGATCAAGATCGCGCTCCCGGTCGGCGCGCCCCAACCCATCGGGATGAACAGGCCAATCAGCAGCAAGACCAAAACGATGAACGGCGAGCACTTCCAGAACAGATTGAAACGGACAACTTTGAGCCAAACCAGTAGAAATAGAATGGCGAGATAGACGTTGAGCAGGAGGACGATCATCGCGTCGCCTCTTTGCGCGGCGCAGGCACATCGACATAGGCCCAGATCAGTGCCACCGGCCACAATGCGAAGCCGAGAAAGAGGAAGACCCAGCCCGCGACGGTGACGGCCTGCGCCCAGGGATGATTGCGGGTTTTCGCGATGTGCCCGGGCAGCCATCCGGCGACGCAGATCACCGCGATCGTACTCGCGAGCATTACGATCAGGACGATCCAGGCGAAAATGTTGAGCACAGCGGCCACCTCTCTCGCAGGCATGCTCCGGCGCTGCTATTTCATCTCAAACGGAAAGACCACCTTCCAGTCATTCTTCATGTCGACGATGGTCCAACCCTTCGCCGTG
>JBAQHW010000342.1:0-3233 GCA_049288525.1 Xanthobacteraceae bacterium
GCGCCTCGGCTCGTTGACGATGGCGACCGCCGACCTGCACAAGCTGCCGGCCGGCAGCGCGCTGGCCGTCGACCGTGACGGCTTTGCCGCGGCAGTCACCGCGGCCCTTGAAGCCGAGCCCCTGATCGCCATCGACCGCGGTGAAATCACCGAACCGCCCGCGGAATGGGACAGCGTCATCGTCGCCACCGGCCCGCTCACCTCGCCGGCGCTCGCTGAGACGATCCGCAGCATCAGCGGCGAAACTGCATTGTCGTTCTTCGACGCCATCGCCCCGATCGTTCACCGCGACTCCATCGATTTCGAGATCGCCTGGTTTCAGTCGCGCTACGACAAGGCCGGCCCCGGCGGCTCGGGCGCCGATTACGTCAACTGCCCATTGACGCGTGAGCAATACGACGGCTTCGTCGATGCGCTCATCGCCGGCGATAAAGTGGACTTCCGCGATTTCGAAAAAACGACGCCCTATTTCGACGGCTGCCTGCCGATCGAGATAATGGCCGAGCGCGGCCATGAGACGCTGCGCCACGGACCGATGAAGCCATTCGGTCTTTCCGATCCGCGCCAGCCGCAGACCAAGCCCTACGCCGTGGTGCAACTGCGCCAGGACAACAAGCTCGGCAGCTTGTTCAACATGGTCGGCTTCCAGACCAAGCTCAAACATGGCGAGCAGATGCGCATTTTCCGTACCATCCCCGCTCTCGCCGGCGCGGAATTCGCAAGACTCGGCGGCCTGCATCGCAACACTTTTCTCAACTCGCCGTCGCTGCTCGACGCGACCTTGCGGCTCAAAGCGATGCCGCGCTGGCGTTTTGCCGGGCAGATCACGGGCTGCGAAGGTTACGTGGAGTCGGCGGCCATCGGCCTTCTCGCTGGCCGCTTCGCGGCCGCGGAACGGCTTGGCAAGCCGGTGCCGCTGCCGCCGCCAACGACGGCGCATGGAGCGCTACTCAACCACATCACCGGCGGACACATCGAAACCATCGATCGGGGTCCAGGTTCATTCCAGCCGATGAACGTCAATTTCGGCCTCTTCCCGCCGCCGTCGCGGCTGCCGGCGAAAGACGCGGACGGCAAGCGGCTGCATGGTCCCGCCAAAGCCGCCGTCAGAAAGCGCATGCTGTGTGCGCGCGCGCTGAGCGACCTCGACGCGTGGCTCGCCGGTGCGTTGCCGGCGGCTGCGGAATAATCGGCTCGGTGCTAGAAACGCGCATGGACGATGTTCCCGACGAAATCGGCGGCCGCTGGCATTCCGGCGTGGTGCTTAAACGCGATGTGTTTTCCACCATCGAGCGTGGCCGCTTTCTCACCGGCGAGGGCGAAGTCGACGCTGTCTTGCGCCGGCTTGATGGCGTGCCGTGGTGGAGCCGTATCGTGGCCTACGAACTGTTCCGCCGCGAGCGCCGCGCGCTCGCCCTTGCCAGCGGTCTCGGCATTGCGCCGCCGTTGTTGTTTGCCGGAAAGCATGCGCTGGTGCGCGGCTGGATCGATGGCGTGCCGCTGCACATCGCCAAACCCCATGGCGACGCCGCCTATTTCCGCTCAGCCAAAGCGGCATTGCGAAAACTGCATCGCGCCGGCATCGCGCACAACGATCTCGCCAAGGAACAGAACTGGCTCTATGCCCACAACCTATACGCCCAGGACGACGGACATGGCCGCGCCTGTCTTACCGATTTTCAGCTTGCCGCCTGCTTCCGTCGCCGCAACGCGCTGTTCCGTCTGGCGCGCTACGAAGACTTACGACACCTCCTCAAGCACAAACGCAGTTACGCCCCCGAGGCGCTTACCGCCGCGGAACGGCGCGTGCTGGGACGCAAGAGCTTTATCACCCGCGCCTGGATGGCGACGGGCAAGAAGGTCTATTACGCCATCACCCGCGGCCTCAATTTCACCGACCGCGAAGGCCGCGGCGTGCGCTTCATCCATGAGGCGCCGGCCATCGCCGCGCGGCTGCGGGCCCATCCGCAGGTCCGCGACGTTGCCATAGTCCCTTATCCCGACCGCCGCGCCGGCACCGGCCTTTATGCCTTTGTCGAGGGCGGCGCCGGCGAGCAGGACTTGCTCGATCATCTGGGCGCCGGCAAACCCGAGCATCTGCAGGTCGTCGAGGCCCTGCCGCGCAATGCGCAAGGCGACGTACGCAATGAGATTCTTGAACTGGTGGCGCTGAATCAGCTCGATCTTATCGATCCACTGATCAAGACCGACGCCGAACGCGCCATCGTCGGGCGGATCGTGTCGGAGCGGCGAAATTTACGCGACCGCTTTGCGTTTTGACCGGCAGAGCAATCGCGACACGCCTGCGCGCCGTTGAACTGGCGGGCGCAAAAGCTGCTGCTTCATCCTTGAGCTGCAATCCGCGCCGGATTGCGCGCCGCGCGCCAGATCAGCCATTGCCGCCACCATGACGGGACTTCTCTGGGCGCGAAGGCATCGCTTCGCTGCAATCGATTGAGCGAAGGCCGCACCAGCGCGACCGGAAGCACGGCCGAGAGCGCCTGCGGCGGCAGACTTGGTAGCGCCTGGCGCACCGCCGCAAGATACTGCCAGGCGAGGTCCTGCAATTCGGCCAGCGCCGCATTCAAGCCGTCGGAAGATTGGCGTGCGAATACGGCCTCTGGGGTCACCCCGTGCCTTTGCAAAAGTTCGACCGGAACATAGAGCTGGTGTCGCGTCACATGCAGCGGCAAGGCGCGAAGCAGATCGGCAATGGCCAAAGCGATGCCAGCGGGCTCCGCGACCGCTGGTGCTCGCGCACCAAGTATTTGCGCCGCGAGATCGATGACCGCCGATGACGTCCGCCGCGCATAGTTTTCAAGATCGGCGGTGGTCGCCATCGGCTCGTCATAAAGATCGAAGCGGTGCGCTTCGATGACGCCAGTCAGCGTGGATGCCGGCAAGCGATAGCGCGCGATGGCGTCGAACAAGGCCGCCGCGACCGGATTGGCACCCGCCTCGCCGTCCCGCTCGCCGCTGACAACCTCGCGCCACCATTGCAGGCGGATTTCGCCGGGCATCGGCTCGCGCGCCGCCTCGCGCACGCGGACGATTTCAACATTGAAAGCATAAAGCGCATAGAGCGCATCGCGATGCTCGGCCGGCGCAAATAGCGTGGCGAGATAGCGATCGCGATCGGCGTTGCGGACAAGCTCCGCACAATAGGCGAACGCATCGTGCATGGCGCCAGCTTATCACGATCCGATCGCAATGAGGCCGGCACCGAGACGGCG
>JBAQHW010000343.1:0-15124 GCA_049288525.1 Xanthobacteraceae bacterium
CCGCTGCGCCGGCTCCAGCTGCGCCTGCCCCCGCCGCAACCGCGGCCGCACCCGGTAAAAAGCCGCTCTCCGCCGGACGCCAGGCGATGGTCGCGCGCGAGCGCGCCTGCGGCGCCGATTGGAAAGCGGCGAAGGCCGCGGGAAAAACCGCCGGTCAGAAATGGCCGCAATTTTGGAGCGCGTGCAACAAGCGCAAAAAAGCAGAAGGAATGTGAGGGCGCTGCAAAGGCGTAACGTAACACCGGCGGGATGCGGAAATATTTTCGCTCCCTCCAAACCCCTCAGACGCTGGAGATCACCATGAAAACGATTGCAGTCCTTGCCGTCTCGCTTTGCCTCGCCGGCGCCGCCATGGCGCAAACCCCGGCGCCGGCCACAGGGCCGGCCGATACCGCCGGCGCCACTTGCCAGTCGCAGGTCGCCGCCAAGAAGCTGAAAGGCGCCGCCCTCACCAGCTCCGCCACTAAGTGCTGCAAGAACGCCGCCACGGCGGCGAAGCTGAAGGGCGCCGCAGCGACGAGCTTTACCAAGAAGTGCGTCGCCGACGCGACGAAAGCCTAATTCAAGGTTTTTTGGTCGTTTTTCGGATGGTTTGACGGCGGCCACACGCTGCCCACGGGCTTGACCCCGCGGGCGGCGCGACGTTAAACCGTGGCCGGGCGCGCTCCGTTAAAGACTTTGCGGATCGCGCTTTATCTTAAGCGACCCGGGCGGTTAGCTCAGCGGAAGAGCACTTCCTTGACATGGAAGGGGTCAGAGGTTCGATCCCTCTACCGCCCACCAGCCTTCGCTCGCGAAGCGAGGAAAGGCTGCCGCGCCGAAGCCGTACGGCGAAGGTGGGCGAACGCGAGCTTCGGCTCGGCAAGCCATCTTTCCATCTCAATACACTGCCCGGCCGCCGGAAATATCGAACACCGCGCCGGTCGAGAACGAGCACTCCTCGGAAGCGAGCCATGCGACCATGGCCGCGATCTCCTCGACGGCGACGAAGCGGTTCAGCGGAATCTTCGCCAGCATGTAATCGATTTGCGCCTGCGTCATCTGATCGAACAGATCGGTCTTCGCCGCCGCCGGCGTAATGCAGTTCACCAGCACGCCGGTCGCCGCCAATTCCTTGGCCAGCGATTTGGTCAGCCCGATCAGCCCCGCTTTCGACGCCGAATAATGCGAGGCATTGGGATTGCCCTCCTTGCCGGCGATCGAGGCGATATTGACAATGCGCCCATAGCCGGCCGCGACCATGTGCGGCACCACGGCGCGGCAGACGAGATAAGGACCGATCAGATTGACCTCGACCACCTGCCGCCAAATCGCCGGCTCGAGTTGCCACAGCGGCCCATTGCCGCCGGTGATGCCGGCATTATTGACCAGGATGTCGATTTTGCCGGCGTCACGAACCAAGGCGTCGACGGCGGCGGCGATCGACGTCTCGCTGGTGACGTCGACCATGGCAGCCGATACGCCGCCATGGCGCTTGAGCGAAGCGGCGCTCTTGTCGAGTGCATCGGCATCGATGTCCCACAGCGTCACCGCGGCGCCGGCAGCGAGAAGCCTTTGCGCCGTCGCCAGGCCGATGCCGCGCGCGGCGCCGGTGACGATTGCGGTGCGGCCGGCAAGATCGGTAGCGTTCATGTTACCCCTTGCCGTCATTGCGAGGAGCGAAGCGACGAAGCAATCCAGACTCCCACGATCATTCCGCTGGATTGCTTCGCTTGCGCTCGCAATGACCGTTTAGAACTTCACCCGGTCGCCACCCTTCAGCCCGAGCATCGCCCGCGCCTCCGTCGGCGTCGCGATCTCGAAGCCGAGGTCTTCAACGATACGGCGGATCTTCGTCACCTGCTCGGCATTGCTCTTGGCGAGCTTGCCGGGGCCGATATAGAGCGAGTCCTCCAGCCCGACGCGCACGTTGCCGCCCATCATGGCGGCGGCGGTGCAGAAATTCATCTGATGGCGGCCGCCGGCCAAGACCGACCAGAGATAATCCTTGCCGAACAGCTTGTCGGCGGTGCGCTTCATGAAGAACAGGTTGTCGAGGTCGGGGCCGATGCCGCCGAGGATACCGAAGATGAGCTGCAGGAAGATTGGCGGCTTGAACATGCCGCGGTCGACCAGATGCGCAAGATTATACAGATGTCCGGTGTCGTAGCATTCATGCTCGAATTTCACGCCATGGCCTTCGCCGAGCGTGTTGTAGACCTTCTCGATGTCGCGAAACGTATTGGGAAAAATATAGGCGTCCGAATTGGTGAGATAGCTTTCCTCCCAATCGTATTTCCAGGTCTTGTAGCGCTTCGCCATCGGAAACAACGCGAAATTCATCGAGCCCATATTCATCGAGCACATTTCGGGCGCCAGCGTATTGGCAGCCGAAATGCGCTGATCGACCGTCATGGTCACCGCGCCGCCGGTGGTGATGTTCACCACCGCATCGGTCGCCTGCTTGATGCGCGGCAGAAACTGCATGAACACCGATGCGTCGGACACCGGCCGGCCGTCCTTGGGATCGCGCGCATGCAGATGCAAGATGGCAGCACCAGCCTTGGCGGCGTCGATCGCCTGGGTGGCGATCTGATCCGGCGTGATCGGCAGCGCATCCGACATGGTCGGCGTGTGAATCGAGCCGGTGATCGCGCAGCTGATGATGATCTTGTTCGCCATTGGTTCGTTTCTCCCTGGCCGTCAAGCGATTGCGGCGGTTACAGTCATGCGCCCGGCGCGCTTCGTCAAGCATCCGGCCAGTCAGGGTTTGCCACCCTTGGCCTGCTCTATCGCCGACCAGATCGCATAGGGCGTGACCGGCATGCGGATGTCGCGCACGCCGAGCGGACGCAACGCATCGAGCACCGCGGAAACAACCGCAGCGGGCGCCGCCGTGGTGCCGCCCTCGCCGCCAGCCTTGATGCCGAGCGGATTGGTCGGAGACAGCACTTCGGCGACGCCGACATTGAACGACGGCACCATGTCGGCATGCGGCATGCCATAGTCCATCAGCGAGCCGGTGAGCGGCTGGCCGGAATCCGGATCGAGATAGACCTGCTCGCAGATCGCCTGGCCGACACCCTGCACGATCGCGCCATGGGTCTGGCCGTGCACGATCAGGGGGTTGATGCAGCGGCCGACATCGTCGATCGAGGCGTAGCGCGTGATCGTCATGGCGCCGGTGTCGGGATCGATCTCGATCTCGCAAATGGCAGTGCCGTTGGGAAACACCGGCTCGTGCATCTCGTTGTCGGTAACGACGGCGAGGCCGTCTTGCAGCGGCGCCGGCAGCTTGTGGCGGGCGGCCTCGCCGGCCAGTTCGAGAAAATCGAAGCTGCGATTGGTGTCGCGCGCCCCGAAGCGGCCGTCGTCATAGGTAATAGTCTCGACCGGAGTATCGAGAACCGCGGCTGCCACTTGCTTGCCCTTGTCGATGAGATCGACCGCGGCTTTGGCGAACACCGTCGCGGCATGGCGCATCGAGCGGCCGGAATGGGTGCCGCCGCCCGCCTTCACCACGTCGGTGTCGCCCATGATGATGCGCACGCTTTCGGCCGGCACGTGCAACAAGTCGGAGATCACCTGCGAGAAACTCGTCTCGTGCCCCTGCCCGGCCGGCTGCGTGCCGATGACGACGTCGACATGCGCGGGACCTGCCGCGTCTTGCGGCTGCACCGTGATGCGCGCCTGCTCGCGCGGCGCGCCGATCGAGGACTCGACATAATTGGCCAGGCCGAGCCCCAGAAGCCTGCCGCGCTTTTTCGCCTCGCGGCGCCGCGCCGCAAAGCCCTTCCAATCGGCGATCTCCATCGCCCAGTCCATGTTCTCTTCGTAGCGGCCGGAGTCGTAAAGCATCCCCACGGCATTGCGATAGGGCATCGCGTCGGGCCGGATGAGGTTCTTGCGCCGTATGGCGACGCGATCAATGCCGAGCTCGGCGGCGGCGGCGTCGACCAGCCGCTCGATGGCATAAGTCACTTCCGGCCGGCCGGAGCTGCGATAGGCCTGCGTCGGCATGGTGTTGGTGTAGACCGCGACGGCGCGCAACGTCGCCGCCGGGATGGCGTAGGAGCCGGGGATGAGGCCGGCGCCTTTGCTCAGCGGCGACAGCGACACGCAGCGCGCGCCGACATTGGAGATATTGGTCGCGCGCATGGCGAGGAAACGGCCGCGGGCATCGAGCGCCAGTTCGACCTCGGTGACGAGATCGCGGCCTTGATAATCGCTCAAGAAGGCTTCCGAGCGGGTCGCGGTATATTTGACCGGACGCTTGAGTTTCTCCGACGCCCACAGCACCAGGCCGAATTCGACGAAGACGCGGTTGCGGGTGCCGAAATTGCCGCCGACGTCGTGCGACAAGACGTGCAGACGCTCAGGCTCCACGCCGAGCACCGCCGCAAGCTCGTTCTTCTGTCGCACCGCGCCGCCCGAGCCGGCGTATAGCGTGTAGCGGCCGGTCGCCGCATCGTAGGCGCCGAGCGCGGCGCGCGGCTCCATCGGCACGCCGGTGACGCGGCCGACATGGAATTTCCGTTTCACCACGTGGGCGGCGCGCCCAAAAGCTTCGTCGGTCGCCGCGGCATCGCCGAAGCGCGTATCGACCGGGGTGTTGTCCGGCACCTCGTCCCAGATCGCCGGCGCGCCAGGCGCCATCGCATCTTCGGAATGCAGCACAAACGGCAGCTCTTGGTAATCCACCGCGACGGCCTCGGCCGCATCCATCGCCTGCGCCTTGGTCTCGGCGACCACCATGGCGACGGCCTCGCCGACGTGACGCGCCTTGTCCGCCGGCAGCAAAAGGTGCGGACCGATGAAGACAGCGGCGCCGCCGCGCGCCGAGAGCTTCATGTCGAACTTGGTCTTCGGCAATGGATCGTGCGGAATGGGCTTGAGATCGTCGGCGGCACAATCGGCGCCGGTGAAGACCCCAAGCACGCCGGGCATCGCTTTCGCCGCCGCCGCATCGACGGCGACAATGCGCGCATGCGGATGGGGCGAGCGCACCATCACCGCATGGGCCTCCCCGTCGAGGCTGAAATCGTCGGTGAAGCGGCCCTTACCGGTGATGAGCCGCGCGTCCTCTTTACGCGGCATCGGCTTGCCGATGAAACGGTAGCCGGCTTTATCCGGTCTTGTCGTCTCGTCCATCGGTCCTCACTGGGCGAAGCGGCCAGGGCCGGAAATCGGTATGCCACGCCGCCAATTTCGAATAACGCGGTCGGACAGAGCGGGCCTGCGCCGCACCTCAATAATAGCCCACTGTGGAGCCGCCATCGACCGCAATCGCGGTGCCCTGGATGTGACGCGCCTTCTCGGAGCAGAGGAACAGCGCGAGCGCGGCGACGTCTTCGGCCTTGCCGAGCCGGCGCAGGCCGTCCTTCGCGGTGGCCTCCTGTTTCAATTGCTCGACCGACTTGCCGGACGCTTTGGCGCGCTGCTCGAGCAACTGCAAGAGACGTTCGGTCTCGGTGGCGCCGGGATGGATGACATTGACATTGACGCCGTCGCGCTTGCCGAGCTGGGAGAGCGCCTTGGAAAAATTTCCCATGGCGGCGTTGACCGAGGCGCCGATCGAGAAATCGGCGCCGGGCGAGCGCGCCGCGCCGCCGCCAATATTGACCACGAAGCCTTGCGCGGCCTTGAGCATGGGCCAGAACAGCCGGCACAGCCGCACGCAGCCGAATAGTTTGAGCGTGTAGCCGTCGAGCCACGCTTCGTCGGGCAGGTCGACGAAATTTCCGGCGCGGGTCGCACCGGCCGAACAGACCAGAATATCGCAGCGGCCGAATTTCTGTTTGACCGCGTCGAATACCTGCTGGCAGCCTTCGAGCGTGCGCAGATCGGCGGCGACGGCAAGCGGCGCCGGACCGCCCGCCGCGGCGACGGCCTTGCTCGCCGCGGCAAGGTTGGCGGCCGAGGACGACACGATAATGGTTTGCGCGCCGGCCCGCGCCAATTCGACGGCGATTTCACGGCCGATGCCGCGGCTGCCGCCGCTGACGACCGCGACCTTATTGGTGAATTCGCCCGGCACCGCTTCCTCCCGAATATGACAATAACTCGCAATCGCAGCGGCATAGCTCAATCGCCATCTGTCGGCAATGAACTGCTGATTTAAGCGAAACGATCGTCGAACGTGTTGGCGCCGGCGCGTTTGAGCCACGCAACGGCTCTGCCGAGCGTTTCGTTGTCGGCGATGCGCGTCACCGAGTGCAGGATCGGGACTTGGGGCAACCGGATTTGAGCGAGTTTCGCGACAAAATGAATTTGGCCCACCGCCGCGCCGGAACCGATGCGCGCGGTAAAGATAGCGTGGGTCGCTCGGGCGACCGCACGCAGAATACCGAAGAGGACGTTCAGGAATCGAAAGGCGAATCGACGCCCATGACGATGAATTCTCACGGCAAGCCGTGCGGCCGTCGCCGCAAGATGTCGCCGTGCCGCCCGCATATTGCCGGTGGCGAGCCACAGATCGATGGGCACGAAGAAAATGGCAATCAGCAGGAGCTCCACACCGAACGAGAAGGCCGCGGCGTCATCGACCGGCCAGCGCCAAAGTTCGCCCGCGTAATTGGCGCTTTGGAAAATCTTCTTCAGTGGAACGATACTGACGCAGCGCGCCAGTAGGACCTGCTCCTGGTCGCGGGAGAATCCGTCGAGTCCCAAGAGCGTAAGCAGGTTATGATCGAAATCGCCCGTCGCAGCGGCGCGCGCTGTGCCGCGGCCGGCGGAAAAACTCCTGCGGGTGGCTTCGCTGACCGTCACGCTCTGGTCCGCGATGGTCTTCAGCCGCTCCTCCCACCGGTGCTCTTCGATCTCGAGCTTGAAGACGTTGGCGTACCATTCGGCGTAGCGGGCGTGCAGCATGGCGCCGCGCTCAAGTTGGGCCGCGGTCTGGCCGGGGTTCTGCCGGTCGCTGATGAGGCGGTAGGACTCGTTGCGTTGGGCGGGTGACGGCACGCCATCCGAAAAGCTCGGCCGTGTGCGCCACGCCTGCACTTCCGCCGGCACGGCGTTGTAATAGGTTTTGAGCCGGGCTTTCGAACGCAACGCCGCGTCGATGAAAAACGGCCGCATGCAGCTTGCCGACGTCCGCCACATTTCGGCGGTTTCGGCGGCCGGAACGCTCGACGATTGGGTTCTGACCCAGGCGTAGCCGCTTTCGCTCGTGTGCAAAGCCTGCGCCCAATCGATGAGCGACGCGCCGAGGATCGCGCAACCAAGCACGGCGAAAAAGACGCGAACGCGCAAGACGGTGATACGCAACATGATACTCGACGGCGGCTAAATGCGCAGCAAGCGGCGGTGATTGGCGAAGGCTGAAGGTAAAGTTGAAGGAAAGCTCGAAGGATGCTCAAATGCGGCAGCGCGCGCAGACCAAACACGGCAAGCCGTAATCCGGCAATGGGCCATCAGTCGCCCTCCCCCGCAACGCTACCCACCTGACTAGGCTGCGGCCCATTTGAGCCGGAATTAAGACAATATCGCCGAGGCGATTCGCCCGTCGCGCAACCTCAGCGGCGAACGAACAACGTCTCATCGACCCGCCGCTCGAGGTCATGGACTGCCTGGGTCACCCCCGGCGGCTACAGATTTATGGCGCACGCCGCGCCGATGATGGTTTTGCGACACGGCCACCGCCGCAAGAATGCGGACCTGGCCTAGCGAACGGAATGGCTATAACGGTCACGGACGTATCCGCTACTCTATAGCAAAAACTTATGGTGGCGCGCACGCTTTCGATTGGCCTTCGCGGCGACCGCGGGCAAGTATAACAATGCGCCGGGCAAGACCCTGCGCCGGATCAATCGCCGCCGAGCGAAATTCCGCAAACACATCGAGGGAGGCACCAATTCAGCGTCCGCGGATTATTCCGAACGTCCGGTTTATTCCGAACGTCCGTAGCCTAGCGGCCTATGCTACCGTTCTGGTCGCGCTCGCCTGTGCAGCGCTTGCAGGCACCGGCGTCCAGGCCGCCGGTTCCTTTCCGAATAAAGCGGTGCGGATCATCGTGCCTTACGGCCCCGGCGGCGCCGGCGATCTGACTATCCGACTGTTTGCCGACAAGCTCAGCCAGGACCTGAAACAGCCTTTCGTCATCGAGAACAAGCCGGGAGCCGGCGGCATTGCAGCCATGCGTACGGTGCTCGATGCCCCCGCCGACGGCTACACGCTGGGCGAAATGGGCAATGGCCAGACGATCAGCGCCAGTCTGTTTCGGCATCCGTCCTACGACGTGCTGAAGGATTTTGCGCCGATCTCGGTCGCCGCAAGCTTCGAAATGCTGCTGGCGGTTCCGCCCACCTCTCCGTACAAAACGGTGGGAGATATTGTCGCTGCTGCGCGCAAGGCGCCGGGCAAGCTCAATCTCGGCGCGATCAATCCCGGCAGCACGCAGAATCTTTCGGCCTATCTGTTCCAGCAAGTCAGCGGCGCGCAATTCACCGTCATCACCTACCGCACCACGCCGGACCTTGTTACGGCGCTGTTACGCGGCGATGTCGATCTTGGCTTCGATTATTACGCCGGTTTCGGCACCACCATCGCCCCCGACAAGCTTCACATCATCGCGACCTCCGGCGAAGAGCGCGATCCCTTGCTCAAGGATGTGCCCACCGTGAAGGAAAGCGGATTGCCGGATTACGTGGTGAGCAGCTGGAATGGCCTGGCGGCACCCGCCGCCACGCCAGCCGACGTCGTCAACACGCTCGCGGCGGCGATTAAAAAGGCGGCGGCAGAGCCGGATATCCAACAGCGCGCCATGCGGCTGGGGCTGCAAGCGCGCGCCAGCACACCCGCGGAGATGCACGACCGGATGGCCCAGGACATCGCCAAGTGGCGTGCGGTCATCGACAAGGCGGGCATCCCCAAACAATAGCGCAACGCCTGGACGAATTTTGCAAAGACAAAATCCGGGGAACGGAGCATCGCGATGGCAGAACGGCCACGGTTGAAGATTGCGGTTGCGGATTACGGCCACACCCGCGCCGTCAAGTCCGGGGCCACGCCGATCGAGGGCATCGCCCCCGATTTTGTTCAGGTCGTTCCGATCATCGCCGCCTTCCGGCGCATGGTTCGCAATCTGGAATTCGACATCTGCGAGATGGCGCCCACCACTTACATGATCGCCCGCGCCCGCGGCGCGCCCTATGTCGCGCTGCCGATCTTTCTGATGCGTCGCTTTCATCACGGCGGCTTCGTCGTCCGGCCGGACGCCGATATCCGCAAGCCGAAAGACCTCGAAGGCAAGAAAGTCGGCGTGCGCGCCTACTCGGTGACCACCGGGGTGTGGACCCGCGGCATTTTCGTCAACGAATACGATCTCGACTCGTCAAAGGTGACCTGGGTCGTCGACGACGAGGAGCACGTGACGACGCTGAAGCTGCCGCCGAACGTGATCCATGCCGCGTCGGGCCACTCGTTGCAGAGCATGATGGCTTCCGGCGAGATTCAGGCGGGCTTTACCGGGCCGGCGGGCGTCGGTCGTTCTGGACCGCCAATCAGCAACTGGGATATGAACGCGCCGACCGGCGGCGAGACCGGCACTTACCCCGAACTGATCGCCAATGTCGAACAGGTCGAGGCGGATTGGTATCGCCGCACGCGCATCTATCCGGTCCACGGCCTGATCGTCGTCAAGGACGACAAGCTCAAGGCGTATCCATGGCTGGCGCGATCGCTGATGAACGCCTTTGTGGCGGCGAAGAAGCCTTACCTTGAAGACCTCAAGCACGGCAAAGGAGACAAGCCCCAAGAAAAGCCAGAAGACAATCGCTACCAAAAATTCCTCGCGCTGATGGACGATCCTTTGCCTTACGGAATTTCCGCAAACCGGGCGAGCATCGAGGCCCTGGTCACCTATGCGTTGCAGCAGGAGCTGATCCCGTTACGGCCCAATCTCGACGAGGTGTTCGTCCAGATCGACCCCTGAACTCGGCTCGTATTTTGAGGAAGTAAAAATGTCAGACGTCATCGATATCCATCCCCACATCGTCTCGCCCGACACCAAGCGCTATCCGTTGACGCCGCTTGGCGGCAAGCAATCGACTTGGTCGACCGAGCGGCCGACGACCTATCAGCAGCTTCTCGCGGCCATGGACGAGGCCGGCATCGCCAAGGCGGCCATCGTCCATTCGTCGACGGCCTATGGCTACGACAACAGCTATGTTGCCGACGCGGTCGAGGCCGTGCCGGACCGCTTCACCGGCGTCTATTCGATCGACGTCATGGCGCCCGACGCGCTTAAAACCTTCGACTATTGGCTCGGCCGCGGCTGCACCGGCATGCGCCTGTTCACCACCGGCAGCACTTTGCCGGATCAGGCCACATGGTTCGTCGATCCGAAAACCGATCCGTTCTGGGACCATGCCGCGGCCAAGACCATTCCGGTCTGCATGCAGATGAAGCAAGAAGGCCTGCCGCTATTGCGCCAGATCATGGACAGGTTTCCCAAGGTGACCATCATTCTCGATCACTTGGCGCGCGCGCCGTTCGAGGACGGACCGCCCTACCATGCGGCGTCCGATCTCCTTGCGCTCGCCAAATACCGGCAGCTTTATCTCAAGATCACGCCGATAAACGTCTCGCCAAAATCGTGGGGCAAGGCAACGCCGGAAACGTTCTTCGGCAAGGTCATCGACACGTTCGGCGCTTCGCGGATCGCCTGGGGCTCCAACTTTCCGAATTCGCTCGGTACATTGTCGGAAATTCTCGGTGCCGCACGCAAGGCTTTCGCCTTCGCCAAGGCTTCGGACCAGGATTGGATTTTCGGCAAGACCGCGCAGGCGCTTTATCCGACGCTGGCGGACCGGTAAGGAGACGACAATGGCAGCGAAGACCACCCTGCACACGATGCTCGGCAACTATGCGAATGTCGCGCCGCTCAAAAGCGGCAAGGTTCATTCCGATCTCGTCGATTTCGATTTTGCCGAAGTCAAAGTTGCCAACAACCTATTCAAGCAGGTCGTCCGCGAGGCCAAATACGATCTCGCTGAGCTGGCGATCGTCACCTATTTGCAGGCGAAGTCGTTCAATAAGCCCTACGTGCTTATCCCGGCGGTCGTGGTGAGCCGGGGCCAGCACCACACCATCGCCTATAACGCCGAGCGCGGAACGCTCAAACCGTCCGATCTGGCCGGCAAGCGGGTCGGAGTGCGCGCCTATACGGTCACCACCGGCACCTGGGTGCGCGGCATCCTGGCGCAGGATTACGGCGTCGATCTCAACAAGGTCGAGTGGATCACTTTCGAAGACCCGCACGTGGCCGAATACCGCGATCCGGACGTCGTCAAACGCGCCCCGCCCGGCAAGGAGCTCGTGCAGATGCTGCTCGACGGCGAGCTTGACGCCGCGATCGTCGGCGACAAGCTTCCCGACCCGCGCCTGAAGCATCTTATTCCGGACGCCGAGGAAGCCGCGCGCAAATGGGCGGAACGGCACGGCGGCATGCCGATCAATCACATGCTGGTTGTGCGCAGCGAAATATCGCAAACGCGGCCCGACGTGGTGCGGGAGATATTCCGCTTGTTCCACGACAGCAAGCGCGCCGCGGGACTTGCCGATGGGGGCCCGCTCAATCCGTACCGGTTCGGAGTCGAAGCCTGCCGCCCCGATCTCGAAATCATCATCGATTTCTGCCTGCGGCAAAAATTGATCCCTCGGCCGGTGTCCGTCGACGAACTGTTCGACGATACGACGCGCGCGCTGGCGGTCAGCTGAAGGATCGTCTTCTACGCCACGCGCTTGAATTCCTGTTGGTAGTGCCGCACCCGGCGCTCGTCGACCTCGATGCCAAGGCCGGGCCGGTCGGTCACCTTGACGTGGCCGCGGGCGACCGCGAGCGGTTCGGTCGCAACGTCCTCGGCAAGGCCGAGATTGGTCACCGTCAAGCCCCAGGCGAGCTCCGGCACCGCAGTGGCGACATGGGCGGCGGCCGCCGAGGCGACGCTCGATTCGCCGGTCTTGCAGGAAATGTTGATGTTCATGCCAAGCCGGGCGGCGAGTTCGCTCGCCGCGAACAGCGCGCGCACGCCGCCGAGCTTGATCGCCTTGAGGCTGCCGCCGCGTGCCGCCTTTCGCTCGTGATGGCGCACAATGTCGTCGGGCGAATGCAGGCCCTCGTCGGCACCGATCAGCGCAGCGCTCGCCGCAGCCACGCGCGCCATGCCGTCGAGATCGTGCGCAGCGACCGGCTGCTCTAAAAAATCCAGCCCGCAGTCGCCAAGCATGTGCACATAAGCGAGCGCATCGCCGACGCTGAACCCCTGATTGGCATCGGCGGACACCAGGCACGGCTGGCCAGCGCTCTTGAGCGCCAGGCAAACGCTTCGCGTGCGTTCGGCGTCGGCGCATGCCGCGCCCAATCCCACTTTGATCTTGAACGCGCGGTAACCTGCAGCAAAGCGCTCCTGCGCTTCGCGCAGATCAGCCGCGGCATCCGGCGAGCCGATGACGGCGAGGACCGGCATGCGCCGGCGCTGCCGCGCGCCGAGCAGCGCATAGACCGGCCGCCCGGTGGCGCGGCCGACGAGATCGCAAAGCGCGATGTCGATCGCCGCCTTGGCGCCGGTGTTGCCGTAAAGCCGCGCATCCATCGCCGCGGCGGCGCCGGCAAAGTCGTCGGCCGGACGGCTTATGAGGCCGGGCGTCAGGAGCTCCACCGCCGCCATCATGCTGGCAACGGTTTCCCCGGTCATCACTGGCGCCGAGGCCGCCTCCCCCCAGCCGACCGTGCCATCTTCGGATTCGATGCGCACCAGCACATTGTCCGCACGCACGACAGTCTCGCCGGCCATCTGCACCGGTTTCTTCATCGGCAGACTGACGGCAATGGCCTCGATCGTCTTGATCTTCATGCCGCTTCTCGCGCATTCACAAAAACGTCCCGCGCGCCGCAACGCGCGAGCCGGCGCAAATTGTAACGGCAGCGCCGGCTGGCCGACAAGCCGCGCCCGACAATAATCACTCGGCCGCGATGCGAAGGGCGGCGATGTCAAGGCCGGCGTCAATCTCCGCATCGTCAGCGCTCGGTCATATCGCCGGGACCGGCGACGGAGGCGAGTTTTTGCCACGGTCATAAGGCCGCAGCTTGGACTGCAAGGCTTGGACTGCAAGGCTTGTCGCATGACGGGCCATTGTGTCGGACCGGCCCATTGCGCCGGACCGGCCATTGCGGCAGAGCGGCGATGAGACTAATTGACCTTCCGCACTGCCAATTGAATGCGCTTTGGCATGGAAAGCGCGCCACGGGTGGACCGGCCGGGAGTTTCAACAATGCGATCGGGTTTTGCGAAAGTCATTGCGATATTGCCGCTGTTCTTGGTGTCGTCTCTCTTGCTGTCGGCGCATGGCGCGAGCGCGGACCCGGTCGCCGCGCCCCCGACGCCGGCCGGGCTGTGGCAGGCGACCGATAGCGGCACCAAGCAACCCACCGGCTGGTTTTTGATCACCGATCACGACGGCGTCTATGACGGCATCATTGCCAAAATGTTCCTCAAGCCCGGCGAAGACCCCAATGTGGTCTGCGACCAGTGCAAGGACGACCGCCACGACCAGCGCTGGCTCGGTCTCGAAATCATCCGCGGCATGAAGCAGGAGGAGTCCGACAAATACACCGGCGGCACCATCCTCGATCCGCGCGACGGCAAGATCTATCACGCCACCATGAAGGTCTCGCCCGACGGCCAGACGCTCATTGTGCGCGGCTACATCGGCATCGAGCTTTTGGGCGAGAACCAGTATTGGACCCGGCTGCCGGATTCCGCGTACAGCATGCTCGATCCATCGGTTAATCCGAATCCGGCAGTCAATCCGCACATGATCGCGCCAAAGCACCCGCCGGCGCCGGCGCATCGCTCACAAATGATGGCGCCGCGGCAGAACGCGGCTCGCCAGTAACAAGAAATCACGGCGCCGCGGGCGGTGGCGACTGCTCGCGCGGCTTGCCCATCAGCACCGGCTGGAAGAATGCCGCAGCCACCATTGTCGTCAGCAGCGAAATGACTAGCAATTTGCCCATGCTGGCGGTGCCGGGATGGCTGGAAAACCACAGGCTGCCGAACGCCGTCGCCGTAGTGCAGGCCGAGAACGTCACGGCCCGCGTCAGCACCGACTGCAAGAGATTGGTCTGACCTTCGCGCCACGCCATGATGTAATAGATCTTGAACGCCACGCCGACGCCGAGCAAGAGCGGCAGCGCGATAATGTTGGCGAAGTTCAGCGGCAGGCCGACGATCACGCAGATTTCCAGCGTCACGACGCAGGCCAGCAGCAAGGGCACCAGCGTCAGCAAGACGTCGCCCAGCCGGCCCAGCGCCAGCCAGAGCAGAATGCCGATCGAAATCAGCGCGCAGGCGCCTGCCTCGATGAAGGCGCTGACAATGGCGCGCCGCGCTTCGAGAATCGAGATCGGTCCTTCGGTCGCATCCGGCGCGACCGACTGCACCGAGGCCGCAAAGCGCCGCAGCACGGCATTATTGTTGGAATCGCCCTTTGGCGCGACGTCGACGCGCGCTTGCCCGGCGAGCGTCACCCATTGCGTGGTAAGATCGGCCGGAAGATTGCCGCGCGTCACCTCCTGCGCCTTCAAGAGATCACGCAGATCGTCGAGCGCGGTGCGCAACGGCTGCACAAAGACGGTTCCGGCGCGCTGCCGCGTCGCCGGATCGGATTTGGCCAGCGCCGTCATCGCCGCCGCCAGCCGGCGCGCCGCGACCGCGCCGCTACTGGTGCCGGTGCCGGCCAGCCGGTTGAGAAAATCGATCGTCGAATTCATCATGCTGACGTTCTGGGCATCGGTCGGCGGCGGGCTCGGAGCCGCCGGATTAAGCACGGGATCGAGCGTCTTGGCCGCATCCGCAATCAGCGGCAGCTTTTGCTGTTGATTGCCGGGAATGAAGCTCGACAAGGTGACGACGCGGGCGACTTCCGGCAGCTTACGCAACTTGGCTGCCACCTGGTCGGCCGCCGCGAGCGACGGCGCCAGGATTTGAATGTCATTGGCGCCGCTGTCCGGATCCCTCTTGAGCGAAAGATAGGTGGCGACCGCCTCGGTCTTGGGGCTGCGCAGATTGATCGGATTGAAATCGAAGCGCAGCCAATACAACAGCGGCAAGCCGGCGGCGACCACGGCCAGCGTGATGAT
>JBAQHW010000344.1:0-1616 GCA_049288525.1 Xanthobacteraceae bacterium
GTGCGCTGGAAGTCGAGGTGTTCGACGCGCACACCATCGGCCGCATCCGCGGCGCGCCCGACAACGCCTATACCGCCGGCGTGATCTGCGCCAAGGTCGCGCGCTACGCCGAGCGCGTGCATCATCCGGACCGGCTGTTGCAGCCGCTGCGCCGCGTCGGCGCCAAAGGCTCCGGCGAGTTTGCACCGGTGTCCTGGGACGACGCGCTCGATCTGGTCGTCGAAGCGTTCACGCGGGCGGAAGCGCGCCACGGCTCGGAAACGGTGTGGCCGTATTATTACGCCGGCACCATGGGCTATGTGCAGCGCGACGGCATCCACCGGCTGCGCCACGCCAAGAAATATTCCGGCTTCTTCTCGACCATCTGTGTCAATCCGGCCTGGACCGGCTTCATCGCCGGCACCGGCAAGCTCGCCGGCGCCGATCCGCGCGAGATGGCGAAGTCCGATCTGGTGGTGATCTGGGGCACCAATGCGGTGAATACTCAGGTCAATGTGATGACGCACGCGACGCGCGCCCGCAAAGAGCGCGGCGCCAAGATCGTCGCCATCGACGTCTACATGAACTCGACCATGAAGCAGGCCGATCTGGCGGTGCTGTTGCGCCCCGGCACCGACGGCGCGCTCGCTTGCGCGGTGATGCATTGCCTGTTCCGCGACGGCAAGGCGGATTGGGATTATCTCGAGCGCTACACCGACGCGCCGCACGAGCTTGAAGCGCACTTGCGCACGCGGGGGCCGGACTGGGCCGCGCGCATCACCGGCTGTCCGGTCGAAACGATCGAAGCCTTTGCGCGCCTCGTCGGCGAGCGGCCGCGGGCTTTTTTCCGGCTCGGCTACGGCTTCTCGCGCTCGCGCAACGGCGCCGCCAACATGCATGCGGCGAGCTGCATCGCCGCGGTGACCGGCGCCTGGCGCTACGAAGGCGGCGGCGCCTTTCACAACAACGGCGCCATCTTCCACCTCGACACCGGCCTGATCGAGGGCTCCGACCTGCGCGATCCGTCGATCCGCATGCTCGACCAGTCACGCATCGGACCGATCCTCACCGGCGATAGCGAAGCGCTGCAGGGCGGACCGCCGGTGACGGCGCTGCACATCCAGAACACCAATCCGGTCTCGGTCGCGCCGGACCAAGAAAGTGTGAAGCGCGGCTTTGCGCGCGATGATCTGTTTACCTGCGTGCACGAGCAGTTCATGACCGACACGGCGAAAATGGCCGACGTGGTGCTGCCGGCAACCACCTTCCTCGAGCACGACGATTTCTATACCGCCGGTGGCAGCCAATATATTCTGCTCGGGCCGAAGCTGATCGAGCCGCGCGGCGAGTGCCGCTCCAATCACGAGGTCAATAGCGCGCTCGCCAAGCGGCTCGGCGCGAAGCATCCCGGCTTCGACATGACGGCGCGCGAATTGATCGATTTGACGCTGCAAAAATCCGGCTGGGGCACGCTGGCCGCGCTCGAACAAAAGCGCTGGATCGATTGCCAGCCCGATTTCGCCACCGCGCATTACCTTGACGGCTTCGCTTACGCCGACGGCAAATTCCGCTTCAAGCCGGACTGGCCGGCGGTGCCGTTCCGAAGGCAGCATCGCGTCGTGGCGCCACAGCAGGCG
>JBAQHW010000345.1:0-4709 GCA_049288525.1 Xanthobacteraceae bacterium
AGCCGCCACCGCGGCGGTCGAGCCGATGGAAGACATTATCAACACCGCCGAGTTCCGCCGCGATCTGGTACTGGCGGTAACGCGCCGCGCTCTGGAGCGGGCGGCCTTATCGTGATTGATGCTTTCCTTTCATTGTCATCGTCCGCGACGGCGGACGATCCAGTAAACGCGAACGGGTCGGCGATTACTGGATGCCCGCCTGCGCGGGGCATGACAGTCGAGATTGATCGCAAGACGATGAAAGCTGAATGGAAAGCCGCGCTGACAGACGTCCCCGCTATCGCGGGGGCGGATGCAGAATTTACCCGCCTCTGAGAACGAGCGGATGCAGCCATGACCGCCGAGCAAATGAAAACAAAATGGATCGGCCAACCGGTGACGCGGCTGGAGGATCCGCCGCTGGTGGCCGGACGCGGTGCGTTCGCCGGCGACATCAATTTTCCGCATCAGCTGCATATGCGCATCGTGCGCTCGGCGCATGCGCATGGCCGCATCGTCGCCATCGACGCCGCGGCGGCGCGCGCGTTGCCTGGGGTATTCGCGGTGTGGACGGCCGACGATATCGCCGAGGTGCCCCCGATCGATTTCCGCGAGGGCTCGATCCCGGCGCTCGATCCGTATCGCCAGCCGGTGCTGGCAAAAGGACGCGTGCGCTTTGTCGGCGATCCGGTCGCCGCGGTGTTCGCGATCGATGCCTATGTTGCCGAGGACGCCGCCGATCTGGTCGAAGTCGAGATCGAGGAATTGCCGCCGCTTCTCGACGCGCAAGCCGCACCGGCCGAATTCTCGCCCGGCCATTCCAGCGAGGCGGCGCTGATCCGCCAGGGCTATGGCGACGTCGACGCAGTGTTTCGCACCGCGCCGCATGTCGTCGAACTCGAGCTTGCCGTCGGCCGGCATTCCGGCGTGCCGCTGGAGACGCGCGGCGCCATCGGTCGCTACGATGCGGCGCGCGGCATCCTCGAACTGCACGGCGCCGCCAAGGTGCCGCACCGCATCCAGGAATTGCTCTCGCGCATGCTTGAGCTGCCGCCGTCGTCCATCCAGGTCCACGAATCGCATGTCGGCGGTGGTTTCGGCGTGCGCGGCGAACTCTATCCCGAAGATGTCCTGGTCTGCGTCGCCGCCAAGCGATTCAACCGACCGGTGAAATGGATCGAGGACCGGCGCGAGCATTTGATCGCGGCCAATCACTCGCGCCAGCAGTTGCACCATATCCGCGCCGCGGTCGACGACAACGGCGTCATCCTCGCCATCGACGACCGCTATTTCCACGACCAGGGCGCCTATGTCCGCACCCATGCGGCGCGCGTCGTGCATATGACGGCTGGCATCCTGCCGGGGCCGTACCGCGTGCCGGCTTACCGCGCGCTCGGCCATTTCCGCCTCACCAACAAAACGCCGGCGGCGACCTATCGCGCGCCCGGCCGCTACGAGACGACCTTCGTGCGCGAGCGGCTGGTCGACGCCATCGCCGAGCGGCTTAAGATCGACCGTATCGAAATTCGGCGGCGTAACGCGATCGGTCCGGAAGAAATGCCCTATCCACGGCCGCTCGAAGCGCTCGGCGAGGAGATCCATTACGACACCGGCGATTATGTCGGGCTGCTCGACAAGCTGTTCGCCGAGATCGGCTGGGACGAGTTGAACGCGACGGTCAAGCAGCGCAGGGCCAAGGGCGAGCTTGTCGGCATCGGCGTCGCCATGTTCGTCGAGAAAAGCGGCCTCGGCCCGACCGACGGCGTCAACATCTCCATCGACACTTCGGGCATGGTTGAGATCGTCACCGGCGGCGCCTCGATCGGCCAGGGCTTTGAGACGGTGATGGCACAGGTCGCCGCCGACGTGCTCGGCGTCGATTACCGCCAATGCCGCGTCATCCACGGCCAGACGGATCGAATTGCCTTTGGCATCGGCGCGCATGCCTCACGCGCCACGGTGATGACCGCGTCGGCGACGCATATCGCGGCGCTGAAGCTGCGCGACAAGGCGCTCGATATTGCCGCCGAACTCCTGCAGACGACGCCCGATGCGCTCGATATCGCCGACGGCGAGGTGACGCGCAAGGACCGGCCCGGCGGGCCGTCGATCGGGCTCGGCGCGCTGGCGCAGAACATGTCGCCGACCTCGAAGACGCGCGGCAACCGCGATCCTGGACTAAGCGCCGAAGGCTGGTTTCGCACCGAGCATCAGGTCTACCCCTATGGCAGCCATGTGGCGGTGGTTCGGGTCGACCGCGACACTGGCGGCGTCACGGTCGAGCGCTATTGTATCGCCTACGACATCGGCCGCGCCATCAATCCTGCGACCGTGCACGGTCAGATCGTCGGCGGCTATGCGCAAGGCCTCGGCGGTGCGCTGTTCGAGGAGTTCACTTACAGCGAGCGTGGCGATCCGCTAGCCGTGACTTTCGCCGACTATCTGCTGCCCGCCATGCACGAGACGCCGGCGCCGGAAGTGCTGCTGCGCGAGGATTACGCTTCCCCGCTCAATCCGCTCGGCATCAAGGGCGCCGGCGAGAGCGGCATCACCGGCGTCGGCGCCGCCATCGCGTCGGCGATCGACGACGCCATCGGCATTCCCGGCGCGGTGAAGGAATTGCCGATTACGCCGCAGCGGCTGAAGGCGATTTTGGCCGGGCGCTGATGCGGCCGTATCCGCTCACTCCGGCTTGATGTGGGCGACGCGGACGACCTCGCCCCACCTCTTCACTTCCGCCGCCATGAAGGCCTGCAGCTCCGCGGGCCTCATGATCATCGGCGCGGCGCCGAGATCGGCGAAGCGGGCCTCGATTTTCGGCCCGCGCAGCGCCGCGTTGATGGCCTCGTTAAGAGCCTCGACAATCTGCGGCGGCGTGTGCGCCGGCGCGCCGACCGCGTCCCACACCGCGACATCGTAGCCAGGCACGAATTCCGCGGCGTTGGGCACATCCGGCAGCACGTCGGAATGCGGCACGCCGGTCACCGCCAGCGCCCGCAACTTGCCGGCCTTGATGAAGCTCAGCGTCTGCATGATCGGCGTGAATCCGGCCTGCACCTGACCGCTCAACAAGTCGGGGATATAGCTGCTGCGATACGGCACGTTCACCAGATTGACTTTTGCCAGCATCTTGAACAATTCGCCGGCAACGTTAGTCGCCGCGCCGCTGCCGATCGAAGCATAATTGATCTTGCCGGGATTGGCCTTGGCATAAGCGATGAACTCCGGCAGCGTTTTCGCCGGCACCGCCGGGTTGACGACCAATACCAAAGGCAATTTCACGATGCCCGCCACCGGCACGATGTCGCGCATCACGTCGAACGACAGATTATCGTACAGCGACACGTTGATGGTATTACTCACGGTCAGCGTCAACAGAGTGTAGCCGTCGGCCGGCGCGCGAACCACGAGCTCCGTGCCGATATTGCTGGCGCCGCCGGGACGATTGTCGACGACGAATTGCTGGCCGAAACGCTGCGACAGCTCGGCCGCCAGAAGCCGGGTGGCGATGTCTGGAGCGATGCCGGCGGGATAAGGCACGACGATGCGCACCGGCCGCGCCGGATAATCTTGCGCCGCCGCGGCGCCGCGCGGCAGTGCGGCGAGCGCCGCACCACCGGCGACGAGATGCAGAAAATGGCGGCGCGCGACCGGCAACGTTTTCACTCCGGCTTGAGCTTGGCGAATTTCACCACCTTGCGCCACTTCGCCGCTTCGGCGACGACATAGGCGCCGAAATCGGCGGCGCTGCCCGGCAGCGGGGCGCCGCCGAGATCGCTCAAGCGCTGCCGGAAGCTGGCATCGGCAAGCGCAGCCTGCATGCCGCCGTTGAGCCGGGCGATAACATCGGGCGGCGTGCCGGCCGGCGTGCCAAGACCGACCCATTGGCTTGCCTCGAAACCCGGCACCACGCTCGCCACCGTCGGCACACCCGGCAACAGCGGCGACGGCGCCGCGCCTGTCACGGCCAGCGCCCGCAGCTTGCCGGATCGGATGAAATCGATCAGCAGAAGCACGGTGCCGACGACGCCGTCGATCTGGCCGCCTAGCGCATCGGTAATCGCCTGCGGGCCACCGGGATAAGCGATAAACTCGATGTCGGCACCGGTTTGCATCTTGAAGAATTCGCCCGCGACATGCTGCGGCGACCCGATCGGCGGCGTACCGATATTGATCTTGCCCGGCCGCGCCTTGGCCGCGACGATCAGTTCGGCGAGCGAAGCCGCCGGAAACGTCGGGCGCACGGTGATGACCATGGGAAAGGCGACCACGCCGCCGACCGGCGCGATGTCGTGCAGAAAGTTGAAGTTCAGATGCGTGTAGAACGAGGTGTTGATGGCGTTGCTCGCCGAAATCAGGAGCAGCGTGTAACCGTCCGGCGCCGTGCGCGAGACCATTTCGGTGGCGAGGTTGCCGCTGGCGCCGTTGCGATTCTCCACCACGACCGCCTGGCCGAGCCGCTGCGACAAGTATTGCGCGATGAGGCGGGCGACGACATCGGGCGCCGCCCCCGGCGCCGAGCCGACAATGAGGCGGATCGGCCGCGACGGATAGCTTTCGGCCGCCGCGATCCGCGGCAGTGCGGCCAGCGGCAGCGTACCGCCCACGAGGTGGAGAAAACGCCGCCGGCCAACGAGCATGATGACTCCTTAAAGATGCGAGGCGCGCGCCGTCAGATCGGTTTGAGATTGGAGAACTTAATGACCTTCGCCCATTTGCCGGTTTCGTTG
>JBAQHW010000346.1:0-1618 GCA_049288525.1 Xanthobacteraceae bacterium
AAGAAGCCGGTCATCTTCGACTGCGTGGTCGACCCGACGGAAAACTGCTTCCCGATGATCCCGTCCGGCCGCGCCCATAACGAAATGCTGCTCGGGGATGCCGCGACCCGCGTCGAGGATGCGGTGACCGAAGAAGGCAAGATGCTGGTGTAGGGAGATGCCCGTGAGCAATGCGACAACAACCCATTATCCAGCCGCTCCGACGAGCGAGCGGGTAGAGACACGCACTCTTTGCATCTTGGTCGACAACGAGCCGGGCGTGCTAGCGCGCGTCATTGGCCTGTTCGCCGGCCGCGGCTACAACATCGATTCTCTGACGGTTTCGGAAACCGAGCATGAGAAGCATCTGTCGCGCATCACCGTCGTCACGCGAGGCACGCCGATGGTGCTCGAACAGATCAAAAACCAGCTCGACCGCCTGGTGCCGGTGCACCGGGTGATCGACCTGACCACGGCAAACCCGGCGATTCAGCGCGAGCTGGCGATGGTCAAGGTACGCGGCACCGGCGATCAGCGCATGGAAGCGCTGCGGCTCGCCGACGCCTTCCGCGCCCGCGTCATCGACGCCACCACCGAAAGCTTCGTGTTCGAAATCACCGGCGCGTCGGAGAAGATCGAGAGCTTCATCACCCTGATGCTGCCGGTCGGGCTGGTCGAAGTGTCGCGCACCGGCGTGGTCGCCATTACGCGCGGACCGGACGGGATGTAGCCGTCATTGCTACGCCTTCAGCCTCGTTACCAGCACTGCAAAACGGTCGACGAACCCTTGCAGGAATTTCTGCGTCGTCTCGTCGCCGATCGTGCCGTCATCGGCAAACAGGTTCGGCTTGAATTGGACGTAAGACTCGCCGCCAAGCAGCGTCATGCCGAGACCGAGCATGACGGTGCGCAGATTGGCCTGCACCAACGCGGTGCCGATCGCACCGGGCGAGGTGCCGGTGATGAAGCCGGGCTTGCCGGGCCACACGCTCGTGCCAAACGGCCGCGCCCCCCAATCGATGGCGTTCTTAAGCACCGTGGGGACCGAACGGTTATGTTCGGGTGTGACGAACAGCACGCCGTCGGACTTGGCGATTTCGTCCTTATAGCGCGCAACCTCCGGCGCCAGATTGCCTTCGTGGTCCTGGTTATACAGCGGCAGATCGTCAATCCGGACGATTTTGGCGTCGAATTTGCCGGCGCCGAGCTTGATCAGGGCCTGGGCGAATTTGCGGTTGATCGATTCACGCCGGTTGGAGCCAACGATGACGGCGACTTGCGGCAGGGCCATGGTTGCAGTCCTCGGTTTGAATTTGTAACTAGGGCTAGATAAATGCCTGGGCTAGATAAATGACTGGCCGCGCGCCGCACAAGAAGGCACACCGGTGAAACCTAGACACACGCATTTACCCGCCGATTGCCGCGCCATCAGCGACATATTGGCCCGCGTCGGCGACAAATGGTCGGTGCTGGTGGTGACCCGGCTCGGTCCCGGATCGCTGCGATTCAACGAACTGCGCCGCGCCATCGGCGGCATTTCGCAGCGCATGCTGACGCTGACGCTGCGGGGCCTGGAGCGCGACGGGCTCGTCACGCGCACGGTCACGCCGAGCGTTCCGCCGCGGGTGGATTATGCGCT
>JBAQHW010000347.1:0-45872 GCA_049288525.1 Xanthobacteraceae bacterium
CCGGCCGTGGCGCAGTTTGCCGACGGCAGCGCGATCGAAGCCGATCTCGTGGTCGGCGCCGACGGCATACATTCGGCGGTGCGCAAAAGCCTATTCGGCGCCGACGCGCCGCGCTTCACCGGCTGCATCTGCTGGCGCGGCATGGCGCCGATCGAGTCGGTGCCGCGCGACATCAACACCGAAGACGGCACTATGTGGATGGGACCGCACGGCCATGTCGTGCATTATCGCGTGCGCCGCGGCGAGCTGCTCAATATCGTCGCGCACATCGACAGCGACGCCTGGACCGAAGAATCCTGGACGCACGAATGTGACGTTTCCGAAGTGACGGCGACCTATGCGCGCTGGCATCGCGATCTCACGCGCCTCTATCCGTGCAGCACGCGCTGGTACAAATGGGCGCTCTACGACCGCGATCCGCTGCAGCGCTGGAGCAAGGGCCGCGCCACGCTTCTTGGCGACTCGGCGCACGCCATGCTGCCCTATCTGGCGCAGGGCGCCGGCATGGCAATCGAGGACGGCTGCGTGCTGGCGGAAGCGATCGCGCGGCAGCCCGACGATCTTGGCGCGGCACTATTCGCTTATGAGCAAGCGCGGGTGCCGCGCGCCACCGCGGCGGTGCTCGGCTCGCGGGCGCGCGCCAAGGAGAACCACCTCGCCTCGCCTTGGGCGCGTATGCAACGCGACGTGAAGTTCGCGTTGCGCGACCGTTTCGGCGCCGGCCGCCGCGGCGACACCACCACGTTCCAGGTCGGCTGGCTCTATGGCTATGACGTGGCCAAGGACGCTATGACGAACGCCGTGAAAGAGACTGGCTAAGCCGCTGCCGCGCGCTTGCTTTCCCGCCCTGCCCGGCCGATATAGGGGCGGGAGGTTGGCGGTGGGCGAGCCACTCGCCAACCGGGTCAGGTCCGGAAGGAAGCAGCCCTAACGAGCGCGGTTCGGGTCGCTCGTCAGCCTCCCACCCTCTCGTGCTCCCGCAGCCTGGATTGAGCGCAGCGAAATCCAGGAAAAGTTGAGAGGTGCGCGCGCAGATCCCGGGTTTCACTGCGCTCAACCCAGGCTACATTCACTTTCATGAGCGACACAGCGACACCATCCGCCCCCTATCGCGTGCTGGCACGTAAATACCGGCCGGCGACCTTCGACGATCTGATCGGTCAGGGCGCCATGGTGCGCACCGTCGCCAACGCGTTCGAGGCCGGCCGCATTCCGCAGGCGTGGATACTCACCGGCGTGCGCGGCGTCGGCAAGACGACGACTGCACGCATCCTCGCCCGGGCGCTGAATTACGAACTCCTGGACGGATCGGTCACCGCGCCGACCGTCAAAATGCCGGTTCTGGGCGTGCATTGCGAAGCGATCATGGAGAGCCGCCATCTCGACGTGATCGAGATGGACGCCGCGTCCCATAACGGTGTCGAGGACGTGCGCGCGATCAACGATGCCGTCCGCTACGCGCCGGTCTCGGCCCGCTACAAGGTTTATATCCTCGACGAAGTCCACATGCTGTCGGGCGCGGCCTTCAACGCTCTGTTGAAGACGCTGGAGGAGCCACCGCCGCACGCCAAGTTCGTCTTCGCCACCACCGAGATCCGAAAAGTGCCGGTCACCGTGCTGTCGCGCTGCCAGCGCTTCGACCTGCGCCGGGTCGATGCCGCGCTCTTGGTTCAGCATCTGCAGTCGATCGCCGCCAAGGAAGCGATCCAGGGCGAGCCGGAAGCGCTCGCCTTGATCGCGCGCGCCGCCGAAGGCTCGGTGCGCGACGCATTGTCTTTGTTCGATCAGGCGATCGCACATGCCGCCGGGCCGGTGCGCGCCGAGGACGTACGGCAAATGCTCGGACTTGCCGACCGCACGCGAGTAATCGATCTGTTCGAGGCGCTGATGCGCGCCGACATCGCCGCGGCGCTGAACGAATTGCGCGACCAATATGATAGCGGCGCCGACCCGGCCATGGTGCTCGGCGATCTCGCCGAATTCACCCATTTCGTCACCCGCGTCAAAGTCGTGCCGGCGCTGGCCGACGATGTGGCGCTGACCGAAGCCGAGCGCAGTCGCGGCCGCGGCTTCGCGACCAAGCTCTCGATGCGCGTTCTGGCCCGGACCTGGCAGATGCTGCTCAAGGGCATTACCGAGGTCGAGGCCGCAGGCCGTCCGATCGATGCCGCGGAAATGGTGCTGGTTCGTATCGCCTATGCCGCCGACCTGCCGACGCCGGACGAAGTTGTCCGTGCGCTCGGCGATACGCGTACCGGCAACGGCGCGGCGGCGGCGCCCACGGCAACAGCGCGCCCGGAATTGCGCAGCGAAGCGCCGCGCGGCAGCCGCGGCCCGCTCGCGTCTGCGGCACCATCGGCGAGGCAATCCGAGAATCCGGCGCCATTGGCGGAGACGGCGGCGCGCGCCAACGAAATCCGCGCCCTGAACAGCTTTGCCGAGATGATCGCGCTGGCGGTGGAAAAACGCGATCTTGTCCTCAAAAGTGCGCTTGAGCGCGACGTGCGGCTCGTTCGTTTCGAGGACGGCAGGCTGGAACTGGCGCTGGAGCCGAGCGCGCGCCCAACGCTGGTTGGTGAGCTGTCGAAGAAGCTCGCCGATTGGACCGGCCGGCGCTGGATGGTCGCGGTCTCGACCGAAGCCGGCATGCCGAGCTTGCGTGCACAAGGCGAGGCGCGCAAAGCGGAACTGAAAGACGGCGTACGCGACGATCCGTTGGTGCAGGCGGTCTTGGCGCGCTTTCCGGGCGCCGAAATCGTTGACGTGCGGCCGTCGGCGACGACTGCGGAGGAGGCTCAATCGTCTCCGCCAGCCGACAGTGAGGAGCCGGACGAAGAGCCATAATGAGCGCCAGCGTTTTGGCGCCTAGGCTGTAGTCCCTTGGAGAACGTCCGCATCGCGCGACGATGGAAGGAAAACCGATGACTGACTTTCTTGGCCTGATGAAACAGGCCACGGAACTGAAATCGAAGATGGAAGCGATGCAGGCCGAGCTCGACCGGCTGGAGGTCGAAGGCACGTCCGGCGGCGGGCTTGTCGCGGTCAAAATCTCAGGCAAAGGTGACCTCCGCGCCGTGAGCATCGACGACTCGCTGTTCAAGCCCGACCAGAAGGAGGTTGTCGAGGATCTTGTCATCGCCGCCCACGCCGACGCCAAACGCAAGCTTGAGACGCAACTGGCCGAAAAAATGCAAGCGTTGACCGGCGGCCTGCCGCTGCCGCCGGGGCTGAAGCTGTTCTGATGCCCGCTGTCTCCGCCGGCCCTGAGATCGATCGCCTGATCCAATTGCTGGCGCGTCTGCCGGGGCTCGGGCCACGCTCCGCCCGGCGCGCGGCCCTGTTCCTGATCAAAAAACGGGAATTGTTGATGGCGCCGCTCGCCACCGCGCTGCAGACGGCGATGGAAAAGATCGAGATATGCCGTACCTGCGGCAATATCGATACGCAGAACCCGTGCATGGTTTGCACCGATCCCAAGCGTGACGGCTCCGCCATCGTCGTCGTCGCCGACGTCGCCGATCTGTGGGCGCTGGAACGCGCGCACGCCATCAATGCCCGCTACCATGTGCTGGGCGGGACGCTGTCGCCACTGGATGGCGTCGGCCCGGACGATCTTTCGATCAGTGCGCTGATCAAGCGGGCCAGCGATCCGGCGGTCAAGGAGATCGTGCTGGCGCTGTCGGCTACGGTCGACGGCCAGAGTACCGCCCACTACATCACCGATCTCCTCCACGACGCCAATGTGAAGGTGACGCGGCTTGCGCACGGCGTGCCGGTCGGCGGCGAACTCGATTATCTCGATGAAGGCACGCTGGCGGCCGCCATCCGCAGCCGAACGCCGTTTTAGACCGGCGCGACGCCGTATTGAGTTTAGGTGGGTGCAGCCAGTTCCCCAACTGGTGCCCGAATCTTAGCCAATGCCCGCCTGCGGCACGGTCAACACGCATCGGGACCGATGTCCCCCAGATAAAATCGGCCCAATTTTGCCGATGTCGGCTCCCGCCCCGACTTGGCCCGCCGTTTGCATAAGTATGGGTGGCGATCTCGGTCTCACTTACCGTGGAAATTGAGGTTGCTAGAGCCCCGGCATTCCCGGCACCGGGGCTCTACTATTTTCTGGACCCCCTCATTCCGATTGGCTTGTTCCGCACGCTTGCGCCAGCCGGGTTCCCTTCGCACATGGTGAGCGACACCGCGAAGGGGAGGCAGCATGTCGGACGCCCCGATAAAACCCTATAAAGGCGGCGGCATGGAGGGCTTTATTGCCACCCTCTATGCACGCCAGGCCGAGTATGACCGCGACGATTTGCAGGCGACCGCGCGCCGAATTGCAGCCCGGCTCAATGCCGGTTCGCGGGTGCTCGAAATCGCGCCTGGGCCCGGCCTTCTCACTATCGAATTGGCCAGGCTGACCGGCGGCCGCGTGACCGGCATCGACATCAGCCATTCGTTTGTGCAGATCGCCGGGGACAACGCCCGCAGCGCCGGTGTCGAGGTCGATTTCGAGCATGGTGACGCTGCCGATTTGCCGTTTCCCGACGATCAATTCGACACCATCGTCTGCCGCGCCGCTTTCAAGAATTTCAGCCGCCCGCTGGTGGCGCTCAACGAGATGCATCGCGTCCTCAAGCCGGGTGGCACCGCGCTGATCATCGACCTGCGCAAGGATTATTCATCCCGCGGGGTTGCCGACTATTTCAAAAATCGCGGCTTCGTCGCCGCGGCAATCATTAAATTGACCTTCCGTTTCATGCTAAAGGGACGCGCCTACACCAAGGACAGCATGGCGGAATTGGTGTCCCAGTCACAGTTCGGGAACGGCGAGTTCCGGCTGGACCCCATCGGTTTCGAGCTCACGCTGCGCAAATGATTATTTTAGAGGAAAGCATGATCCTTTCGGAAAACCGGCGTCCACTTTTCCGGATCATGCTTTAGCCGCATGAACGACGACGTTCCCTTCGACAAGACTTTCGATCTTAAACCCGACCGCGCCAGCGAAGTGGCGCCCGGCGTGCGCGTGGTACCCGCCGACAATCCCGGACCGTTCACGTTTAAGGGCACCATGAGCTACATCATCGGCCGCGGCAAAGTCGCGATTCTGGATCCGGGCCCTGATGACGATGCCCATGCCGCGGCGCTGCTCGACGCGGTGCGCGGCGAGACCGTCACCGACATATTCGTCACCCATACCCATCGCGACCATTCGCCCGCAGTGCCAAAGATCAAAGCCGCGACCGGCGCGACCGTCTACGCGCAAGGTCCGCATCGGCTGGCGCGGCCGCTGCATATCGGCGAGACGCGCCGGTTGGATGCATCCGCGGACATGGATTTCCGCCCGGATGTCGCGCTGGCCGATGGCGAGGTCATATCGGGGGACGGATGGACTCTGGAAGCGGTGACCACGCCCGGCCATACCGCCAATCACATGGCCTTTGCACTGAAAGAGGCGGACCTGCTGTTTGCCGGCGATCACGTCATGGGCTGGTCGACGACCATCGTGGCGCCGCCCGATGGCGCGATGAGCGACTACATGGCATCGCTGCACAAGCTCGCGCGGCGGTCGGAGCCGCTTTATCTCTCCGGCCACGGCATGCCGGTGCGCGACGCACCGCGCTTTGTGCAATTTTTGATCCGCCATCGCCAGGGCCGTGAAGCCTCGATCATGCACCGGCTGCACAAAGGCGCGGCCGACATCCCGACCATCGTCAAAGCGGTCTATATCGGGCTCGATCCACGGCTTGCCGGCGCCGCCGCGCTATCGGTGCTGGCGCATTTGGAGGATCTGGTGGCCCGCGGGGCGGTCGCCACCGACGGCCCGCCGTCGGTCGAAGGCACTTACCGCTTGGCTGACGCCTTGCCCTCGGGCTGACGGGATGGCGGGGCAACCGGCTTCTTTTCCGGCCGCTCGGGCGCCGGCGTCGCCAGGACGTTGTCGACGTTGTCGATCAAATTACGCACGCGCGATGCGTTGGTGCCGAAATCGTGGCGGCCGTAACGCGACGCCGAGCGCACGTCGATGCGGGCGCCGTCCGTCGTCGCCCGCACCCGCACCACCACGTCGTCGCGGAAGCCGAGGATCGGCGTCCGCGCGATCGCCTCTATGAGGCCGTCGCGCACGGCAGGGTCACTGGATTGCCGAGCATCGGCCGCGCGCGGCAGCGCCGCTTGCGGCGGCCGAGCATCGACGACCCGCCAACGCCGCTTGGCGATGACCTTCATCACCGCGTTATAGGCTTCTTGCGGCGTCGCCGTGGTCTCGTCGGGTGCGATGTCGGGATAGGCCGCGTTCTGCAGCTCCGCGGCATAGAGCCCGGCATAGGCGACCGGATTGGCGTCGCGGGGCCGCAACCGCGCAATAGCGTCGAATTGCGGCGGATCGATCGGATCGGTGGTCACATCGTAGATCGCCGGCAACCGGTATGCCTTGACGCCGAGATAGGCCGGGTAGGCGATCAGCGCGAAGCCGATGAGAAAGGCGGTCACCGCGTAGCGGCCGCCGCCGATGCCCTCGCGCCATATAGCCACGCAGGAGGCGAGCGCGAGCAGGATGGCTACGCAGGCCAGAACCAGCGCACCGCCCAGCGTCGAAAGGGCCGGCACGATGTCGAGCGCACCCGAGCGCACAATGATGATCGCAATGAACGTCGCGGCGAGCGAAAACAGGGCAACGCGGCGCGCCCAGATGGCGAGCCGCGAAACCGGCTGATCGTTAAGGATGCGATGTCGCATTATCGGGGGATTCTCACTCGCGGCGGCTAATGTGCGCCAGCTTGACCGGGCGCCTGGCCGTTGCCTGTTCCGCCGTTCTGCCCCGGCAGTGGGGCACAAATTTGTTTCAGCGCATTCCAATCCGCCGCGTCAAGCAGCGGCGTAGTCGCCCCAGTCACGGCCAGAGCGTCGATCGCAGCAATACGGTCCTTGGTCTCCGGATGGTCGAGCAAAAGCTTCATGCCGTGCTGCTTGTCGCTGACAATGCGCGCCAGAATGACGCCGAGCGCACGCGGATCGCCGCCCGCCTTTTCCATCAGGGTGACGCTATAGGCATCGGCCGCGGCTTCGACGCGGCGAGAATAGGACGACTTCAGCACGGTTTTAGCCGCGATCACCACCGCGCCGCCGCCGACAAAGTCACCGAGCATCATGCCGAACAAAAACGACAGGCCAGCCGTCTGCAACACCGTGCGGGTACCGTCGCGCCGGGCGACATGACCGATTTCGTGCGCCAGCACGCCGGCGAGTTCGTCCGGGGTCTCGGCTTTGGCGATGAGGCCGTCGTCGACATAGATGTGGCCGCCCGGCAGCGCCATGGCGTTGGGCTCGGTGCGGCGCACCACCTCGACATGCAGAGGGATGGGCAGCGCCGCCGCGGCTTCGAGCTTGCCGACCAGCTTATCGAGGGCGGCGCGGCCGGCGGCCTCGCTCGGCCCGGCGCCGCAGGCGAAGGCCGCACCGAGATGTCCGCTATCGAGCGAAGGGCGTATGTTCTTGTCGATCGCTGCGCCGAGTTGATGCTCGACGCCAAGCGGCACCAAGGGAATGAGGCGATTGGCCAGCGCCGGCAGGCCGAAAGCGGCGGTGACGACAAGCGAAGCGGCGGCGGCAAAGCTCAATGCCACGACCTTGCGGCGAAGCTGCCGTTCCAGCGCACCGCCGCGGTCAAGCGCTTCGGCCCGGCTTTCGATCGCGTCGACCAGGACCGGATCGCGGATTTCGAGTCGCGCCAGCAGCGTTTCGCCGCGCCGCCCGAGGCGGAGCATTCCGTCAGGCGCCGCCATCCGCCGCAAGTCGGCATAGGCCCACTCGTCGAGCATGGCATCGGCGCCCTTCCTGCCGAAGCTCAGAATAGATAGTCCTGCGCCGGTGAGTTCGACGGCCACATCGTTGCGCGCACTCGACGTGCCGTCGAAATAGACGGCCTGGCCTCGCAAGGCTGGCGCACTCACCGGCTCCAGCATCAGATGCCTCCAACCCCGAGTGCATCGACCAGCCCTTCACCAAGTGCCGAATCCGGCGTGCCGCCGGCCCGGACGCATCCGAGCGCCTCGGCGTCGATGAGCTCGGCGGTTTGCGCCGAAAGCCGCCACATCGTGAAAGTGACGACCACCTGATAAATGGTGGAAGCGCCGAGCACGATAAGCACATAGATTGCCAGCGACAGCGTGCTGGCGAAAAATTCCGTGAGGATGGAATCGTGACTTGAATCGATGAGTCTGCCGCTCAGGACTATGGAGGCGCCGCCGATTGCCGATACCGCCACCACATACGGCACGGCATAAAGAAGAAAGCGCAAATAGACGCGGTAAACCTGCGCCACGGACAGGTGCGAGCGCACCGTCACCATGCCGAAGCGCAGGCCCGAAATCCACCAGCGCATCATAACGGCGGCAAATAACGGATAGAGCAGCACCGCTGCGGCGAGGCTTAAGCCCGCGGCGGCGCTGATGACGACAAAAACGTCGACGTCCGAATTGCCGACGAGCAAAGCCAGCGGCTTGCCGTCACCTTGCGCCATCATGGCGTTGAGCGCATTCCAATCGACCATGTGGTCAAGCGCAACGATCGCGGCAACGATTGGCCCAACCACGCAGAGCCAGATCGGCAGTCCGCGCCAAAACAGCGTCATCCCCGATCCGGCGAAGGCCCCGTTCAGATCGCCATAGCCGGTGTAACGCATTTTGTAGCGCTGCAGGTTCGCCTGCGCCCACGGATAAGCGAGCCCGAGCGTCACCGCCGCCAGCGCCCACCACATCAGCGCCAACACGGCGTAACGCCACGCCGAGCCGTGCTGATCGAACCGCACGCCGCGAAACACCGTGCGCGTCAGCCGGTAGCGCCGCGCCCGATACAGCGCGAACTGGCTGAGGAGAACAACAAGCAGCGCGCCGGCCGCGACGATCGCCACCTCGGCGGCGTCGAGCGCCAGCGCCGCCGAGGCGATCGCAGTGTAAAGCGGCCCGACAATAGCGACGGCAAGCAAAAACCCGCCAAGCAGCTCGGTGGCGAGCCCAGTATATTCCAGCGTCTCGCCGCCGATTTCGGTGTTCGACCAAAGGTAACGACGGACATCGGTGGCGAACCAGAAACGGTAAATACCGAGCGTGAACATCAACAGCGCCGCGCCCCTGATGCGCAGGCGCCAATAGGTAGCCTCCCGGCCGAGGAATTTGACGCTGGCCGCCGCCGAACCCTCGGCAGCCGCAGGCATCAATGACTCAATGGCCATCATCCCGCACCGGAGTTTTGCTTAAGCGCATTGGAGCCCTCAAGGGAGCCAATCATGATCGCTCATGGCGATCCGGACCGCGCGCCCAAGCCGCCCAATCCAGCCATGCACAAGCTGACACCGTGGAATGTCCAATTTGCGACGGCAGAAGCGCTCTCGCCTTCGCCGGAGCGGCTCCGTTTGCCATCAATGTCAGCAAAAAACGCGCGGCGGCGACTATTCGTCGATCAGTTGATCGATCTCGACCTGGATGCTTTCGCCAGGCGTACAACGATGACCGCCCCCGGCGGCCAACAGCGCCTCGGCTTCCTGCGGCGTCGATGCTTCGACACACCATTCCTCGAGCCTGGTGACCAGCATCCTGGCATGGAACAGCCGCGGCTTGGACCCTTCCTTGGTCCGCTCCCCGCCCCGCTCCCGGACACGTTCCTTGAGCCGTTCTTTGGGAGTTTCTTGGATTCTCGATGGTTTTCTCAGTGCGTTTCCGGCTGGCATCGTTTTGGCTCGCGATTCGGTGAATCGCGTGAGTCTAGGCCTGCCGGCTCAAAGAACAAAGAAGAAACGTCCGGTAACTCACGGCTGGGGGTTCCCTTGTGGAACGCCCGTTCCCTGATATCGTTGAAACTCGCGTTCCCGAACCGTCCGAATGAGTAATGGAGTAAGGCCGTGGCCCCGCGTGCGTATTGGAAAGGCTATCTCAAGCTGTCGCTCGTCTCCTGCCCGATTGCGCTTTATCCGGCGACCTCGGAGCGGGAAAAGATCAGCTTCCACCAGCTCAACAAAGAGACCGGCAACCGTATCCGCTACAAAAAAATCGACGCCGAAACCGGCGACGAGGTGGAGAACGCCGACATCATCAAGGGTTACGAGCTGGCCAAGGGCGAATATATCGAGCTTGAGCCGGAGGAGGTCGAGGCCGTCGCCATCGACTCCAAGCATGTCATCGACATTGGGGAATTCGTGCCGCGCAGCGAGATTGACGAGCTGTTCATGCGCGATCCGTATTACATCGTACCGGACGGCGACGTCGGCCAGCAGGCCTTCGCCGTGATCCGCGAGGCCATTCACAAGGAAGGCATGGTGGCGCTGGGCAAGGTCGTGTTCACGTCGCGCGAACACATCATCGCGCTCGAAGCCCGCGGCAAAGGCATGGTCGGCGTCACGTTGCGCTACCCCTACGAGGTGCGCAAGGAGGACGAATATTTCGACACCATCGAGGACCAGAAAATCCCGAAGGATATGCTCGATCTCGCCTTGCATATCGTCGAGAGCAAGGCCGGGCACTTCAAGCCGGCGGAATTCAAGGACGACTACGAAGACGCGCTGAAGGATCTGCTGCGCAAGAAACAGAAGGGCGAGAAGATCGAGCGGCCGCAGGAGCGCGCGCCCTCGAACGTCATCAACCTGATGGATGCACTGCGCCAAAGTGTCAAAACCGGCGGCAACGCCGAGAGCGGCCGTACGCGACAAGCCGCTTTGCGATCGAACGCGCGCGCGTCAAAACCTGCAGCGAAGAAGGCGACGCGCTCGCCGGCCCGCGGTACGGCGCGGCACAAGAAGGCAAGCTGATGCCGGGCAAACGCGTGCAGATCGACGACGAGACTTGGCAACAACTCGATCTGCTCGGCCGCGATCAGATGAAAGAGTTTCAAGAGCTAGCCGACGAGGCGCTCCGCGACCTCCTCAAGAAGCACGGCCGGCCGGCGAGCCTGAAGGAGGCGCTGCGAAAAAGCGCCGGCGCGTCGGCTTCGGTGCATCAATTAAAGCCGCCAAAGAAACAGCGGCGGCGCTGACGATACGAGGGCTGGCCGATGCTGGCGCGCGACATCGGACGGACGGTGTTGCTGTGCATGATCGGCGGGTCGGCCGATGCCATCGCTTATGTGCGCTACGACACCTTCGTCGGCGCCATGACGGGCAATACGGTTCTGCTCGGTATCGATTTCTCGCGCTGGCGGCTCGATCATGCCGGCTATCATATCGGCATCGTGGCGGCGTTTTTCGCCGCGGTCATCCTCACGCGCAGCGCGGTCAAACGTGAGATACCGGCCGCAGCGGCGCTCGTGGTGACGGCGCTGATGCTGGCGGCTTCCGAATTCATTACCAATCACTGGAGCGCCGCCGTCGTTGCCGCCGCGCTCGGCATGCAAAATGCAGCCGTGCGCACCATTGCCGGCGTGCCGATCAATACCGTCTTCATCACCGGCAACCTGGTCCAACTTGGCTCATCCGTGCAAAATCCCTCGCAACCGGGGCATCGAAACGCGCTGGCGCTGTTGACGGCCTCATGGATTGCTTACGCCATAGGAGCGCTGCTCGGTGCGGTTGCGCTGCATCTGATCGATCACCCGATGCTGGTTCCGGCAGGCCTCGCCTTGATCGCAGCGACGGCGGAGGCTTCGAGGCGATAGGGCGCCAGCGCGCTGCTGCGGGAATCCGCAGAGTTGCGCTGTTATTTCCCGGCTGCGGCACACGGATTGTTTCCAAGCCGCGATTTTTCGGGCAAGATTTCGGCGCGCATTCGGGACGCATCCGGCTGTCCCGGGCGCCGAGCCAAAGGGGAACAAACTTGAAAGCGGGAACACTCCTGTCGTGTCTTGTCGCACTCGCCGGCGCCGCGCTCATGGCGCCGTTTGCCGCGCATGCCGCCGATCAGCACCAGATCGCACGCGGAAAATATCTGGTCACGATCGGAAGCTGCACCGATTGTCATACCCCCGGGCACTTTTTCGGCAAGCCGGATATGAGCAAATTCCTTGGCGGCTCCGACGTCGGCTTCTCCATCCCGGGACTTGGCGTCTTTGTCGGACCCAACCTCACGCCGGACAAGGCGACCGGCCTTGGCAAGTGGACGACGGCGCAGATTGTCACCGCGTTCACCACGGGAGTGACGCCGCAAGGACGCAAGCTCGCGCCGGCCATGCCTTACGACGCATACAAAAGCTTGAAGAAATCGGACGCGCTGGCGATCGCGGCCTATCTGCAAAGCCTACCACCGGTATCGCATCAGGTCCCCGGCCCGTTCGGCCCAGGCCAGACGCCGACATCGTTCGTCATGACGATCGTACCGGGCAGCGTTTTCGCGAAAATGGCCAACCCCGCCCCGCCGCCCACGGCTTCGCCGGCTCCGGCGCCTTCCACCGAGTCGCCGCCCTCACCGCCCGACAGTCAGATGGCTCCGCCGGCCGCACCGGCGGCGCCCGCGACCGAATCCAAATAACCGGCGCTGCACCGGAAAACCCGAGTTCGGCTAACCGCCGAACTCGGTATCACAAGCCGAGCAATCTCTTGCTGTTGCCGCCGGCGAGCGCTGCAACCGTAGAAGCATCGAAGCCATCGACGCCGGCGATATGGCCGACCGGATCGAACTCGGCCATGTCGAAAGGATAATCCGTGCCCATCACTACGTGATCGGCTCCGAACACCCGCACCAGTTCGGCGAGCTGGTAGGGCGTGAACACCACCGTGTCGACATAGACGCGCTTGAGATAATCGGTCGGCGGCCGCGGCAGATCGCCGTGCGCGTCCGAGCGCGCGCCCCAGGCGTGGTCGATCCGGCCCGAATAGCCGCCGAGATAGCCGCCGCCGTGCACGGCGAGGATTTTCAGGCCAGGATACCGTTCGAGCACGCCGTCGAAGATCAGATAGTGCAGCGCGATCGTGGTCTCGAGCGGATTGCCGATGACATTGTTGAAATAGAAGCGCTTAAAGCGCGAAGCCTCGGTAAAGCCGTTGGGATGGATCATCACCACAACGCCGAGCTCCTCGGCCTTCTTCCAGAACGGCGCGAAGGCCGGATCGGACAACTCCTTGCCGTTCACATTGGTGAGGATTTCGACGCCGGTAAAGCCAAGCGTCTTGACGCAACGCTCAAGCTCCTTGGCGGCCTCGTTGCCGTCGGGCATCGGCACCGAGCCAAAGCCTTTGAAGCGGTCCGGATGCTTGCCGCAATATTCGGCGATGCCGTCGTTGACAAGCCGCGCCGCCTTTACTGCCACATCGAGCGGGACCGAATAATAACACTGCAGCGGCGGCGGCGCGATCATCTGCACATCGATGGCCATGGCGTCGAGATCGGCGAGCCGATGTTCGGCGCTGCGCCGTGCGGCAAGATCGGCGGTCTGTTTCTGGGTCAGCGCCTGCGATGCCGGCGTCGCGAAATGGAACAGCGGGATCGTCGCCATTTCGAGATGCGGGGCGACCAATGCCGCGGCCGCCGGCACATCGACATGGGCGTGAATGTCGATGGTGACGGTTTTCGGCCGCACCTCGCGCCCGGATTTGCCGTGCTTACGCGCTGCGGTGGGGCCGTACTTATTCCAGAGTTCGGGCATGGGGTTCCTTGCATCCACATTCGACGCAGGCGGGAAAAGCATAGGAACCTGCATAGTGCAAGAGCGGACAACCCACGCGGGCGCATATATGGAGCTGCCGTACCCGGCCTGATTTCAGCGCTGCGGGCCGCAAAGGCTGAGTTCGCGCTCGGCACGGAACACGTTGCTGTAAAGGTTGGCGATCCATTGCCGTCCGCTTGACGTGACGTTGAGGTAGCGGATCGCGGTCTGGATGTGTGGCGAAATGCTATTCCAGTAGAACTGCGGATAAAGGTCGGTGAGATCGGCCGGCGAAGTGTAGCCGAGCTGACGATTCATCCCGACCTCTTCGAATTCGAAGTACAAAGCATTGGCCTTTCGCAGATAATGCGGATCGCCGAGTTGACCGATGAGATCGGCGGCGCGCACCAGAAGACCTTCTTCGTTCTCTTCATCGTCGCCTCCATGGGGCGACGGAAAGCGGGTGAATTCGATGGCACGGGCGATGCGCTCGGCATCGAGGAGCTCGATTTTGGAAATGCGGTCCATCACGAACAGCTTCGAGCGGTCGACGTGATGCGACAACAGGGCCGCGTCGGAGGCGCCGCGCGGCAATTTCGTCTTGTTGCCTTTGCCGTCAATGACGTAGCCGTCGGCGCCATCGCCTTTGAGAATGCCGCGCACATAGCCGATGTCGTGCATCAGGCAGGCCACCAGCATGTGCGCGTAGTCGCTGGGATAGGTCGGCGTCAAAAGCGACCTGCCCTTCATGATATCGTAGCCCACCAACGTCACCAGCATGGTGTGCTCGACGTTGTGGTACAGGGCATCGCTATTGCCGATGCACTCGACCGCCAGTCTGGCAACCGATGGCACGAGTTCGGTCAGGTCGGCATGGGTCGTGCTGAATCTGCGGCTCATGTGCTCGTGAAGAAAAGAGCCCAGAGCCTCCGCCGCCAATTCGGGTACGGTAATCACGTGATGCCCCTCCAGACACGCCGGTCGCCATGGTGACGGCGAGCTTTACAATTTGCAATATCGGTCATGTGCATTAAAGCGCGTCGCCGCAACCGCACCCGGCCGAGGGCGGCAGCCCGGCAGCGATGATCAGGACAACGAAATGAAGAAATAACCTACGGCGGCATAAGGGGTATTGCTAAAACACCCCAAGATGTTGGCGCAGATCGACGCCGTCGTTTTTGAGCTTTTCGGCCGTGGAAACCACTGCGACGCGGCCCGAATTGAGAATGACGATATCGTCGGCAATGTCGAAAACGAGCTTCGGGCTCTGTTCGACGAGAACGATCGACAGGCCGCTCTCCTTCAGTTTGCGAATCGTGGCCATGACCTCGGCCACGATTTGCGGGGCCAGGCCTTCCGACGGCTCGTCCATCAATAGAACACGGGGATTGGCCATTAGCGCCCGACCGATGGCTAGCATCTGCTGCTCGCCGCCGGACAGGTAACCGGCGAGCTGGCCGCGCCGTTCGGCGAGCCGTGGGAACATGGCAAACACCGTATCCAGGGTCCACGGCGCGTGGCGGGTGGCGAAGCCGGTGTGGGCGGCGACCATCAGATTTTCGCGCACCGTCAAGCTACGGAAGACGCGGCGGCCCTGCGGCACCAGCGCCACGCCCTGTGCCGCGATCTCTTCGGGCGGCAGCCGCGTCACGGCAGTGCCGAATACTTCCACGCTGCCGGCGCGCGGCGGCAGCACCCCCACGCTGACATTCATGCAAGTCGACTTACCGGCGCCGTTGCGTCCAAGAAGCCCGAGCAGCCGGCCCTGGCCGAGAGCAAACGACACTTGCTGCAGCACGTGGCTGTCGCCATAGAAGGCTTCGATGCCGCTGAGACTGAGCGCATTATTCGCCAAGATAGACCTCCCGCGTGCGCGGATCGGCCACCACTTCGGCGCGGGTGCCCTCGACAATCACCTCGCCGAAATGCAGGAGCGTGATGCGGTCGGCAAGCTCCAATGCAGTGTCCATGTCATGCTCGATCATCACGATGGTCACGTCGCGCGGTATGGCGTTGAGCAGCTTGCGCACGTCCTGCCGTTCGTCGATCGAGAGCCCGGCGAAAGGCTCGTCGAGCAGCAGGATTTTGGGGTTCTGCGCCAGCGCCATGGCGATCTCGACGCGGCGGCGTTCGCCATACGAGGTCTGCGCCAAAGGCCGTTCGGCGATGTGAGCGAGACCGACATGCTCAAGCGCTTGGCGAGCCTGCTCGATCAATTGCTGCTGCCGGTCGAGCGGGATCAGCGGATTCCACCGCAGCGGCGACAAGCCGAGCAGAGCCAGCGTCACGTTATGCGCGATCGTGTCCGCCGCGAACAGCGTAATGATCTGATAGGTCCGCGCCATGCCGAGATGCGTGCGCTTACGGCTCGCCATCCGGGTGATGTCGCGGTCGAACAACGCCACCGAACCGCTGTCGGGGGAAATCTCGCCGGTAATCAGGTTGAACAGCGTGGTCTTGCCGGCGCCGTTGGGGCCGATGATCAACCGCCGCTCCCCGGCGGCGATATCGAGGTTGACATTGGTGTTGACGCGAAGGCCGCCGAACGATTTGTTCAAATTGGTGACGAGAAGCGCGCTCATGGCTTCGGCCTCGTTGCGCGCCAAGCCGAGCGTGTCAGCCGCACCGCACCCGGTACCAGGCCCTCCGGCATAAAGATGACGATGGCGACAAAAATGGCGCCGAGCATGAAATTCCAGCGGGTGATATAGGCGCTCACCACGTTCTTGACGATGACGACCAGGGCCGCGCCGGCCACCGGCCCGAGCAGCGTTCCGGCGCCGCCCGAAATCACCATCAGCAAGCCTTCCGCCGACGCGGTGAGCGCCAGCGCCTGCGGGCTGATGAACTCGTTATAGTAGACGAACAGAATGCCGGCGACGGCGGTCAGCAGTCCGGAAAGCATGAAAGCTCCGAACCGGATCATCCAGACATGGTAGCCGAGCGCGGTCATGCGGCGCGGCTGGTCGCGTGTGCCGCACAATGCCGCGCCGAAGGGCGAACGCACGAATATCGCCGCCACGGCGACGGCCATCAGAAATACCACAAGGGTCGCGTCATAGAAGGCCTGAGGCGAGTCGAGCGGAATGCCGAATGGCGCAGGCCGCGTGGATACGCTGATACCGTTGTCGCCGCCGGTAACGCTGATCCAGCGGTAGGCGAGACCCCAGATGATTTCACCAAGCGCAAGCGTGATCATGATGAAGCTGATACCGGTGGCGCGCAGCGATAAGGCGGCGAACACCGCGGTCGCCGCGAGCGCGCCGAAAAGCGTGGCTGAGATCGCCAGGGCATGGCCGTGGCCGGTGCTCAACAAATACGCGTCGATATAAGCCGCGATCCCAAACAACCCGGCATGGCCGAGCGACACCAGGCCGGCATAGCCGACGAGCACGTTTATCCCCAAGGCAAAAACGGCATAGAGCAGAATCTGGCTGGCGATATTGACGTAATAGACCTGCTGGATGACGAAAGGCACCGCGACCAGCGCGAGTACGGCGACAAGAATGGCTACCCGGCGCCCAATGACGGCGCGGGATAAGGCGGTCTTGGTTGGACCGGCGGCAGGGCTGCTCACAGAATCTGGCCTCCGAACAGACCTTGCGGCCGCAGCACCAGGACGAGCACCATCGGCAAAAACAAGATGAAATAGGCAAGCTCCGGCAGCAGCGCCTGGCCGAAATTATAGAGGAACCCGATAATGATGCTGCCGACGAATGAGCCCAACAGGCTGCCGGTGCCGCCGAGAATGACCACGACCAGCGCGAGCGGCAGCATGTCCTGATCGAGTCCTGGATAGACCGACAGGATGGGGCCGCCGATCACCCCGGCAAAACCGGCAAGCCCAGCGCCCAGAGCGAATACGATGGTGAAAAGCTGCGAGACGCGAATGCCGACGACGCGCGCCATTTGCGGATCGTCGACGCCGGCACGGATCATGGCGCCGAGCCGCGTGCGTTCCAGCATCAGCCACAGGGCGATCGCGAATACGGCTGCGATCAGGATTACCGCCATGCGGTAGAGCGGGAATGCGCCGCCGGCAAAGCGGATGAAACCTGTGAGGCCCGCGGGCGTCGCCACCGAAATCGGATCGCCGCCCCATCCCATCAGGCACAGATCCGCAACCATGAACGACACGCCCAGCGTTACCAGCACCTGCGCGAGCTGCTGGCCGGCAAGCCGTCGCAACAGCAGACGCTCCATCAAGGCGCCCAAAACCGCGACTTCAAGCGCAGCAATGACGGCCGCGACCCAGAAATTCATCGTGAAGCCGAGCGCGCCGGAGAGAAGCGTAGTGCCGAGATAGGCGCCGACCATGAACATCGAGCCGTGCGTCAAATTGGGGATGCGCATCAGCCCGAAGATCAAGGAGAAGCCGGCCGACAACAGAAACAACAGACCGCCGAACGTCACACTGTTGACGGTGAGCAGCAGCCAGAATGTCATAACCGCCGCCCTACCCCTTGGTCGCCCGGATCGCGCCGGCGCAATCCGGGCCCTTTTCGACACCCAGCAAGTGATCCCTAACCGATAAGGTTGAGAATCGCGACAGTCAGCATTTGGTCAGCGGCGGATAATCCCGCGAGTAGACCGGATGGGCGAGGAACTCCGCCTCGGGCCAAGTCCAGAACTGACTTACGTTGTCGTAAGTCTTGATGGTTTTGTTCCAGAGCTTCAATCCGTATTTGGCGCCCTCGGTGCCGCAGCGCCGAATATAAAAAGTGCCGACCACATTGTTCAAGTGGTCATACTTGATCGGTCCGCGCGGCGTATCGGACAGGTTGACCACCTTGAGCGCCGACATGAACTTGTCGCGATTGCTGGCGTCTCCGTTGAGCGCTTTCAAGGCGGCGTCAACGACCTGGCAGTTGACATAGAGTATCGCGGCGTACTGCCCGGGGACCGCGTTGTAATTGGTCAACATGCCCTTGACGAAGCGATTATTGCCGTCGGTGTCCAGATCGAGCGTATAAGGGGCGCAGCTGACCAGCCCGATCGCCTCCTCGCCAAAACTCTTGAGCAAAGCGTCGTCGCCGCCGGTTTCTCCAGTAACTACCGGATATTTCAATCCCGCGCCGGCATAGGCCTTCATGAAGCGCAGCGGGTTCGACCCGGCAAAGCCTTGGCACACGACGTCACAATCGCTGATCTGCGCGACATAGGGCGTATAATCGGGCGTCACCAGCGGCGGCCAAAGCTTTTTGACCACGCAACCGCCGTCCTTTTGAAACGCGGCCTGGAAGCCGCCGATCTGCTCGTAGCCGAAGGCGAAGTCTTCGACGATGGTGACCGCGCGCTTGAGCTTGAGTTCGGTCGCCGCATAATGCCCCATCGGCTGCATGGCTTGCGAAGATGTAGCCGACGAGCGCAACAGGTATGGGCTCGGCGTGCGTTGGGTGAGGTTGTCGGCGCCAGCAAGACAAAGCGTCGGCATTTTTTGCTGGGTGACGTATTCGTTGATGGCGTACATCTCGAAGGCGGCGAGCGGGCCCAAAATGCAGTCGACATTGTCGCGCTCGATGAGTTCCTGCGCCTTGGTTTTGGCGCCGGCGGGATTGCCGCCCGTATCGGCAGAAACGAAATCGACTTTGCGGCCGCCGATCGTGTAATTGGTCTCCTTCAGGTACGTGATCACGCCTTGTTCCATCTGGATGCCGCCTTGCGCAAGGGGGCCAGTCTTCACCGTAAGGAGGCCGAGCTTGAACGGCTTGGCTTGCGCGATGGCCGGAGATGGAAAGCGGGTCACGGCGAGCGCCGCGCCAGCGGCGGTGCCAGCCAAGACCGCCCGGCGGCTGACTTTCGAAGACAATGGCTTCCGAAACATCTTTATCCTCCCATTGGGTCCATGCGGTTCGCCAGCAACGCCGGTCGCGTCCCCCACGCGACAGGCATCCACGGCGCCATATCACTCACCACGATATCATTCCGCTTATCTTGGGCGAAGCCCGGCCACCCTGTAAAGTCCGCTATTATCGCGGATTTTTAGCACTTCCGCAGCGGCGGATAGTCGCGCGAATAGACTGGGTGGGCCAAAAATTCCTGTTCCGGCCAAGTCCAGAATTGACTGACGTTGTCATACTTTTTGACGATTTTGTTCCACAATTTGAGCCCGTATTTTGCGCCTTCGGTGCCGCAGCGCCGGATGCAGAACGTGCCCACCACATTGCCCAAGTGATCGAATTTGATCGGGCCGCGTGGCGTATCCGGCAATTCGACTGCGCGCATCGCCGCCATGAACTTCGACTTGTCGCCGATGTCCCCCCCGGTCGCCTTCAGGCCGGCTTCGATCACCTGGAAATTGACAAAAATGCCCGCGGCATAGAAGCCGGGCACGGTGTTGAAATCCTTCACCATGGCATCGATGAAACGGCTGTTGGCGTCGCTCTCGAGATCGAGCGAATAAGGACAGCAAGAAATGAGACCCATGGCGTCATTGTCGAAGCTCTTGAGCAAGGCATCGTCGCCGCCGACTTCGCCAGTGACCACCGGATATTTCAATCCTGCATCGCTATAAGCCTTCATGAAGCGCAGCGGGTTGGATCCGGCAAAGCCCTGACAGACGCCGTCGCAGCCAGTGATCTGCGCCACGTATGGTGTGTAGTCCGGGGTGGACAGCGGGGGCCAGAGCTTGGCTACCAGGCATCCGCCATCCTTCTCGAACGCCGCCTGAAAGCCGCCAATTTCCTCGTAGCCGAACGCCAGATCGTCGGCCAGCCCGACCACTCGCTTCAGCTTCATCTCCGTGGCAGCGTAGTGGCCCAGCGGCTGCATGGCCTGCGACGATGACGCCGAAGCCCGTATCAGATAAGGGTTCGGCGTTCGCTGCGTGAGATTGTCCGCCGCGGCGAGGCTGAGCGTCGGCATCTTTTGCTGTTGCACGTACTCGTTGATGGCATAGAGCTCGAAAGCGGCCAATGGACCGACGATGACGTCGACTTTGTCGCGTTCGACCAACTCCTGCACTTTGGTCTTGGCGCCGGCGGGCGCGCCGCCGGTGTCGGCACTGACAAAATCAACCTTGCGGCCGGCAATCGTGTAATTGGCCTGCTTCAGAAAAGTGATCGCGCCCTGTTCCATCTGAATGCCGCCTTGCGCCAGCGGCCCAGTCTTCACTGTCAGCAGTCCGACTTTGATGGGAACGGATTGCGCAATCGCCGGCGCTGGAAAGCGCATCGTTGCCGCCGTCGCTCCCACCACGGCCGATGAAAGGAGCGCGCGACGGCTGACATTCCGGGACATCTAAGCCTCCTTTTGACGCCGCGTTGAATGCGGCCTGTTCTTCTTATCGTACGGGCGTACGATTCAGATGCGGCGTTATACGACTAATTTTTCCTAGGCGGAACGACGGGCAGAAGCAAAAACGGCCGTTGCGCGCCGAAATGCAGATCAGTGACGCCGGCAAAGACTTCCAGCGGACGGTCGCGCGGATCGTCGTGCAGGAAAGGACCGCAACCGGTGAGCTCGTTCTTGAAATTTGACAACTTCCCGCCGCTCGGCCCGCCGTAGACGTAATCTTTGCCGCGGATCGTGAGTGCGATCCGATGGCCGGCCGGGACCACAATCGACGTCGGCCAGATCTCGACATCAAGTGCAACCACCTCGCCCGGCTTGAGCGGCTGCCGCTTGGCGTGGCTGTGATAGGGCCGGTACGGTCTCGACAATTTCTTGTCGAGCTGACGATGCGACGCGCGCAGCCACCCCTGGCCGACCGGCGTATGCGGATCGATGGCGCCCTGAAACACCACTTCCTTAAGATCGGGCGAGAACACCCTTAGCACGACAAAAATATCGGCATCGCCGGTCGACGACGAAATGAAAAGCTTGACCGCCGACGGCCCGGTGATCTCCACCTCGCGCGCGAGTGGCGGCGTCATGAAGGTGACACCGTCACCCATCGCCTCGAAACGAATCACCGCCTTCTTCTTCGGCGCCTTTTCGCCGAGCGAGCCGGACGCCGGGTCGAGATAGAGCTTGGTCCATTTGGTACGCTTGAGCGGCCAGTCTTTCTCAGCGCGTTCGACGAAGCCGTCGACGTGACGTACCTGGAGCTGCACCGGCGGCTGCTTGTCCCAGCCGTTTTTCTTGTCGTGCAGGAAGTAATCGAAGAAGCGCAGCTGCAGATTGCGGCCGTAATCGGTGTAGAAATGCGTCCAGTGCTCGATGCCATGCGCTTCGAGCCATTTTTGCTTCGATGCGGCACGAATAAAGCCTTCGAAGTTGCCGCGCGGATGCAGCCCCTGGCCGCCCCAATTGGCGGCCGACAAGAAGGGCACCTTCACCTTCGACCACACCGGCGAGCGGGCGCGATGATAGCCGTCGTCGAGTGGATGCGCCGCGATGTCAGCGCCGAAATCGCTACGGTTCTTAGCCAGCTGCTCGTCGGAATAGACTTCGGGCCCGCATACCAGTTCGCCATGCACGCGGCTTCTTTTGCCGCGTTCGCCCGCACCGTACTGCACGGTCTTGACCTGCATGTCGTACCAGTTGTCCCAGAATGTCGAGAGAATGCCGCCATGGTGCGTCATGTCCCGATACCAGTCGGCCGCGCCCTCCCAGATGCACATGGCGGCAAGATGCGGCGGCTGGAGAGACGCCACATGCCACTGATTGATGCCGTAATAGGAAATGCCGTTGAGGCCGACCTTGCCGTTCGACCATGGCTGCACGCCGGCCCATTCGATGCAGTTATAGAAATCCTTGGTCTCGCGGGGCGAGAAATGATCGATGATGCCGGGCGAGCAGCCGGCGCCGCGCGAGTCGACCCGCACGCAAGCATAGTCGTGCGGCACCCATTTATCCGGGTCGACCACTTCCCAGCTCTGGTAAAGGTTGCTGGAGCCGGCGGCGACGTCGGGATGCAGCTCCGTCATGCGCTGCCATGCGCTCGGGTAGCCATCCTGGAAGGCGAGCCCCTTTGCATAGGGGCCGTAGCTCAAGATCACCGGCGTCCGGCCTTCGGCCAGAGGCCGGAACACGTCAGCGCGCAGGATCAGTCCATCGTCCATCGCGATCGGCACGTCCCAGTCGATGCGCATGCCGTCGCGGACTTCGCTGCGCTGCTTGAGAGTTGGGCGGTCGCCCGCGACCGCCGCCATCCGCGCTTCGCCTTCAAGTGATGACATGCGTTTCCTCCGAACATTTTCTTATAGCCCGACGGACGGCCGGACTGATCCGGTCGCAAAAATCTCCACGTCTGTGACGAGACTAACGACGCGGCGGCCCGGCACAAGCCCGCGCGTGACGGCTTAAGAAGGAAAGTCGCAGTGTTGCCGTGGCTTTTATGCCGTCTTGCGCGCTTTGCTCGTGCCGCGCTTCACGCCGGCCAGCTTCTCCAGCACGGCACACACGGCGGCGGTGTCTTCGGCGCCGTGTCCGCCTTTGAGTGCCTTCTCGTAGATGCGGCTGGAGGCGTCGAACATCGGCGTCGGCACGTGAATTTTTCGGGCATACTTGCCGATCACGTCCATGTCCTTCTGCCATACCGAGATTTTCATGGTGACGTTGCCATAATCGTTTTTGACCATCATCGGCGCGCGCAGCTCAAAAATGCGCGAATTGCCGGCCCCGGTCTTGATCAGATCGAAAATGAGTTGCGGCGGCAATCCGGCCTTCATTCCCAGGACCATCGCCTCGGCGCTGGCGACGTTGTGGATGGCAACCAGATGGTTGGCGACGTATTTCATACGGCTGCCGTTGCCGAACTCGCCGACGTCGTACGCGGCCCGGGTGAAGCCGGCGAACATCTTTCGCAGTTTCTTGATGTCCGGCGCGCCGCCCGAGGCGTAGACGACAAGATCCTTCGTTTTGGCCTGCGCACCGGTGCCGCTCATTGGACAATCGAGCAGCAGGTGGCCGGCCTTGCGCAGGACCGCCTGCGCCTTGACCTTGTCCTCGATCGTGAAAGTGGATGCTTCAACGACGACACGGCGCGATACGCCGGCCTTGGCAATGGCCTCCGCCGTCGCCGCGAGGGCTTCCGGCTTGGGCAAGCTCGTGATGATGGTCTTTGCCTTGCGCGCCACGTCAGCTGCGTCGGCGGCGATCTCGACGCTTGCGCGGGCCAACGCGCGGCGGCGGCCTGCAGCGATGTCGTAACCGATCACCCGCCAGCCGGCGGCGACCAGGTTTTCAGCGAACGCGCCGCCCATGATGCCAAGGCCGATAATGCCGACGACACCTTTGTTGCCCCTAGCCATGCCGATTGCACTCCCTTTTTGCGTCAGCATGCGTCGCTATGGCATCCGCTCGGCGCAGGCGCAAGCCGCTTTCTCACCGCGCTGTGATCGCCTATCGTCGCCGCCGAATGCAAGCGTCGGGAGACAGCGCATGCGCATCGGTGTCGCCGGTATCGGAAAAATGGGTGCGGCTATCGCGGCGCGGTTGATCGAGGTCGGCCGAGAGGTAACGGTGTGGAATCGCACGCCGGACAAAGCCAAGACGGTGGCCGGCGCCAGCGTTGCGGCGACAGCGGCCGAACTCGCGCAGCATGCCGATGTCGTTATTTCCAGCCTCACCGACGCGGCCGCGCTCGACGCCGTTTATAACGGGCCGACGGGCCTCCTCAGCGGCCAGCCAGCCGGCAAGCTCTTTGTCGACATGAGCACGGTGCTGTCGGCGGCTGAAATCGCGCTCGGCGCCGCGGTGCGTGCCAAAGGCGGGGCCTTCGTCGAGTGCCCGGTCGGCGGATCGACCGGACCTGCCCGTCAGGGCAAGCTCATCGGGCTTGTCGGCGGCGACGCTGCTGACGTGGCGCGCGCCAAGCCGATCCTCGAGCAGCTGTGCCGCCGCCTCGAACACGCCGGTCCGGTCGGCTCCGGCGCGGTGCTTAAATTCGCGGTGAATCTGCCGCTGATGGTCTATTGGCAGGCTTTGGGCGAGGCGCTGGCGCTCACCCGCAAGCTGCCGGTCACCCCGGAACGGCTGATGGATCTGTTGAGCGATACGTCCGGCGCCGCCACCATCGCCAAGGTGCGCGCGCCGGGCGTCGCGGCGATGCTCAACGGCGGCGACCCTGGTCCGGTCACGTTCAACGTCGACGGCGGCATCAAGGACATGAAAGCCATGCTAAGCGAGGCTCAATCGTGCGGCGTCGCGCTGCCGGTGCTCGAACAAACTTTGGTCTGCTATGAGGAGACCAAACGCCATCGCTCAGGCGCAGCCGAAATCTCGACGGTCTCCGCCTATTGGGCCGACCGCCGCACGCAGTAATAATTTTCGTTCCAACAACTCGGAGGCACCATGTCGGCCATTACGCTAGCCCAAGCGTCGACCATCGTCGATGCCGCGCTGAAGAAAGCGCGAGACCTTAAACAGATGCCGCAGACCGTGGTGGTGCTCGATCCCGGTGGCCACGTCGTCTGTGCCAAGCGTGAAGACGGCTCGGGCATCATTCGATTCGAGATCGCCGTCGGCAAAGCCTATGGCGCGCTCGGCATGGGCTGGGGCTCGCGCACGATGATGGACCGCGCGGCACAAAATCCGAATTTTCTGACCGCGATAGTCGCGGCAAGCGGCGGACGGCTGGTGCCGAACCCCGCCGGGGTTCTGGTCCGCGACGCCAACGGTCAAGTTGTCGGCGCGGTCGGCATTTCCGGCGACACCGGTGACAATGACGAGATCATCGCCGTTGCCGGCATCGAGACAGCCGGCCTTAAGGCCGATCCGGGCGGCACGAAAAAATAGCGGGACCGGTCTTCGCCGCGGCGCTGCAGGCGACAGCAAAGGGAGCATCACGGTGAAACTGTTTTCGTTCTGGCGTTCGCTCGCGACCTATCGCGTGCGCATCGCCCTGAATCTCAAGGGCATCGCGCCCGATGAGGTGATCCAGGTCAATCTGATGAAGGGCGATCAGCGCGAGACGGCCTATCGCGCGGTCAATCCGATGATGGCGCTGCCGGCGCTCGTGCCCGACGATGGCGAACCGGCACTATTCGAATCGCTGGCAATCATCGAATATCTCGACGAGACCCATCCCGATCCGCCGCTATTGCCGCGCGATCCGCGCGGCCGCGCCCGCGTGCGCGGATTGGCTCAAATCGTCGCCTGTGATTCTCACCCGCTGATCGTGCCGCGGGTGCGCGAATATCTGGAACACGACTTCAAGTTCGATCAGGCGGCCGTCCACAAATGGTGCCAGCATTGGCACGTTGCCGCCATTACCGCGCTCGAGATGCATTTGAGCGACAAAGCCACGGGCCGTTACTGCCACGGCGATACGATCACGCTCGCCGATATCTGTCTGGCGAGCCAGGCCGCCGGCGCAAAATATTATGACGTCGATACCGCGCCATTTCCCAACTTCAGGCGCATCGTCAATGAGCTGTCGACAATCGATGCCTTCGCCCGCGCCCACCCCGCAAAGCAGCCCGGTGCGCCGGCGGGTTAATTCATCTGCTCAATTTCCGCGAAATGAGGAATCCGGCACTGCATCCCCGCCTTCGCGGGGATGCAGTGCCGCATCTTCGCTACCACCACTTGAAAAAATGATGTACCGGGCGGCGGCCTGAGCCGGTCCCGAGCCGATCGGCTGCTGCGAGAGCGGCGGCGACGTAAGTCTTGGCCTCGCCCACTGCCTCGCCGAGCAAATAACCCTTGGCGAGGCCGGCGGCGATGGCCGAGGCGAGCGAGCAGCCGGTGCCGTGACCGTCGCTGGTCTCGATCCGTGGCGCGGAAAAGCGGGTGTAGCCCGCCGGCTCGACCAGCAGATCGACACTGTCCGGCCCGCCACCGTGGCCACCTTTGATCAGCACTGCATCGGTGCCGAATTCCAGTAACCGCTCCGCCTGCTTAAGCATCTCGCCTTCGTCGCGCGCCGGCAGCTCGTTCAAAAGCGCCGCCGCTTCCGGCAAATTGGGAGTCAGGACATTGGCGTGCGCGATGAGCTTGCGCAGCGCATCAAGCGCGTCGGAATTCAACAGCTTCTCGCCCGACGTTGCCGCCATGACCGGATCGAGCACGACGTTGCGCGCTTGATGGCGCTCGATGCCCGCGGCCACGGCCTCAATCGCGGCCCGGTTGCCAAGCATGCCGATCTTCACGGCGCCAATTGCAAAATCGGAGAACACAGCCTCGATCTGCGCCGTGATGAAATCAGCCGGCACCTGATGAACAGCGAAAACACCCTTGGTGTTCTGCGCCGTCAGCGCGGCGATAACGCAAGCGCCATAGACGCCGAGAGCTGAAAACGTCTTCAAATCCGCCTGGATGCCGGCACCGCCGCCCGAGTCCGAACCGGCGATGGTGACGGCGACGGGCGTAGCCATCAGGCGCCTCGCTTGGCCAGCGCGGCGTCAACGATGCCGCGCAAAGCGCGCGCCGCAGCCGCTGGATCCGGCGTGCGCGAAAGCGCCGAGATCACGGCGATGCCGTCGGCTCCGGCTGCAACAACGGCGGCGGCATTGCTCGCATCGATGCCGGCGATGCCGGCGACCGGCAGTTTCGGGGCGCGCTTGTGCAATGCGGCGATGATGCGCGCCAGCCCTTGCGGACCGATCGGTTCGCTTTTCTGTTGCTTGGACAGCGTGGCGTAAACACCGCCGGAGCCGACATAATCGACCAGTTCCACCGGCAATCCGTCGGCCGCTTCCACTGACTTGATCGATGCGCCGATGATTGCGGCCTGACCGAGGATCGCTCGCGCATCCGCGATGGCCATGTCGTCCGGCCCAAGATGCACGCCATCGGCCTCGGCGGCCAGTGCGACGTCGACGCGGTCGTTGACGACGAACGGCACGCCGAACGGCGCCAGCGCCTGCTTGATCGCGCGCGCCACCGCCACCATGGCGCGGGTCTCGTCCACTTTATCGCGCAACTGAACCAATGTGGCACCGCCTTCGGCGCAAAGCCGCGCCAAATCGGCCAGATCACGTCCCCCGGCCTGCTCGGGATCGACGATGGCGTTGAGGCGAAGATCGATGGGCCTGGGCATGGGCTTGGCATCCAGTTTTTTCCGGACTTTACACTATCGCGACGGCATCGTGTGCAATCGGGCGGTCTGCTATAAGCTCGTGCGACCATCCGGAGGCGTTCATGGTTCCCTTCTTCGTGCAGATCAAATGCCAGCTTGGCAAGTCCTATGAAGTTGCCAACAAGCTCGCCGACGCCGAGATCGCCTCGGAAATCTATTCGACCGCGGGCGACTTCGATCTCTTGGTGAAATTCTACGTCGAGCCGCCGACAGACATCGGCCACTTCGTCGCCGAGAAAGTTCAATCGATTCCCGGCATCGCCGACACCCGCACCATCATTACCTTCAAGGCGTTCGGAGCAGGATCGTAACGACGGCTCACAGTCGGACGCCTGCGCGGCAACACGTCAACTCTTTTTCGGCGGCGGAGTTGGCCCCTGCACCGGCGGTAATCGGTAAATGTAATGTGCAATCGCGGCGCGATCCGCCGCGCTGATCAGCGACGTGTTGCGAATCACGTCAGCCATTGTGCTGCCGGCGAAATCGCCGGACGGCATCATGCCGTCACTCAGAAAACTCGCGATGTCCTGTTCCGTCCATTTTTCGCTGCCGTGCTGTAGTCCGGCCGGCGTGATATTCGGCACCCAACCCTGCCCGTCCGGCGACGGGCCGCCGCCAAAACGTTCGCCGTCTATAATCGCGCCGAGAACATTGCGCGGCGAATGACATTCGGCGCAATGACCGGGGCCGTTGACCAGGTAGGCGCCGCGGTTCCATTGCACCGTGCGCGTCGGATCGGGCACGAACGGGCCACCCTTCAGAAATAATAATTTCCAGCCGCCGAGCAGCAGCCGCTCATTGAACGGAAATTTCAGGTTGTGGCGGCGCACTTTGCCCGGCACTCGCGGCAGCGTTTTCAGGTAAGCGAACAAATCGCGCACGTCGTCAAGCTGCATATGCGTGTACGACGGATAGGGGAACACCGGATAGAGATTGGTGCCGTGCTCCGACGTGCCCTTCCACAACGCAGTGACGAAATTAGCCTCGCTCCATCGCCCAATTCCGTCTTTGGGATCGGGCGAAATGTTTGGCACGTAGAACGTGCCGAAGGACGTCTTGAGCGCCAGGCCACCACCGAGCCGCGTGCGATCGACCTTGTCGGGATCATCGTTCGGCACGGCATGGCAAGAGGCGCATCCGCCGATAGCAAACATGGTACGGCCGTTGTCGAGGTTTGGCGTGTAAGGCGGCAGCGCCGAGGCGGGAACCACCGCCGGCAGCGTCACGATCCAAAACACGCCAAGTCCGACGACGACAGCAGCAGCCCCAGCAAGCGTCCTGCTGTTTCGGCTCATGCGATTTGCGGCCCCGCCTGGTCAAGTGGCGCGCTGCCCCGCCGGTCCGCTAGGCTCCCCAAGACCGTAGGATTGGCCGCGGTGACCGTCATCGTTGCGACACGCCCGCGAATTTCGACATGCCGCCGGACCGGCGCGCCAATTTCTGTGTGGAAGATTTTCAGCTTGGTTTCACTCGGAACGTCTGGTGGCAGGAGCCGCAATCTTTACCGATGGTCTGAAAGTTGGCTTTCAAACTGTCGAGATCCTTAGTGGAGTCTTGCGCCGCCTTGATGTCGGCAGTGAACTTGACGATGGCCGCCTTGAAGTCGTCGGGCTTCGCCCAAATTGCCGGCGCGGCCGTGGTGTGATCGCCGGTTTTCGAGCAATCGGGAAATAGCGTCGGCATCGCCGCTGCGTCGGTGGCAAAGGTGGCGTAAATCTCCTTGGTCTTGGCGAGATCAAACGGTGTCTCGCCCTTGATCATTGAGGAGGCGATTTTGGCCTCGGCGGCGCTGTGCTTCATCAAGGTCTGCCGCTTATCGATGGTATCCTGGCAGCTTTGCGCCGACGCTGCCGTGACGCCGAGCAGCAGTACACTGAGCGCAACGAGTAATTTCGAAATCATTGTTACGGTCCCCTGTCGCAGTGCGGTTCCCCGACATAATAGCGCGGTCCGTAGCGATAAACACCGGGGGCCGGTTGCTATTCCAGCAGGGCCAAAATGACCGGCCGCTTACTCGGCGGGTTGCGGGGACTGCGTTTTTCCGGCGCGACGGCTGGCCAATTGCGCGATGTAGCGGGCTACTACATAAAATACCGGGGTGAAGACCAGGCCAAACGCTGTCACACCGATCATGCCGAAGAACACCGCGGTGCCGAGTGCTTGGCGCAGCTCGGCGCCGGCGCCGATGGCCCACACCAGCGGGCTGACGCCGAGGATAAAAGCAAACGATGTCATAAGGATCGGCCGCAATCGCATTCGCGTGGCTTCGACGGCGGCCGCCCAGCGATCGCGACCCTCGTCCTCCAATTGCCGCGCGAACTCGACGATCAGGATCGCATTCTTGGCGGCAAGGCCGATCAGCACCACGAAACCGACCTGGGTCAAAATGTTGTTGTCGAGGCCGCGCAACAGGACTCCGGTGATGGCGGCGACGAGGCACATCGGCACGATCATGATCACGGCTAGCGGCAAGGTCAGGCTTTCGTATTGCGCGGCCAGCACCAAAAAGACGAACACCACCGCCAGGACGAAGGCGAACATCGCGGTATTGCCGGCCCTGATCTGCTGGTAAGCCAGCGTGGTCCATTCGGTGGCAAATCCCGGCGGCAGCGTCCGGTCGGCGAGCTTGTCCATGATCGCGATCGCCTGGCCCTGCGAGTAGCCGGGCGCGGCGGCGCCGTCGATTTCGGCGGCGGGATAGAGATTGTAGCGCGGCACCCGATAGGGTCCGGCAATATTGTCGACGGTGGTGAATGAGCCGAGCGGCACCGTCTCGCCGTTGGAATTGCGCACCCTGATCTTCAGCACGTCGCTGACGTGCTGCCGGTCCTGGTCGCGCGCCTGCGCCATGACCCGAAAGGTGCGGCCGAACAGATTGAAGTCGTTGACGTAAGACGAGCCGATATACACTTGCAGCGCGTTGAACACGTCCTGAACGTTGATGCCGAGAAGCTGCGCTTTAGTGCGATCGATATTGAGATAAACCTGCGGGGTGGAGGTTTCGAATAGCGAGAACGCCTGAGCGATGCCGGGAGTCTTCGCGGCGCGCACAACTAGCGCCTCGGTGGCCTCCTTCAGGGCTTCCGATCCTGCCCCGGCGCGGTCCTCGACCATCATGCGGAAGCCGCCGGCCGTGCCGATGCCGACCACCGGCGGCGGCAGCACCGAAATGATAAATGCGTCCTGGATGCCCGACAGCCGGCGATTGAGCTCGGCCTGAATGGCCGACGCCGACTCGCGCGGATCGTGGCCGCGCTTGGTGTAGTCGTCGAGCACCAGAAACAGGGCACCGGAATTAGGCGCATTGGTGAAGGTGGCGCCGGAAAAGCCGACGATATTCACGGCATGGACCACGCCCGGCACGCCCATCGCGATGTCGAGCACGCGCTGCTGAACCGCGTCGGTGCGGGCAAGCGAAGCGCCGGGCGGCAACTGGACGACGACGATGATATAGCCGCGGTCGACTTGCGGGATGAATCCAACCCGCGCTGTACGGAAGGCATTCAGGCCGAGCGCAAGCACCACGAGATAGACGCCGAGCATGATCACCACGCGCCGCACGGTGCGGCTGGCAAGCCAGGAAATGCCAAATCCGACCTTGTCGAAGCTCCAATTGAAATAATCGAAGAATCGGTGAATCGGCTGCTCCCACCAGCGGTCGCGCCGGCTGGCCTCATGTGCCTTGAGCAAGAGCGCGCACAGCGCCGGCGACAGCGTCAGCGAGACGATCAGAGAAATGATAGTGGCGCCGGTGATGGTGAGCGCAAACTGCCGGTAGAACTGTCCGGAAATGCCGGTAATGAATACCGACGGCACGAACACCGCGCACAGTACGAGCGCAATCGCGATCAACGCCGAGCCTACCTCGTCCATACTCTTGCGCGCGGCTTCGCGCGGAGCGAGCCCTGAGGCGATATTGCGCTCGACGTTTTCGACCACGACGATGGCGTCATCGACCACGATGCCGATCGCCAGCACCAAACCGAACAGCGACAGATTGTTGAGGGTGAAGCCGAACGCCGCCATGAAGAAAAAGCTGCCGATCAGCGATACCGGTATGGCAATAAGCGGAATAATCGCGGCACGCCAAGTCTGCAGGAACAGGATCACCACCAACACGACGAGCACGATCGCCTCGAAGATGGTCTCGATCACTGCGTCGACCGATTGCTGGATGAATTGCGTGGGGTTGTAGATGATCGCGTATTGGACGCCAGGCGGAAACCGCTCCGCCAGTTTGGCCATCAGATCGGTCACTGCGTTCGCAGTGGCGAGAGCGTTGGAGCCCGGACTCTGGAAGACGGCCAGCGCCACAGCAGGATCGTGATCGAGATAGGAGTTCGACGAATAATCGAGCGCGGCAAGCTGAATATCGGCAACGTCCCGCAACCGCACCACGGCGCCCGGCGTCTCCTTCACCACGATGTTGCCGAACTCCGCCGGCGTGTTGAGCCGGCCGAGTGTCTGCACCGCGATCTGGAACGCCCCGGGATGCGCCACCGGGGGCTGATCAAGCACGCCGGAGGCGACCTGGATGTTCTGAGCCTGCAGCGCACTGGTGACATCGGTGGCGGTCAGGCCGAGCGACTGCAGGCGATCTGGATCGAGCCAGATGCGCATGGAGTAGTCGCGACTACCGAACACCGTGACGGAGCCGACACCATCGACACGGGTGAGCGGATCGGTCACCTCCAGCGTGGCGTAATTCGATATGAACAAGGCATCGCGCGATTTGTCGGGCGAATAAAGGTGCACCACCATCATCAGATCGGGCGATGATTTTTGCACCGTGACGCCGATATTGCGGACGTCGGCCGGGAGCCGCGGCTGCGCGATGGCGACGCGATTCTGCACTTGCACCTCGGCGATGTCGAGATTGGTACCGAGGTTGAAGGTAATTTGAATCGAAAAGCGCCCGTCCGCCGTCGAGTTCGACGACATATAGAGCATGTTCTCGACGCCGTTGATCTGTTCCTCCATCGGCGTGACGACCGTGGAGGCGACGGTCTCGGCGCTGGCGCCGGGATATTGGCCGGAAACATTGATGATCGGCGGCGCAATCTCGGGATATTGCGCAATGGGCAAGCGGGTGAACGCCACGCCGCCCAGGATCACGAATATGATCGAGACGACTGCCGCAAAGATCGGCCGATCGATGAAGAAGTGCGAGATGCGCATTACGTCATCAACCGGCTTTCGACTGATCGCCGCTCTTGGACGGAACCGCGGGAGCGCTTTCTTCCTCCGTCTTCACCTTGATGCCCGGCCGCGCATGCATCAGGCCGTTGACGATCACGCGGTCCGACGCCAGCAAGCCATCGCTGATGACCCGCAAGCCGCCGTCGAGCTGGCCGAGCGTCACGTATTTCTGATGCACCATGCCGTCCTTATCGACCACCAGCACGTATTTGCGCACCTGTTCGGAGCCGATCGCCGCGTCGGGGATGAGCAACGCCGAATGCGGCAGCGACCCAGGCACCTGAATACGGCCGAACATGCCTGGCACAAATATGCCGTTGGGATTGGCGAAGATGGCGCGGCCGCGGATGGTACCCGAGGACGTCGAGATGACATTGTCGACGAAATCGACCTTGCCGGTATGGTCGAAGCCCTTCTCATCGATCAACTTGAGCGAAACCGGTACGCCGGTATCGACGCCGCGCTGCTCCCCGCCGGCGGCGGACTGCCCGGAGGGCGGATCGAGCGGCGGATCCGCTTGTAGCGCGGACTGCCGACCGGCCGGTTTATCCGGTTGTACGTTGTCGGCTTGCGCGGCCTGTTGCGGATCGGTTTGTGGTTCCGGCTTCCGGTTCTTGGCGAAGCGCTCGTAGCGCAGATAAGACTGCTCGTCGAAAGTAAATTCAAAGCGAATCGGATCGACCGATACGATGGTGGCGAGGAGCGTAGTGTTGCCGCCCGTGCCGCCGGTAACAAGGTTGCCGACTGAGACGCGACGGTCGCCGATGCGGCCGTCGATCGGCGAGCGCAACTCGCTGTAGGTGTCGAGGTCGAGCTCTGCCGAGTTCACCATCGCCTCCTGCGCGGCGACTGCGGCCTCTGCCACGCTTTTCGCTTGAAGGCGCTGGTCGTAGGTCTGATCGGTGATCGTCTTATTCTGCAAGAGCGATTGGCCGCGCTGCAAATCGCCTTGCGCGAAAGCGAGATTGGCACGCGCCTGCGCAAGATTGGCCTTCATCTGGTCCAGCGCGATTTCAAACGGACGACGATCGATGGTGAACAGAAGGTCGCCCTTCTTCACGATCTGGCCATCGGTGAAATGGATGGCCGACAGGTAGCCCGACAGCCGCGAGCGGATTTCAACGGAGTCCACCGCGACGAAGCGGCCGACATATTCGTCATAATTGACGACCGTGCGCTGAACTGGCTTAGCCACGGTCACCGTCGGCGTGGGAAAGGCTGCGTGCCGCTGTTGGCCGCGATCGCACCCGGCCAATGCGGTCAACAGCAGGGCAGCTGCCGGCACGGCGGCAAGGCGCACGGTGGTGACGAATTTCATGATCCCCTTCCTCGCGCGTCTCGGCATCATATGCGCGAGCCCAAGTCAATCACACGAGACGCATGGTCGCCGCGTGATCTCCGCCTCCGGCAAATACTTACGCCGCCGCTACTCTCGATAAGCATTTGAGTAAATGAGAAATTTTCAAGAATCTGCGCGGTGGCGATGTCGCGAAGTGCGCCCCCCTTGGCACGACAAACCCGGCAACCATGGCCAAGGTGTGATCAGGCGATCAGGCCCCGCGCAGCGCCGCCACCACAAGCGCAAGCCACGAAGCGATCAGAATAAATCCGCCTGACGGAGCCGCGAACGGAAACAGGCGGTGCGCGGCGAGGGCGCGGAGCGCAATATCGCCGGAAAACAGTGTGGCGCCCAGCGCGAACCCTGCCAAGACTACAAACGCCAGCGGCCGCCAGAGAATGCCTTGTTGGACGAGCGCAGCGCCGCCGAGCACGGCGGCGGCGTGAAACAGCAGCATATAGGCGGCACTGTCGAGTCCAGCACCTGGCGCCACATGCGCACCGGCAGCAGCCAGCATGATGCCGGTTGCCCCCATCACGCCGGCGAATGCAATCAGGACCGTCAATGACATCGTTGAGCGGGCCTAGACCGGCACTTCGCCTTTGAGCATGAGGCGGTAGAGATAGCGCCGCTCGCTCATATCGTAATCCGGATTGGCCTGATGCATGACGCTGCGGTTGTCCCAAATCACCCAGTCGCCGTCACGCCACTGGTGGCGATATTCGTACTTCTTCTGCGTCGCATGTGCCATCAGTTCGTCGACCAGCTTTAGCGTATCGCCATCGTCCATGCCGACGATGGATTCCATGCGCACGGGATTGAGGAACAGCGCCTTGCGGCCGTTTTCCGGGTGGGTGCGCACCAAGGGATGGATGCCGGGCGCCGGCAGCTTGGCCCGGCTTTCCTCATTGAGGCCCGCGAGCGCACGCGGGCTGTACTTGCTCTGATAGACGTGCACCGCTTTCAACCCGTCGATGCGCCGTTTGGTGCCGTCCGGCAGATCATCATAGGCATCGTGCATGTTGACGTATTGGGTGTCGCCGCCGCGCGACGGCAGCTCGACCGCAAACAACATCGTCGCCTTGGGCGGCGCCGGGTGATTGGAATGATCGGTGTGAAAGGTTTCACCGGGGATCATACGTTTGCCGTTCACAAAAACATCGTTGGAGACGTAGTAGACGTCGGGATGGCCGGGAACGTGTTGCTCTTTGCGGTCGTGAATCTGTAATTTCCCGAACACCTGAGCTGCGGCCTTAAACTCTTCCGGATCGAAGTCCTGATTACGGATGACCAAGACATGACGCTCGGCAAAGGCGCGATTGAGCACCGCGCGAGCATCGCCGTCGACCGGTTCGGTGAAATCGATGCCGATCACTTCCGCCCCGGTGCGCTCGGTCAGCGGCGTGACGGTTAAGGACATCATGGACTTTTCCTCCGCGCGCGATCGTTTTGTCGAGACGCTACCGCCAGGACCGGGTCGGATCAAGCGGCGGCACTATTGCTTTGACGTCATCGGGGGGTTACAAACGATAAGCACGTCGCGTGGAAATTAGGATAAAGGGCGACACTGTGGCGACCCGTCCGCATGAGGCCAATCGGCACAGCGCATCGTCATTCGGCCTGTCATAACCAGAGTCGCCCGCGTTTTCGGCGCGCAAACACCCACAACAAATAATGACCGAATAATAGCCCCATTTGCACCCGCCCGAACGGGGCGATAATTTGGCGCGGGCGTCCACCAAACAAATACATGCCATGCAAAAACGGGCAGTGCAAACAGCATCGATGATGCTATGACGCCACCCGTGCCTTGACTTCAATCAAGGTGCTTCCGTCCGTTAGCCTCGCCAAGCTCATGTTTGGCGGGGCTTTTGTTTGCGGGTGGGAATGTTGTGCGTAACGATTAGGAGATCTCATCGCATGAAGAAGACGACCTTAGCGGTCGCTGTAGCGGCCGCCATGACGTTTGTGCATTCCGCACAGGCGCACGAGCACCATCACCGGCACGTCCGTCATTACATCGCGCGTCGCCATTCCCCGGCGAAGCCGCAATGGAGTTGGATGCCCGGCAGCCAACTCGCATGGCATCCGCAAGACTATTCGAGGCCGGAACCGTTTGGATTTTCCGCTCGGCGAACCGAACGCTATTCGCAGCACACCGTGTATGGCGGCCTCGGCCACCGGCCGGCAGCGTGGTGCGGCTGGCAAATGCGCCAGCTTGTCGGCGGCGATCCCGGTCCCAGCTACAACTTGGCACGTAACTGGAGCCATTGGGGCCATGCTGGATCCGCCGGCATCGGCGCCGTCGTGGTCTGGCCGCACCATGTCGGCAAGATCGTCGGTCAAGAGGGCGGTCAATGGGTGATCGAATCCGGAAACGACGGGCACGCGCTGCGGACCCGGCCGCGATCCATTGCCGGCGTCATCGCCATCCGGTGGGGCTGAGCCCTGCCATTCTTTCTGTTCTGCAACACAATGGGCCGCCCGGCATGCCGGGCGGCCCGATTATAGGAGCCAACTCCAACAAAGCCGTGAATTAGACTAGTTGACGCCCGCACGCCCGACGGCGACATAGCGGAAATTCGCCCGCTTCATTTCATCGGTACGATAGATATTGCGTAAGTCGACGATGATTGGTGTTGTCATCGCCTGCTTGAGGCGGGCGAGGTCGAGCGCACGGAATTGCTCCCATTCGGTCGCGATGACGACGGCGTCGGCGCCCTCCGCAGCGCTATAGGCGCTGTTGCAATATTTCACCGAGGGCAATTGCGGCTTCGCCTGCTCCATGCCGGCGGGATCATAGCCGCGCACCGTGGCGCCGAGGTCGTGCAGCGCGGTGATCAGCGAGATCGCCGGCGAGTCGCGGGTATCATCGGTGTTCGGCTTGAATGTCAAGCCGAGCACCGCAACGGTTTTGCCGCGCACCGAGCCGTCGAGAGCCGCGACCACCTTGCGGGCCATGGCGCGCTTGCGTTGTTCGTTGACCGACGACACCGTCTCGACGATGCGTAGCGCCACGCCGTAATCGTGGGCAGTCTTGAGCAGCGCGCTGGTGTCCTTTGGAAAGCACGAACCGCCGAAGCCGGGACCGGCGTGAAGGAATTTACCGCCGATCCGGTTATCGAGCCCGATGCCGCGGGCTACTTCCTGCACATCGGCCTCGACCGCCTCGCAAAGATCGGCAATCTCGTTGATGAAGGTAATCTTGGTGGCGAGAAACGCATTAGCCGCGTATTTGATCAGTTCCGCGGTACGGCGGTCGACATAGATGATCGGCGTCGTGTTCAGATAAAGCGGCCGATAGATTTCGGCCAGCACGGCGCGGGCGCGCATACTCTCGGTGCCGACCACAATACGGTCGGGGTGCTTGAAATCCTGGATTGCGGCGCCCTCGCGCAGGAACTCCGGATTGGAAACCACCTCGATTTCGGCGTCGGGTCGCTTTTGCCGCAGGATGCGCTCGATCTCGTCGCCGGTGCCGACCGGCACGGTCGACTTGGTGACGACAACGGCGTCAGGCGACAAGAGCGGCGCGATCTCGCGCACCGCATCGTAGACGAAAGTCAGATCGGCGTGGCCGTCGCCGCGCCGCGAAGGCGTACCGACCGCGATAAATACCGCTTCGGCGTCGCCGACGCGCGAAGTCGCGGCGGCGAATTCCAGCCGCCCCTGGCGCATATTGGCGTCGACCAGATCGGCAAGACCCGGTTCAAAGATCGGGATTTCGCCGCGATTAAACGCGGCCACTTTGCCGGCATCCTTATCGATGCAGATCACCTGATGGCCGAAATCGGCAAAGCACGCGCCGGACACCAGCCCGACATATCCGGCGCCGATCATGGTGACGCGCATGATTCAATCCTGTTCTTTGTTCAGTCGTCGTCTGGGAATCGCGACGGCTTCGAGGGGCGCGGCTTCGGCGGTTTGCGCGGTCCGCCGCATGAGCGCGAGCCAGCGCCGTCCGAACAGGACAAGAACCGCCCCGCCATAGACCAGGCCGCCGATCAGCGCCAATAGCACAAGCTCCGATTCGTTACGGAACCTGGACCACGAAGATAACAGTCGCGTGACGATCGGATCAGCAACCAACAAAGCCACCGCCAGCGCGACGCCGGCAGCGGCAAGCTTCGTGAGCGAGGCTTTGAGCTCCGCATCGGCGGCAAGGATACGCGCCCGGTGCGCAAACACCAACACCAGGACAAAATTGATCCAGGCGCCGATCGAGGTGGCCAACGCCAGGCCGACTTGGGCCAGCGGCGCCATCAGTACGAGCTTGAAGACAATGTTGATTGCGGTACCGATCAGGGCCGCCTTGACCGGCGTCGCCGTGTCGCCACGAGCGAGGAACGGCGCCACGACACTGCGGATCAGAACGAACGGGATAAGCCCGATGGTGTAGGCCATCAGCGTCAACGCGGCGGCATGCGCCTCGCCGGCAGTGAAGGCGCCGCGCATGAAGAGCGCCCGCATGATCAGGCCAGGCGCCACGAGGAAGCCGACGACGCACGGAATGGCAAGCAGGAGCGCAAATTCGATGGCGCGATTCTGCGCCGAACGGGCGCCGGCGGTGTCGCCGGCGGCAAGCCGATGAGTCATCTCCGGTACTAACACGGTACCGACCGCGATTCCGATCACGCCGATCGGCAGTTGGTCGATACGATCGGCGTAATAGAGCGACGAGATCGCGCCCGCCGAGAGGAAACTCGCGATGATGGTATCGGCAAACAGCGCAAGCTGCGTGCCGGCCGAACCGATGGTCGCAGGCAAGAGTGCCTTGAAAAAGCGGCGTACATCGCTGTCCAACCGCAGCTTGCGGAACACGGTCATGACACCGGCATAACGAGCGTCGGCGCCGACCAGCGCGGCTTGCAGAGCGCCGGATATCAGCACCCCGCACGCCGCGGCGTAGCCAGGGCCGGGAAACCAGGCCACGGCGGCCAGCGAAGCCATCATCGCGACATTGAGCAGAATCGGCGCCGCGGCCGGCGCCGCAAACCGGTGCAGGGCGTTCAAGATGCCGCCCCACAGCGTCACCAAGGTGATGAGCAGAAGATAAGGAAAGGTAATTCGGGTCAGCGATACCGCCAGCGCGAACTGATGCGGTTCCCGGGAAAAACCCGGCGCCAGCAGCTCGATCACCTGCGGCGTAAAAATCAGCGCCAGCGCCAGCAGGACGACCTGGGAGGCGAATAATACCGTAAAAATGCGATCGCCGAACACAGCCGCCGCCTTCTCCCCCTCTTGGGTCCGAACGCGGGCATAGGCCGGGATGAAAGCGGCGTTGAAGGCGCCTTCGGCGAAGATGGCGCGGAAATGGTTGGGCAGCCGGAAAGCGACAAAGAACGCATCGGCCGTCGGCCCGGCGCCGAGAATGGCGGCGAGCATGATATCGCGCACGAAGCCGGTGAGACGCGACAGCAGCGTGTAGCCGCCGACGGTGAGAATCTTCTTGATCATCGCGGATTAGTTATCATGAACCGCCCGGCCGTGCGAAAAGCCGCGAATTGGCGGCTCAAACCCGATCCCGGATTCGGCGCTGCCGCACGAACAGGCGCGGCGGGTCTCAGTTCGCTAGCGCGCGGCGCACGGCCTCGATAATGCGATCCTGGACCGCGGGCTCGAGATAGGCATGCATCGGCAAGCTGACGACTTCCTCGGCCAATCGCTCGCAAACAGGCAGGCCGCCCTCGGCCACTGGGAATTGCCGATAGGCCGCCTGCCGGTGCACCGGCTTGACGTAATAGATCGCCGTGGGGATGCCCCCGGCTTTGAGCGTTGCGGCCAGGGCATCGCGCCGCCCCGGCTTGAGACGCAGCGTGTACTGCGCCCACACAGAACTGGATTGGTTGCCGACGCGCGGCACGATGGCGACGTCACCTAGTCCTTCGGCATAACGGGCGGCAGCTTTGTCCCTCGCGGCGATTTCGTCAGGGAAAATCTTCAGCTTTTCCAGCAGCACCGCCGCTTGAATCGTATCGAGACGCCCGGTGATGCCGATGCGCACCGAGTCATATTTGTCGGCGCCCTCGCCGTGAACCCGCAGGCTCTTCACCTTGGCGGCAAGCGCATCATCGTCGGTGAATACGGCGCCGCCGTCGCCGTAGCAGCCAAGCGGCTTGGCCGGGAAAAAGCTGGTGGCGGTCGCCGCCGTCAGGCACCCGAGCGTGCGGCCGTTATAAGTGGCGCCGAAGGCCTGCGCCGCATCATCCAGCACAAGCATATCATGCTTGGCGGCTATGGCGCCGATGGCGTCATGATCGGCGGGTAAGCCAAACAAATCCACCGGAATGACCGCGCGCGGGCGGAGCCCCAAACGCTTGGCGGTGGCAACCGCTCGCTCGAGGCTGTCCGGATCGAGATTGAAGCTATCTGCACTGACATCGGCGAATATCGGCTTGGCGCCAAGCAGCGCGACCATTTCCGCCGTGGCATGAAAGGTGAAAGCGGGGCAAATCACGGCGTCGCCGGGCCCGATCTGCCAAGCCATCAGCACTAGAAGGAGTGCATCGGTGCCGCTCGAACAGGCAATCGCGTGGCGCGCGCCGCAGAACGCCGCAAGCTCGGCCTCGAGCTCGCGCACCTCCGGGCCTTGGATGAACTGGCAATGCGCCAGCACCCGCGCCACCGCGTCGTCGATCGCCCGGCCAAGCCGGCGACGCTGCGCCGCGACATCGATGAACGGGATTGGCTTGTCTTCGACGCGCGCGTGCTGATTCATGATTTCCTTTAGCAGACCTTGTCGATTCCGCCGCAGAATTCGTCAACCGACGACGCGCCTCGGACCTTTGCGCTGCGGCAACGCCGACTGCGTCGATCGCTCTTCGAGGCAGCGTATAGCGATTTCAAGGCTGGCGACGGCCTCATCGCCGGTCACCGCCGGCGGCTCGCCGCCGCGGATGGCATTGATGAAGGAGAGCAGCTCCGAGCGCAGCGGCTCGGCGTAGCCGACCGACAAATGCCGCATCGAATAGCTGCCGTCCGGCTGAAAACCAAAACATTCCGTGACTTGCAGCGTCAACAAATCGCCGATGAGGTATTTGTCGCGCGTGGCAATATGGATGGTGCGCGCCTTGAACGGCGTCAGCCAGTTGGTGTTGATGTGAGCCAGCACCCCGGATGCCGTGCGGAACTGCAGCAGCGCGATATCTTCGCGCTCGGCGACGGCGCTTGAGGTCTGCGGCTGGATCTCGACGATTTCCGAATCGGTGAACCAGCGGATCAGATCGATGTCGTGTACGGCGAGGTCGATGACGACACCGACATTGGACATTCGCGGCGGGAACGGACCGACGCGTGTGATCGCGATCGACAGAATATCCTGATCCTGGATGGCGCGCTTGATCGACTGCACCGCCGGATTAAAGCGCTCGACGTGTCCGACCATCAGCGTCACTCCGGCGCGGCGCGCCGCCGCGACGATGGCGCGGCTCTCCTCGACCGTCGGAGCAATCGGCTTCTCCACCATCACATGGATGCCGCGCGCGGCGCATTCGAGGGCGATATCGTGATGCAAGTGCGTCGGCGCAGCGATGGTGACGGCGTCAACGCCGTCACGGATCAACGCCTGGGTATCGTCAAAGGCGGCGCAGCCAAGATGGCGGGCTACGCCCTCGCAGCGCTTGCGATCGGGATCGGCGACGCCGATCAGTTTCACACCGGGTAATTCGGACAGCACACGGGCATGGTTGCTGCCCATGACCCCCACGCCCACCACACCGACCCGCAACGTGTCAGCGCCTACCTTCTCGGCATCACTCATGACGCAAAGAGCCCCCTTCTACCCCGGAGCCAACCCCGGCAGTTTCCGTAACATGCTCTATGCCAACTGGCGACCGCGCATCAGGAGAAATCCGTACACGAATTACTTCAAACACTTACCATAGATTCGAGAATGTTGATTTCTATAGATTTTTCATATGCTTATGAAGGGAGCCGAAGGCACAGGCGGCGCGCAATTGTACCGCTTTGCGTCCATGCCGCCTGAGCTCCGGCGCCGCCGTCCGATCACGATCGACGGTAATCGTCCTCGATGCGGACGATATCGTCCTCGCCAAGATAGCTGCCGGTCTGCACCTCGATCAATTCGAGGTCGATCTTGCCGGGATTCTCCAGACGGTGCTTGGCTCCGCTTGGAATATAGGTCGATTCGTTTTCGTGGAGGATTTTGGTCTCGCCATTAATGGTCACGCGGGCGGTCCCGCGCACCACCACCCAATGCTCGGCGCGGTGATGATGCAATTGCAGCGACAGCCGGCCGCCTTGCTTAACGACGATGCGCTTGACCTGAAAGCGCGGACCTTGATCGACGGAATGATAGGAGCCCCATGGCCGATGCACTTTCAAATGCTCCACGGTAACCGCGAGCGCCACTTCCTTTAGTTTCTGAACCAGACGCCGCAGGCCATCACCATCTTCGCGTTTCGCCACCAACACGGCATCGTCAGTAGTGACGACGATCAGATTCTCGACGCCGAATAGCGCGACCAGTTGTTTGTCAGTGGTGACGTAGGAGCCGCGCGAATCGACAAACACCACCGAGTCCGAACCGGATCCGTTGCCGCTGTTGCCGAGCGCATCGCGTTCGGAGAGTTCCCACACTGCTTGCCACGAACCGACGTCTGACCAACCGTAGGAAACCGGCATCACGGCGGCCCGCTCGGTCCGCTCCATCACCGCATAGTCGATCGATTTGGCGCTGGCGCGCGTGAATGACGGCTGATCGAGGGTGACAAAGCCGAGATCGGTGCCGGCGCCTTGCACCGCGGAACTGACAGCGGCAAAGCTGTCCGGCTCGAAGCTCTTATATTCGTCGAGCAGCAAGCCGGCGCGGAACATGAAGTTACCCGAATTCCACAAATAGCCTTCCTTGACGTAGCGCTCGGCCGTCTTGGCGTCGGGCTTTTCGACGAATTTATCAACAGCGAAGATGTCCGGAGCGATTGCGGCGCCGATTCGGATATAGCCGTATTCGGTGGCCGGTCGCGCCGGTCGCACACCGAAGGTTACGATGCGGTCGCCGGCAGCCGCAGCCGCCGCCAGCTCGCAGACCCTCGCGAAGGCCGCCAGATCGGTGACGACGTGATCGGCGGCCAAAGCCACGATCACGGGATCGTCGCCGCGGTTGATGGCGAAGATTGTGCCTGCCGCGATCGCCGGCGCGGAATCGCGGCGAGCCGGCTCGAGAATGACATCGGCCTCGACGCCGATCTCAGCGAGCTGCTCGGCGACCAGAAACCGATACTGCGTATTGGTGACCACGATCGGGCGGCCGAACAGCGCCGGGTCCGACACCCGACGGAGCGTGTCCTGAAACGTCGAGTGCGGACCAAACAACGGCAAGAACTGCTTGGGCCGGCCCTCGCGCGAGGCCGGCCACAGCCGCGTGCCGGCGCCGCCGCACATGATCAGAGGGATGATTGGTTGAGCCAAATCGCACCCGCGAAATGTGTCTGGAACAGTTTTCCCAGTCGACACCAGTGTGCCGCATCCCAGTTAAGAACCCTTAAGCGATCTTTGCACCCTATCCTGGCGAGGAATGACGGAAAGGGGCAAGGGGCCACCCCGTTATCCCTTCCGCAGGACGCGGCCAGCAACGGCGTCGAGCTTCTTGAGGAGCTTCGGATCGCGCGCTTTTGGCGCAGTGATCAGCGCGTTGTCGAGGGCGCGGTCGGAACCGATCGGGCATGGCTCGTGCTGGCGGGGAAAATCCCGGGCGAGCCGCGCCACCAGCCGCGTGGCCTTCTCGGCGTTCGCCGTGAGCACCTTGATGATATCCTGGACCGTGACGACGTCGTGGTCGGGATGCCAGCAATCGAAATCGGTCACCATGGCGACAGTGGCGTAGCAAATCTCGGCTTCGCGCGCGAGCTTGGCTTCCGGCATGTTGGTCATGCCGATCACCGAGTAACCCAGATTCTTGTAGGTGAGGCTTTCCGCAAGCGTCGAGAATTGCGGGCCCTCCATGCAGACATAGGTGCCATCGCGTACGACAGCGATGTCCTCCACCATGGCGGCCTCGGCGAGGTGGATACGCAATCGCGGCGACACCGGGTGTGCCATCGACACGTGAGCCACGCAGCCCTTACCGAAGAACGAACTCTCGCGTTTGTGCGTGCGGTCGACAAACTGATCGATCAGAACGAAGGTGCCGGGAGGCAGGTTTTCCTTGAACGAGCCGCAGGCCGACAGCGAGATCAGATCGGTGACGCCAGCGCGCTTGAGAACGTCGATATTGGCCCGATAGTTGATATCGGACGGCGAAAGGCGGTGGCCCGGATTGTGCCGGGACAGGAAAACAACCGGAAGACCGGCTATCTCACCGATGCGCAGCGGTCCCGACGGTGCCCCCCAAGGACTCTTGATGGCTTTCGACCGCACCTTTTCCAGGTCGGGAAGATCGTAAACGCCGGAGCCGCCAATGATGCCCAATACCGCCTTGGCCATGAAGAAATAATCTCCTTGAATGCAAAGCTCGAATTGCGCCCGCAGATTTGCCGGGACCAAAAAATCAGTGCCGCAAGAGCACCATCGATATTGCCGGAATATAGGTGATGATCAGAAGCGCAATGAAATTAAGCAGTAGAAACGGCAGCACGCCGAGATAAATCCGGCTGAGCGGCGCATTAAAGATTGCTTGCGACGAAAACAGGTTCAACCCGAACGGCGGCGTATACATGCCGAGGCTCAGATTTACCGCAACGATAATACCGAAATGAATCGGATTGACTCCCACAGCGCGCACGATCGGCAACAGCAACGGCGTGAGGATAAGAATGGCCGCCGGAGGTTCGAGAAAGCTGCCGGCGATCAGCAGACCGACATTGAGAATCAGCAGCAGCTCCCATTTCGACATGTGTAGCGCATCGATCGAAGTCACAATGTGCTGCGGTATGCCGCTCGTGGTCAGCAGCCAGGAATAAATCCCCGCCGAGGTCACGATCAACAGGATCTGGGAAATGAGAAATGAGGCGCTCAGCAGGATCTGCCAGCAGCGGCGGAGGTCGACCTCCCGGTAGATCACCATGGTGACGAACAGCGAATAGACTACGGCGACGCCGGCAGCCTCGGTCGGCGTGAATACGCCACCATAGATGCCGCCGAAGATGACCACCAGCGAGCCGATGGACCAGCTCGCTTCCTTGGTCGTCTTCCAGGCCGTCTGCCATTTCGCCTTATCGCCGAGCGGCACCCCTTTGAACCGCGCATAAATCATGACGAAGCCGGCATCGATGACGCCGATCAGAATGCTTGGCAGAATACCGGCCGTGAATAGCTGGACAGCCGACTGCTCCGCCGACACTGCGTAAAGGATCATGGCGATCGACGGTGGAATGACAACGGCAATAGCGCCCGACGAGGCAATCAGCCCGACCGCAAAACGATCATTGTAGCCGGCGTCCTTGAGCGACGGATAAATCATCCGGCCCATGGCGACGACGGTACCGACCGCGGTATGCGACATCGCGCCGAACAGTTCGGACGCTGCCACGGTCGTCACCGCGAGCGAACCGCGGATGCCGCCGACGATGGCCATGACCATGGCGATGATGCGCCGTGCGATGCCGCCTTGCGCCATGATTTCGCCGGCGAGCACGAAAAACGGCACGGCGAGTAGCGGGAAATTGTCGAGGCTGCCGAACATGTAGGTTTGAATGGCGTCGGTCGGTATATCGCTCGATACCGTCAGCACCGCGACGATCGAGGTCACCAGCAGGATGAGAAAGATCGGCAATCCCAGGACAAGACCGACAACCGGCAGGCCGAAAAAGACAAGATAGCCCATTGCCGCCGCCTCTCAATGCGAAGTGTTGG
>JBAQHW010000348.1:0-2682 GCA_049288525.1 Xanthobacteraceae bacterium
GGCCGCATCGGCAATGCGCTGCGCGATCTCGGTTATCCGCTCGACGTGCGCCGGCCGCGCTTCGACGACCCGCTGCCGGCGACGCTCGCCGAGCATGCCGGCGCCATCATCTTCGGCGGTCCGATGAGCGCCAACGATCCGGACGATTTCATCCGCCGCGAGACCGAGTGGATCGGCGTGCCGCTGAAGGAGAACAAGCCGTTTCTCGGCATCTGCCTCGGCGCCCAGATGTTCGCGCAGCATCTCGGCGGCAAAGTCTTTCGGCATCCGCAAGGCCGGGCCGAGATCGGCTACTACCCGATCCGGCCGACCGCCGCCGGGCTCGCGGTGGTCGAAACCTGGCCGGAATGCGTTTATCAATGGCACCGCGAGGGCTTCGATCTGCCGGCGGGCGCCGCGCTTCTGGCCAAGGGCGACACGTTCGAAGTCCAGGCGATCCGCTGTGGTTGCGGCTTCGCCTTGCAATTCCACCCCGACGTGACTCACGCCATGATGCACAAATGGACCACGCGCGGCCACGACCGCATGGATTTGCCCGGCGCCAAGCCGCGCCACGAACATTTCGCCGACCGCGCCGTCTACGATTACTCGGCGCGCGCCTGGCTCACGATCTTTCTGGAGCGCTGGCTCGGCGCTGAAGCGCGCTATTGCCGGGATTCAAGCAGTTGCCCGAAATAGGCGACCGTCTTGGTGTAGACTTCCGAAGCGTTCCATTGCAGCAGCACCTGGAAATTGGCGGTGCCTTCGCCCCACGGCTGGCCGCGCTGCCAGCCGTAGCCTTTGAGATAATTTGCGGTCGAGGCGAGCACGTCGGGCACATCGTGGATCAGATCGCGGCGGCCGTTGCCGTCGTAGTCGACGGCAAACTTCAGATAGGACGACGGTAGGAACTGGGTCTGGCCGATCTCGCCGGCCCAGGCGCCGCGCATTGCCGAGGGTGTCATGTCGCCGCGATCGACGATGCGCAGCGCGGCGATAAGCTCGCCGCGGAACTTGTCGGGCCGCCGGCAATCGAAGGCCAGCGTCGCCAAAGAGCGGATGGTGGCAAAATGGCCGGTATCGGCGCCGAAATCGGTTTCCAGGCCCCAGATGGCGACAATGACGCCGCCCGGTACGCCGTATTGCTGTTCGATGCGTTCCAATAGCGAGGCGTATTGCAGCATCTTCTGCCGGGCGCGGGCGAGTCGCGGCGGCACCATGCGGCCGGAGAACTGCTCGAAGCTCTGCTTGAAGACGCCCTGGGCGTGGTCGCGCGCAATGATGGTCGGGTCGTAGGTCACGCCCGCCAGAGCGGTCTGCATCGTGCGTTGCGAAATGCCGTCGGCCGCGGCCTCCTGCTTTACGCCTGCGAGCCAGGTATTGAAATCGCCGCCGCAAGGTGCGGCCGCCCGCGCCGGCGCAGCAGTCGTGGCGAGTGCTGCGGCCAAGCAAACGATCGTGAGCAGTCGCATAAGTCGTCCTCTTGCTCTTTGGCGAATCCCAGCCCCGCCATGATGCCGCACCGGCGGCAAGGCCGAAAGGGCCACGCGGTGCGGCGTCAAACCCGCTCCTCGTGATACCGGTCGGCGCCGTACAATTCGCGGAAAATCTTGGTCGAAATCAGGACGATGGCGATGGTGCTCAGCCCGCCAATAAGGACCGAGGGCACTGCGCCGAATAGCGCGGCCGCGGTGCCGGCGCGGAAAATGCCGAGCTGGTTCGAGGTATTCGTCACCATCGAATTCACCGCATAGACGCGGCCGCGCATATGATCCGGCGTGCGCAATTGCACCATGGTCTGGCGAATGACGACGCTGACAGTATCGGCGGCGCCGACCACGGCGAGCGCGATCAAGGCGAGGCCAAACCGTCCCGCCAAGCCAAACAGGATTGTCGCCACGCCATAGATCGTCACCGTGACGAACATGATGCGGCCGACGCGGCCGGCGATCGGCCAGCGCGCCAGAACCAGCGCCGTGGCAATGGCGCCGGCCGCCGGCGCCGCGCGCAGCACCCCGACACCAAGCGGGCCGGCGAGGTAAATGTCGCGCGCGAAGATCGGCAAGACCGCCATTGGATTACCGAGCACCACCGCGAACAGATCGATCAATATGGCGCCAAGCACGACCTTTTGGTGGAGGATGAAAGTCAGCCCGCTGAATAAGGTTTTCAGGTCGCGCGGCGCTCGAGCCGCCGGCTTTGTTGCCGGCGGTTCACCTTGCAACTCGGCTTCCCGCTTGGCATTGGCTGCCGATTTGGCTTCTATGGCGATGCCGAGCATCACCAGTCCGGCCGAAATCCATAACAGCGCGCAGACCGCGTACACCAAGGTCGGGTTGATCTCGACCAGCATGCCGCCAAGCGCCGGTCCGGCAATCACTGCGGTTTGCGAGGCCGAGCTCGAGCCGGCGATGGCACGGGGCAGCTCTGCGCTCGGTACGATATTGGGCAGTACCGACTGCAGGCTCGGCTGCTCGAACGCACGTCCGGTGCCGACCATGAACGCCATGGCGAGAAGCAGCGCCGGCGTCAGCCCGTCCGTCGCGTTGGCCAAGGCCAGCACGGCGACCGCGAGGGCCTCGGTGACCTGGGCGATGCACGCGACCCAGCGCCGGTCGTAGTGATCGGCGACGTGGCCGGTAAAGACGAACAGCCCGACGGCAGGAATAAATTGCACCAGCCCGATCAGGCCGAGATGAAACG
>JBAQHW010000349.1:0-7294 GCA_049288525.1 Xanthobacteraceae bacterium
AAGGCGGAGGAAACCGATGCGTCTCGGAATGTTCATGATGCCGGTGCATCCGCCGGAGCGTTCGTTCACCGACACGCTCGCCGAGGACGAGGAGAAATCGCTCTACGCCGACGCGCTCGGCTTCGACGAATTGTGGCTCGGCGAGCATTTTTCGGCGACCACCGAGCCGATCCCGTCGCCGTTGATGTTCATGGCGGGGCTGTTGCCGCGCACCAAGAATCTCAACTTCGGCACCGCGGTGATCTGTTTGCCCAACCATCATCCTGTGGTCGTCGCCGCCGAAGTCGCGCAGTTCGATCACATGAGCCGCGGCCGGTTCATGCTCGGCATCGGCCAGGGCGGGCTGCTTTCTGATTTCGAATTGTTCGACAATGCCGATCGCGAGCTGCGCGCCCGCAAGGCAAAGGAATCGATCAGCATTATCCAGCGCATCTGGGCGCAGAATCCGCCCTACGATATCGAAGGCGAATTCTGGACCGTGAGCATCAAGGATGCCATCATTCCAAGCCTCGGTATCGGCTATATGCCGAAGCCGTTCCGCAAGGGCGGGCCGCCGATTTCAATGTCGGTCGCCAGCCGGAATTCGCCGACAGCGCGGGTCGCCGGATTGCAAGGCTGGGGCATCATCACCGGCAATAACGTGCCGTTGAGCGCAATTGCGTCGCATTGGCAGATATACAGCAAGTCGAGCGCCGAAGCCGGCAGAACGGCACGCGGCGATAACTGGCGCGTCTCACGCAATATCATGGTGGCGCCCAGCGACGCCGAGGCGCGTGATCGCGTTTTCGGCGAACAGGGCTCGAACCACTACTTCTTCACTTACATGCGCGAAGTATTGTCACGCGTCGGCATCCTCTCGGCGCTGAAACCGCGCGTCGACATGAGCGACGAGGAGGCGACGGTCGAGGTGATCACCGAGGGCAACGTGATCTACGGTTCCGCCAAGACCGTGCTCGACAAACTGGTAGCGCTCCGCGACGACGTCGGCCCTTTCGGTTCGCTGTTGATGACCGGGCTTGACTGGAGTGGGCCGAACGGTGCGTGGGAGCGCGACTCCATGCGGCTTCTCGCCCAGGAGGTGATGCCGAAATTTCGTCAGCACGCGCAGGCGCAAGCCGCGGAGTGACGAGCGCCTGCCGATCGTTTGGGAGCAATGCCGATGACATCATCTCCTTCGCAGCGCGGCCGCGTGGTGCTGCTGACCGGGGCGGCCGGCGGCATCGGCCGGGTCATGACCGAAGCGTTGCTCGCCGCCGGCCATAAGGTCGCCGCCGTCGACCGGGATCAGGCGGCGCTTGAGCGGCTCGCGGCCCGGCATGAGCGAGCCAAAGACCGCCTGCATCCGATCGTCGCCGATCTCGCCGGCGAAGCCGCGTGTCAAAGCGCCATTGCCGCGGCCCACGCCCGCTTCGGCGCCATCGAAGCGCTGATCAACAATGCCGGTATCGGCATGTCGAGCGTGCGGCCCGATGCCGAGGCACGCGCGCCCGGAATCGAAGAGCTGACGCCCGTAATCTGGGACCGCTTCATGGCGATCTTTGTGCGTGCGCCGATCATGCTGGTGCGCGCCGCACTGCCGGATATGAAAAACGCCGGCTTCGGCCGCGTCGTCAACAACACCACGAGCTATGTGACGATGCTGCGCGTATTGCCCTATGGCGCGGCCAAAGCGGCGCTGGAGTCGATGTCGGCGGTGTGGGCCAAGGAGCTCGACGGCAGCGGCGTTACCGTCAACGTGCTGGTGCCGGGCGGCCCGACCGACACGCCGATGATTGCGGACGAAAATGGCTGGCCGCGCGATCGGATGCTGCGGCCGGAAATCATGGGGCCACCGGCGGCCTGGCTAATGTCCGATGAGGCGAATGGCTTTTCCGGCCGGCGCATCACCGCGGCGCGCTGGGATGGCAAGCTCAATCCGGCGGAGGCAGCGCAGCGCTCAAGCCGCGCCATCGGCTGGCCGGAGCTTGCCGCCGACGCGGTGTGGCTGACAGGCCGCTAAAGCATGATGCGGAAAATGCCTGCCCCTCGGGTTTGCGATCCGAGGGCGGCAGCGGTTTTCCGAAAGATCACGCTTCATTGAAAATGTTTGAGTGCGGACGGCTAAGCCGCCTGCATGGTGTCTGGGGTCTCTTCCGTCGCTTTTGCTGCCCGTGCGGACCGCAGCAGCTCGGTATTTTCCAGCAGGCGGGCGATGATGAGCTGTAGCACCGCGAAACCGAACGCGCGGTCCTGGAAATAAAGCTGCTTGGCCTTGCTTTCGTTCATCTCGTAGATTTCGCAGTCGGTCTCGGCCACCACCGTAGCGGTACGCTTTTGGTTGCGGGCAAAAATGCCGATCTCGCCGATGACCGCGCCACGCTCCATCGTCTTGTCGAAATCGACAACCTTCATTTTGCCGTCGACCAGATAGTACATCCGGTCCGCTGCCTCGCCTTTATTGATCAGAACCTGCCCGGCCGTCACCCAGCGATGCGACATGAAGGGAAGCAGACTTTCGATCGACAGGTCAGAGGCGTGGGCTTCACGCACGCCCCTGATGAGCCGCAGAATCTGGACCAACCGGGTGACATTGACGGGGAATAGGACGAGATGAAGCACCAGCACGGGATAAATATGGGCGCACGCGCCGAAGGCGGCGAACAGCACGTTGCTGCAGATGGCGATGATGCGCAGCGGCACCATCGTGCTCATGCAGAAGGTGATGAGCACGCTCGCAGAGGCTACGTAACCGAGAATATCAATCCATCTCATGGGCCCATCTCACGGGCGGCGGCACCGGGGCTCATACCCGGGAACTCTCGGATTGGATGAACCTGGAGAAGTGGCGACGACGAAGGCGTCCGGATGTCATTTTTGGGCGCAGCCCCCGCGACGCGCCGAGGCATTTTCGGTACCACAACTCGGATGACAGAAAAATGACGAATTTCCTTTGTTGTTAGTGCCAGCCCGTTTCGTTGCTAGTGCTATCCCAACGCCTGCGCCACCGCTGTGCCGCAGGTCACTGTGTCGGCGGCGCCGCCCAGATCGCGGGTGCGCAGCTTGGGCTCGGCCAGCACCCGCTCGATCGCATTGACGATGGCGGCTGAGGCTTCCATCTCGCCGAGGTGTTCCAGCATCATCGCGCCGGACCAGATTTGCCCAATCGGATTAGCGATGCCCTGCCCGGCAATATCCGGCGCCGAGCCGTGCACCGGCTCGAACAGCGAGGGGAAACGGCGTTCCGGATCGATATTGCCCGACGGCGCGATGCCGATGGTCCCGGTGCAGGCCGGACCGAGGTCGGAAAGAATGTCGCCGAACAGGTTCGAGCCGACCACCACGTTGAACTTGTCGGGCTTGAGCACGAACAGCGCGGTGAGAATGTCGATGTGATATTTGTCCCATTTCACGTCGGGGAAATTCTTCGCCATCGCTTCGACGCGCTCGTCCCAGTACGGCATGGTGATGGCGATGCCATTCGACTTGGTTGCCGAGGTCAGATGCTTCTTCGGCGTTTTGCGCGCCAGATCGAAGGCGAATTTGAGCACGCGATCGACGCCGATTCGCGACAGCACTGTCTCCTGCACCACCACCTCGCGCTCGGTACCGGCGAACATGCGGCCGCCGATCGCCGAATATTCGCCTTCGGTGTTCTCGCGCACCACCCAGAAATCGATATCGCCGGGCTTGCGGCCCGCTAGCGGCGACGGCACGCCAGGCATCAGCCGCACCGGGCGCAGGTTGACGTATTGATCGAACTCGCGCCGGAACAGAATAAGCGAGCCCCACAGCGAGACGTGGTCGGGAATTTTGGCCGGCCAGCCCACCGCGCCGAAAAAGATCGCATCGTGGCGACCGATCTTCTCCTTCCAGTCCTCCGGCATCATGCGATTGTGCTTGGCGTAATAATCATAGGAGGCGAAGTCGAAATTGTCCTGCCGCAACTCGAAGCCGAATTTCTTGGCCGCGGCTTCGAGCACGCGCACGCCCTCCGGAATCACTTCCTTGCCGATGCCGTCGCCGGGGATGACGGCAATGTTGTAGACGCGGTTGGTGGGCATGGGCGGTTTCCTCTGGGATGGCTTTGTGGGGCGGGTTAACCGAAGGCGGAACCCGCCGCAAGCTAATCGAAATCGGCGGATTAGGCGCGGAGTTTATGCTTGGGCACGCACGGCGCGCGCCTAAGGTCTAATTACGCCTCCCGGCAGAGAAAAACCGTCCGCAATCGCGGATCAAGCGATGACCAGTGTTGCTCCACCTCGGTAAGCGGCACGGTTTTAAGGGCGGTTGTCAGTCCGGCCGCTGCCGCCGCGCCCAGCACCTCGCCCATCGCAATAAGCATGCGCGGCTGAGGAATGCTGCCGATGCCGCTGCCCATGAGGTCGAGCGGAAAGGACCGCAGCGTATGCGCGGGCAAAGGAATGGCCGCGCCGCCGATCGAGCCAATCTGCACGAAGCGAAGCGCCTTGCCGATCTTCGCCGCGGCGGCAAGCAGGCGTTCGGCGCTCGGTCCCCACAGATAATCCAATACAACGTCGACGCCGCTCTCGAATTCTTGCGCCAACGCGCGGGCGATTGCGGCATCGTCCTGCTGCAAGGCGACGGTGGCAGTGGCGCCGAGCGAGGACAGCGCCGCGAGAGCATCGCGGTCGCGTCCGGTCGCAACGATCCTCGTGGCGCCGAGGTGGCGGGCGATCTGCACGGCCAGCCGGCCCGACGTTCCGGTGGCGCCGTTGATCAGCACCGACTCGCCGGCAACGAACTTCGCCCGCTCCTTCAATGCCACCCACGACGACATGGCAGGGATTGCAATCGCCGCGGCGGTGGCGTCGTCAATATCGTCAGGGAGCGGCACGCAGTGCGCCGCATCGACGACCGCTCGGGGAGCCATGCTGCCGAACGGTGCGCGCGGCATCAGGAAATAGACGCGGCTGCCGTCCGCACGCCGCCCGACGCCGTCAAGCCCGGCCATGAACGGGAACGCCGCCGTCGCGCTGTAATGCGCGCCCGACGCTCGCGATTTGGTCACATGACTGAGCGGCGCGGCGGCGACGTCGATCAGAACCTCCCCGGCCGCCGGGCGCGGTTCCTCGAACTCGGCATAGACGGGAGGTCTGCCGGCCTCCCGCACGATCGCGGCTTTCATAGTGTTATTCCCACCGACGAATTATTCGGTCCGACAACGCTATTTTTTCATGCGTCGGGCATTAAGAAAATCCAAAGGTCAAACGGCGCTACGGAAGATCACGCTGAGATTATTGGCCGGCATCTCGACCGTCTCGACGCGTGACAGCCCGCACTTTTCGGCCAAAGCCGTCACCGCATCGAGATCGCGGATGCCCCACGCCGGGTTGCGCGCGCGCAGGTCGGCGTCGAACGCCGCATTGCTCGGTGCGGTATGGCGGCCGCCGATCGTGTAGGGGCCATAGAGATGGAGAATGCCGCCGGCGGAAAGGACGCGCGCCGCGCCGGCGATTAGACCCTCGCAGGCCGGCCACGGCGCGATGTGAATCATGTTGCAGCAGATCATCGCATCGGCGCGCTCGACCGGCCAAATCTCCGACGTTACGTCGAGGCGGCGCGGTTCCAGGAGATTGACGCAACCGGCTTTCGCGCGATGCGCGGCGATGCTGGCCAGCGCGTCGGCGTCAGGGTCGGTCGGTTGCCAGGTGAGAGCCGGTAACACCTTGGCAAAGTAGGCGGCGTGTTCGCCGCTGCCGCTGCCGATTTCGAGCACCAGCCCGCGCGGCGGCAGCACCCGCCGCAGCACGTCGAGGATCGGATCGCGATTGCGCGCGACGTGCGGGCGATAGATGCGGCTGTCGGTGACTCCGGTCATGTCACATCATAGCAGCCGGGATGGAGCGAAACGAAATCCGGACCATCCTCGCCGACGCCCGAGGCAAGCCGCCGCCTCGGATTGGCCGCTTGGGATGACCGGAAACTGAAATCATGCCTCCGCCAGCCATTCCGAACATCAACCCCCGCAACCTGCCGAGGAATTCCTATCCGGATCGACCAGAGTGCCAACAGGACTGGGCTGAAGCGACGAGCTTCTGTCTGGACTTGATGAGACGTAATCAGCTGGGAAGAGGCGACTACCGCGGAATGGGAAGAACGCTGTATGAGTTCATCATGGGGCAGGTTTCCGAGGACTGTGGCGGTAACCAAACGGGGATGTAGCCTAACCGCCAGCAGAAGTGGATTGTTGATCGAAAAGGCCGGACGCTATGAATGGTCGAGTAGACAGTCTGATTCTTTCATCCGCGAGCGGGCGATGGCGGAAGGTCGCTCGGGTCATCGCTATAGTTTCCCAAAATATCGGTGAAGAAACCAAACTCGATGCGATTGCGGCACGCGTCCGCGCTCTCGTTGATGCCGGTAAGCTTGAGGCAACAGGCAACCTTTCGCGCTGGGGATTTAGTGAAGTTCGCCGTCCACATTCGAGTCTATAGGCGCAGGCCCCGGTATAACCTGCCGCAGGGTTTTCCACTCATGGCGGATTACGCTGCGCTTCGCTCCACTCGCAATAACGACTAGCCAACAAAAAGCCGCCACGGAGGCATCCGCGGCGGCTTTTTGATCGATATTGTGAAGAGGATTTGCGTTCCGTTCTTGGCAGACCTGGCGGCGACCTACTCTTCCAAGCCTTGAGGCTTAGTACCATCGGCGCAGAGGACTTTGACGGCCGAGTTCGGGATGGGATCGGGTAGAGGCTCCTCGCTATGACCACCAGGTCGGCGAAGAACGGAACTGTGAAGCAAACCGAGCGAACGGAGTGAGCGAAGCCCGCGGACTTGATCCGCGGGTCTCGCGACCCAGACGCTTGTTGATCTTTCTTGCCACGAAGACGTGGATGGCCGGAACAAGTCCGGCCATGACGGACGTCTTTCTGGAATGAGCATTAACTAATGAGAGCGTTCAAGCCAATCGAGCTATTAGTACCGGTAAGCTGAATGCGTTGCCGCACTTACACGCCCGGCCTATCAACGTGGTGGTCTACCACGGCTCTCAAGGGAGAACTCGTTTCGAGGTGGGTTTCCCGCTTAGATGCCTTCAGCGGTTATCCCGTCCGTACATAGCTACGCTGCACTGCGGCTGGCGCCACAACAGCTCCACCAGAGGTACGTCCATCCCGGTCCTCTCGTACTAGGGACAGATCCTCTCAATTCTCCTACACCCACGGCAGATAGGGACCGAACTGTCTCACGACGTTCTGAACCCAGCTCACGTACCACTTTAATCGGCGAACAGCCGAACCCTTGGGACCTGCTCCAGCCCCAGGATGTGATGAGCCGACATCGAGGTGCCAAAC
>JBAQHW010000350.1:0-2898 GCA_049288525.1 Xanthobacteraceae bacterium
GTTCCGTACGCTCTTCATTTCCGATGTGCATCTCGGCGCGCGCGGCTGCCAAGCCGAGCACCTTCTCGATTTCCTGCGTTATCACGACGCCGACACCATCTATCTGGTCGGCGACATCGTCGACGGCTGGCAGTTGAAATCGGGCTGGTACTGGCCGCAGCAGCACAACGACGTGGTGCAAAAACTATTGCGCAAGGCGCGCAAGGGTTCCCGTGTCGTCTACCTGCCGGGCAACCACGACGAGTTTCTCCGCAACTATTACGGCACCCATTTCGGCGGCATCGAGGTTGTCGAGACCATCATTCACGAGGCCGCCGACGGCCGCCGCTATCTCGTCGTCCATGGCGACGCGTTCGACATGGTGGTCAAGCACGCGCGCTGGCTCGCGCTGCTCGGCGACACCGCCTACGATCTCGTCATCCTGATCAACCGCTATTTCAACGCCATCCGCCGCCGGCTTGGCTTCCGCTACTGGTCGCTGTCGCAATGGGCGAAGCACAAGGTCAAGAACGCGGTCAACTATATAGGCGCGTACGAACAGACATTGGCCGAGGAAGCGCAACGCCATAAGGTCGATGGCGTCATTTGCGGCCATATCCATCATGCCGTGATGCACGATACGCTCGGCATCCGTTACATGAATTGCGGCGATTGGGTCGAAAGCTGCACGGCGCTCGCCGAGCATGAGGACGGCAGCTTCGAAATCATCCATTGGATCGATCGCAGTGCCGGCACGCCGCCGCTGCCGGACGAAGAGCCGGAACTGCCGCTGCACGAAAAGACCGGCATCGCCGCCTGACGGCCTATCGCGCCCTTGAGCACGGCCTTGTGCTGCAGTCATACTCGCTTCCGGCATGGAGCTTTCCGTTCAGATCGAGCACTGGCCGCTGGCGTCGGCTTTCACCATCAGCCGCGGCAGCAAGACCGAAGCCGTCGTGGTGACGGCGGAACTGCGCGAGGCGGGCTGTCGCGGCCGCGGCGAATGCGTGCCCTATGCGCGCTACGGCGAAACGCCGGAGGCGGTCGCCGCCGCGATCGAGGCGATGCGGCCGGCCCTGCGCAATGGCCTCGACCGCTTGGCGCTGCAGGCGGCGATGCCGCCCGGCGCTGCGCGCAACGCGCTCGATTGCGCTTTTTGGGATCTTGCAGCGAAACAGGCGGGATGCCGCGCCTATCAATTGGCTGGCATCGCGGCGCCCAAGCCGCTCATGACCGCCTATACGATTTCGCTTGCGGCGCCGGAGGCGATGGCTGAGGCGGCGGAACGCGCCGGCTTCCGGCCCTTGCTCAAGGTGAAACTTGGCGCCGCCGAGGGCGACGGCCCGAGGATCGCCGCAGTGCGGCGTGCGGCACCCCAGGCCGAGCTCATCGTCGATGCCAATGAAGGGTGGAATGAAACCAATCTTGCGCAAAATCTTGCCGTATGCGCGGAGGCGGGCGTCACGCTGATCGAGCAGCCACTGCCGGAAGGGCGTGACGCAGCGCTTGCCGGCCAGAAGCGGCCCATTCGGGTTTGCGCCGACGAGAGCGTTCACGATCGCAGGTCGCTTGCAGGCCTCGCGAGGAAATACGACGCCATCAATATCAAGCTCGATAAGACCGGCGGCTTGACCGAGGCACTTGCGCTCGCTGCCGAGGCGGAGCGGATCGGCTTAACCATCATGGTCGGCTGCATGGTTGCGACCTCACTGGCGATGGCGCCGGCCATGCTGGTCGCGCAAGCCGCCAGCGTGGTGGATCTCGATGGTCCGCTGTTGCTGGCGAAGGATCGCGCCGATGGACTGAGCTACGAAGGCAGCCTTGTTTATCCGTCCGCGGCGGTCCTGTGGGGCTGATGTCTGTTAGGTAGCCGCCCTTACAAGCGGCTCCGGGCCGGCGCCGGCGTTGCATTTTGCGCATAACCCTGTGGGTATCCCGGCAACTAGGGTTCGTAATTGGATTGCGCGCAGCCTGTTTATGCGATTGATTCGCTCCAGTGTGGCGGTTCAGAACTCTGCACCATTATTTCAGTTGCGCTCGTGGTGGGAATTGTGGGCTAAAGCCACACTAGATCAGTACCTTACTAGTGTCCTTTCGATTCCGAAGTTCGCAACGGGGCAGCAGTTCACTGCGAACTTCGGAATCGGGACACTAGGTCTCGCAATGGCGAACGATCCAGCGAACAGTCCCTTGGCGTTGTCCGGCATCGATGCCGGGCAGCCGCAGGAAACGGAGTATGATGCGGTCTACGCGGCGGTCTCGGCAACCGAGCGCGGCCGCTGGTTTTTGACCGAATTCGCCAGCCGTAACCGGCACGCTGACACCAGGCCGCTGATCGCGGCGCTGGCCCGCATCGAGGCGGCCGTGGTCGGGGCAGACGCGCTCTCGTATCAGTCGAGAACCACATCGAACGTCGCCGCGGCAGCGGAAGAAATCGCGGATATTGCTTTCGGACTTCGCGAGCGCGGCGCCGATCGGGCACTATGCGATGCGCTCGACGCGGCCGTGCGCCAAATATCCGCAGCATCCGGCGATGGCACGGACGGCCGGGAGGATGCAAGCAACGCCACGCTTCGCGAGGCAGGCGAAGCGACGCTCGCAGACGAGACTCAGCCGGCCGCGGCCGATCACCCTGGCGCACCCGCGGACAAAGGTCACACTTCGCCCGTCGACCATTTCGAATTCGAGTTGCAAGACCGGGAAAAGTTCGCGGCCGCCGCCACCGCACTTGCCGCAACGATGAGTTCGCTTGGCGAGCAAGGCTTGGACCAGCAAGGCTTGGACCAGCAAGGCTTGGACCAGCAAGGCTTGGACCAGCAAGGCTTGGACCAGCAAGGCTTGGACGAGCAAGGCTTGGACCAGCAAGGCTTGGACCAGCAAGGCTTGGACGAGCAAGGCTTGGACCAGCAAGGCTTGGAC
>JBAQHW010000351.1:0-9596 GCA_049288525.1 Xanthobacteraceae bacterium
CATGTCGACCGCCGCCTGCGCGAAGAATTTCACAGCCGCATGGTTTCGAAAGATCCCGGCCAGTTGCCGGGCGGGGCGATCGATGCGCTCTACGTCACGGCGGATCAGCCGCATCAACTATCGCTCATTCCCGATCCCGAAATCGACTATGGCTTCCTGGTGCAGAAGAAGACCGACGCGGTCTATGTCACGCGCTTCCAAAAAGAGCGCTGGGCCGAAAAAGACCGGCCCTATCCCAAAATCGACGCAAAATTTCTCGGCGACGCCAAATATTCCGACGCCAGCGTCATGCACCCCTTGCCGCGGGTCAACGAGCTCGACGCCTCGTTCGATACCGACCGGCGGGCCATTTATTTCCAGCAAGCCGCCTACGGCGTGCCGGTACGCATGGCGCTGATCTCGCTGATGTTGCATCTGCATAAGAACAAATCACTGCACAAATTCTCGGGCGGCTTCGCCACGCCCCAGCATCCGGTCTATGCCCAGCCGATCGGCACCGGCCTGCAATGCGGCAATGCCAATTGCATCACCTGCGATCCGGGCGAGAAGCAATACGCCGCCAACAAGTTCTACGTCATCGCCGACGAAGCGCATCACCAAGTCAGGCTGCGCTGCGTCTATTGCGAGAGCGACATCGAAGATGAGGCTGCGGCGCCATTCGTGGTCGGCGATCTTGCCCGCAAAGCCTTCACACCGGGCTTGTCCGCGCTGGCGCGGACGGCCGGCGACAAACTGAAGCAGCATGTCATCTACCGGAGCGAAGCCGATGCGATTGCAGCGGGTTTTGCGCCGCGCGAGACCGGCGCGACTAAAGCGCGGCTCGGCTGATCGCGCCGCGCCGTCTTTCGCAAATGGCCGGCAGGCGCTATTGAATCGCCATGCTGCCTCCGATCGATTGGACCATCGACAACGCCGAGGCCCTCGGTATCGGCTATCTGTGCGGCTCAATTCCCTTTGGCGTCATTATCACCCGGCTTGCCGGCGCACCGGACGTCCGCAGCATCGGCTCCGGCAATATCGGGGCGACCAATGTGCTGCGCACCGGCCGCAAGGGGCTCGCCGCGGCGACGCTCATTTGCGACATGCTCAAAGGCACCGCCGCGGTGCTCATCGCGCTTTACCTTTGGGAGCCGCAAGCCGCGACGTGCGCGGCGGCCGGCGCATTTCTCGGCCATCTGTTTCCGATCTGGCTCGGCTTTAAGGGCGGCAAGGGCGTCGCTATCTTCGTCGGCCTCTTGCTCGGCTTTAACGCCTGGATTGCGCTTTTGGCCTTTGCCGTAATCTGGCTCGGCGTTGCCGCGCTGACGCGTTATTCCTCGCTTGCAGCCTTGATCGCGAGCGCCACCACTCCGCTCGTGCTTGCATGGCACGGCGAGGCTCGGCTTGCGGACCTGTTCGCGCTGCTTGCAGTGCTGCTGTGGCTCATGCATGGCGCCAATATCGTGCGGCTGATCCGCGGTACCGAAAGCAGGATCGGTCGGAAATCGGCGACTTGAATTCCGCTACTTCGAGATTATCCGGCGGCCACCGCAGTGGGCGCCCGCGCCGGCGCGCCATGGGTGTGCGGAATTTTGTCGGCGAAGACTTCGACGAAATGATCGGTAGCGCCGGTCCCGGTATGGAGTTGCAAAGCCTCGTCGGTATAGGCACTCGCCGCTGGGTCGGCGACGACCCGCGCCATGATGCGGCGGTAGCGCCACACGAGCCGCAGCCATTGCGAGGTGGTTTTGAGGAAATCAAGCGCACGCCACGGATAGAACGCGACCGGACTGACGATCCGCATGCCACTACGGCGCTGCCGGCGGAGCTTGCGCCTGAAAAACCCGAATTGCAGCGGATGCACACCTTCGATCCGCGCCGCGCCGGAAAAAATGGTCAGCGAATCGAGCAGCTTGGTGCGGTTGATGCCCGAGGCGATGCAGCGGCGCATGATGGTCTCGACATGCTCGTCGGTGTAATAGCGCTTCCACGCGTCGGCATAGACCTGCGTCCAGGTCTCCTTCGACATCAAGGGATGCGCGGTGCAGGCGTGCTCGAGATCGTATTTGTTCATGTCGGGATCCATCGGCACCCCGCGCATGAAAAGGTTCTTATGGTCCTCGGAGCCGGGCAGCGGCGTCAGGTAGAAGAATTCGAGGATATCGATCGGCAGTTCTTTCTTGATAATCTCGATGTCGCGCGCGATCGTTTCCGGCGTATCGGTCGGGAAGCCGAGGATATAGCCGGCATAGGTCATGACCTTCTGCTTGCGCCAGGCGAGCAGCATTTCGCGATATTCCCAAATCTTGTTCTGGCGCTTTTTGGCGCCCATCAGGGATTCGGGATTGATGTTTTCCAGGCCCAAAAAGATCGCGGTGCAGCCGGCGCGTGCCGCTTTCTCGATGAAATGCGGAATACGGTGGCACAGCGTATCGACCTGCAACAAAAGCTTGATGTTGAAGCCGTGCCGTTCGCGTAATTCGATCAACCGGTCGAGGATAGGCTCCCAATTGCGGTTGCGGGCGAAATTGTCGTCGGTGATGAAGAACCGGGTGATGTCCTGCGCCGCGTTGGCGCGCACGATGGCCTCGACGTCGTCGGACGTGCGATAGCGCGATTTGCGTCCCTGCACGTTGATGATGGTGCAGAAGCTGCACTGGAACGGGCAGCCACGTCCGGCATCGAAGCTCGAATAATGCCCGGCGACGCGCGTCACCACTTGGCGCGGCAGTATCGGATAAACCGCCGCCGCCATTTCCGGCATGTCGGACAGGAAATTATAGATCGGCTTGGCGTTGCCGAGAGCGATGTCGCGCAGCACCTCGGTCATGCGGCCTTCGGCCTCGCCGGCGAACAGATGAACGCCGAGATCCAGCGCCTCCTGCAGATCGGCCGGCAACTTCGGCAGCATCGAAATGCAGCCCGAGACATGAAAGCCGCCCATGACCACGGTAAGGCCCTTGGCGCGGAACTGCCGGGCGAGATCGAGCGCGCGCGGATACTGGTTCGACTGCACGCCGACCAGCCCGACCATGCCGGCGCCCGCCGCGCGGATGCGTTTTGCCACGCCCTCGACATCGACGATGCTGTTGCACTCGTCGCAACCCTCGACCGTGATATCAACGTCGGCACCGAGCGCGCGGTTTTGTGCGCATTCGACGATCAAGCCGTGGACGCTCGCCAGACTGTTCGAGGGGATCAGCGAACGCCGCCATTGGATAACATAACCGTTGCGGTCGTAATGCGACGGCTTGATCAGGGCGACGTGAAAGCGGCTCTTGGTCAGGTTTCCGTGCAAACGCGAACCCCCGAATGGCGACGAAAACGGAACCGGCCTCCGAAGCAGCCAATACGGCGCGACTCTGCGGCTTTGGCGGCGGCTTTGCAACATATACCTTTTAGGCCTCCCCGCCTTCGCGGTCTGATTGTAGGCTAGGCTGCGGTGGTCAATTTGGGGGCGGCGTGAGCGAGGCAACAGAACCCATCCGGCTAACGGATGAGCAGCGGCTCGATTGGCTGCGGCTGATCCGCAGCCAAAATGTCGGCCCGCGGACATTTCGGGCCCTAATCAATCACTTCGGCGGCGCCCATGCGGCGCTCGAAGCGCTGCCCGGATTAGCACGCCGCGGCGGTAGCGCCGCGCCGCAGGTTTATTCGCGTGACGAGGCGCTACGCGAAATCGCGGCCGCGCACAGGCTCGGAGTCCGCTTCATCGGCGTCGGCGAGGCCGACTATCCACACCGGCTGCAAATGATCGACGATGCTCCGCCGTTGATAACCCTGCGTGGCAATACCGCCGTATTGACCGCGCCGCTGGTGGCGATTGTCGGCTCGCGCAATGCCTCGGCTGCCGGCGCCAAGATCACGCAGCGTCTCACCCATGGCCTCGCCCAAGCCGGTTTCGCCATTGTCTCGGGTCTGGCGCGCGGCATCGACGCCGCCGCCCACCGCGCCAGTCTCGATACTGGAACGATAGCGGTCTTGGCCGGCGGCCAGGACCGCGTCTATCCGCCTGAGCACGTCGAACTGCTTGAGGCAATTTTGCCGGCCGGCCTTGCGCTTTCCGAAATGCCGCTCGGCTGGGAGCCGCGGGCGCGGGATTTCCCACGGCGCAACCGGCTGATTTCCGGATTATCGCTCGGCGTCGTTATTGTCGAGGCCGCGAAACGATCTGGTTCGCTGATCACAGCACGGCTGGCGCTCGAACAAGGCCGCGAGGTGTTCGCGGTTCCCGGATCGCCGCTCGATCCTCGCGCCGAGGGCACCAACGGCCTGATCAAGCAAGGAGCAACGCCGGTCACCGAAGCCGCCGATATCACCACCGTGCTGCAACCGATCATCGGCCATGAGATGCCGGCACGCGAGCCGGAGCGCGAAGATGTCGAAGGCGGCGAACTGTTCGCCGAGCCGGCGCCCGACGAGCGCAGCCGGATCGTCGCTTTGTTGAGCCCGACGCCGGTTTCGATCGACGATCTGATCCGGCTGTCGCGGACCTCATCGCGGGTGGTGCGGACGGTGCTGCTCGAACTGGAAATCGCCGGCCGGCTCGAGCGCCATGGCGGCGCTTTAGTGTCGCTCCTGTAGAGCCGCAAATCCTACTCTTTGGCGATTTGATCGGCTTCGATCTGGGCCATTTCTAAAATGTAGCTCAACGTATCGAGGCCATTGCGCCGCGCCATTAGCGCCAGCTCACGGGAGAGCGCGGCAATATATTGCGCCGCATTGTCTGGAGTTTCCCCACCATTGCCCCCGTTTCCATCCTTTTGATTCGACATTGGTTCTGTGACGCTACGGGTTTGAAATCGGCACAACCGGAGCTGGAGCCGTCTCACAAGTTCCATCGTACATATACTTTAGCGATTAATTTATATCAACACAACTAAAACGAGTGACGGTTGAGGCGGATATTTGCCTCGATTGCTACGCATTTGGCCGATATCGGCAGGCCGGTTTTGGGCGGTAACGATTTGACAGGTGGGGCTGCATTACCCATGTTCCCGGCGGCCGCCCCGCTGCATGGCGTGAGTAGAATCGACGAAAAGGCTATTGAATCATCGGGTTATCAATGAATCTTGTACTGGTGGAATCGCCCGCCAAGGCGAAGACGATCAACAAATATCTGGGCAAGGGCTACGAGGTCCTGGCCTCGTTCGGCCATGTTCGGGATTTGCCGGCCAAAACCGGTTCGGTGGAGCCCGACCACGATTTCCGCATGCATTGGGAGGTCGACCCCAAAGCGCAGAAGCGGCTCAACGACATCGCCAGGGCCCTCAAGGACGCCGACAAGCTTATTCTCGCCACCGACCCCGACCGCGAGGGCGAAGCGATTTCCTGGCACGTCCTGCAGATTCTCAAGGAAAAGAAGGCGCTCAAGTCGCAAACGGTCGAGCGGGTGGTTTTCAACGCCATCACCAAGCAGGCGGTGACCGAGGCGATGGCGCATCCCCGCGCGATCGATCAGGCGTTAGTCGATGCCTATCTCGCCCGCCGGGCTCTCGACTACCTCGTCGGCTTCACGCTGTCGCCGGTCTTATGGCGCAAACTGCCGGGTGCACGCTCGGCCGGCCGCGTCCAGTCGGTGGCGCTGCGGCTCGTCTGCGACCGCGAACTCGAAATCGAACGATTTGTCACCCAGGAATATTGGTCGCTCCTTGCCACGCTGGCGACGCCGCGCCAGGAGACGTTCGAAGCGCGGTTGATCGGGGCCGACGGCAAGAAGCTGCAAAAGTTCGACATCGGCTCCGGCGCCGAAGCGGAAGCTTTCAAGCAGGCGCTCGAAACCGCGGCTTTCACCGTCGTCTCGGTCGAAGCCAAGCCGGTGAAGCGGCACCCCTACCCGCCCTTTACCACCTCGACGCTCCAGCAGGAGGCAAGCCGCAAGCTGGGCTTTGCGCCGGCCCATACCATGCGCGTGGCGCAGCGCCTGTATGAAGGCGCCGATATCGGCGGCGAGACCGTCGGCCTCATCACGTATATGCGCACCGACGGCGTACAGATTGCCGAGGAAGCGATCCCAGCGGTACGGCATGTCATCGAGCAAGATTACGGCAAAGAGTATCTGCCGCCGTCCCCGCGACGTTACGAAACCAAGGCGAAGAACGCGCAAGAGGCCCACGAGGCCATTCGGCCGACCGAGCTTTCGCGGCGTCCGCGCGATACCAGACGTTATCTCGATGCCGATCAGGCCAAGCTCTACGAGCTTATTTGGCTGCGCACGGTCGCTAGCCAGATGGAGTCGGCCGAACTCGAGCGCACCACGGCCGATATCGAAGCCAAAGTGGCGAGCCGGCTGCTTGAGCTGCGCGCCACTGGCACGGTGGTGAAATTCGACGGCTTCCTCACGCTCTACCAGGAGAGCCGCGACGAAGACCCCGACGACGAAGATTCCCGCCGGCTGCCGGCGATGAGCGCGGCCGAACGGCTGGAGAAGCGCTCAATCGCGGCCGATCAGCACTTTACCGAGCCGCCGCCGCGCTACTCGGAAGCCTCGCTGGTCAAGCGCATGGAAGAACTCGGCATCGGTCGGCCGTCGACCTATGCCTCGATCCTCCAAGTGCTCAAAGACCGCAAATATGTGCGGCTCGACAAGCGCCGGCTTTTCCCCGAGGACCGCGGCCGCATCGTCGTCGCCTTTCTCGAAAGCTTCTTCGCCAAATATGTCGAATACGACTTCACCGCAGGGCTGGAGGAACAGCTCGACCTCATTTCCAATGACGAGGTGGCTTGGCGCGACGTGCTGCGCGATTTCTGGCGCGATTTTATCGGCGCCATCGACGAGACCAAGGATCTGAAAATCTCGCAAGTCATCGACGCGCTCGATGCCTTGCTGTCGCCGCACCTGTTTCCGCCGCGCGCCGACGGCAGCGACTCGCGCGTCTGTCCGACCTGCGGTAACGGCCGGCTGTCGCTCAAGCTCTCCAAATTCGGCGCCTTCATCGGTTGCACGAATTATCCGGAGTGCCGCTACACCCGCCCACTGTCGTCGCAAGCCGACGGCTCCCCCGACATCGGCACCAAGAAGCTCGGCGTCGACCCCGTGAGCGGCCTCGATGTCACCGTGCGCTCGGGCCGGTTCGGACCTTATCTGCAAATCGGCGAAACCGAAAAAGGCGGCGAAAAACCCAAGCGCGCCGGCTTGCCCAAGGACGTCGCGCCCGACGCAATCGACCTTGAGCGTGCGCTTGCACTGCTGTCTTTGCCGCGCGAAGTCGGCAAGAGCCCCGAAGACGGCGAGCCGATCGTGGCCGGTATCGGCCGCTTCGGACCATTCGTCCGGCACGGCAAGATATACGCCAATCTCGACTCGCCGGAGGAAGTCTTTACCGTCGGCCTCAATCGCGCCGTGACGCTGATCGCGGAAAAAAAGGCTAAGGGTCCGCGCAAGGGTCGCTTTGGTGCCGACCCGGGACGTGCAGTGGGTGACCACCCGACCAAGGGCGGTGCCATTGTCGCCAAGAAAGGCCGTTATGGCCCCTATGTGAGCCATAACGGCGTCAATGCCACGCTGCCGGCCGACAAGACGCCGGAAACGATCACGTTGGAGGAAGCGGTGGCGCTGCTCGATGCTCGCGCCGAGCGTAATGCTCCCGCACCGCATGCTCGGCCGCGCAAGGCCAAGCGTCCCTCGCCCGGCACCGCCCACCACATCAAGGCCACCGGCAAGAAGCCGGCGGCCCGCTCCAACAAACCCGCCGGAAAAACCCGCAAGACGACGCCTGCTGCCGAATAATCACTATGTGAGGGGCCATAAGACCGCTCCGCGGTCTTTGCTTGGGCCCCCGGCCCCTGAGTGGCCATAATGAACCGCCTGCCCTCCCGCGATGAACTCGTCGCCTTTATCCGCGCACGCAGCGGCAAGGTCGGTACGCGTGAGATCGCGCGCGCCTTCGGCGCCAAGAATACCGACCGCGCCGCGCTCAACCGCATGCTGCGCGAGCTTGCCGACCAAGGCTTTATCGACAGCCGGCGCAAGCATCTGCACCCTGCCGGTACATTGCCGCCCGTGGTTCTTGCCGACATCACCGGCCGCGACAAGGACGGCGAGTTATTGGCGCGTCCGACCGAGTGGGACGAGGGCGTACACGGCGCGCCGCCCGTGATCCGCATCGTCACCCCGCGACGCGCCAAACCGGGCGAAGTCGCAGGCGTCGGCGACCGAGCGTTGATCCGCATCGAAGAAACTGGCGAGGAGACAAGCGGACGCGTGATCAAACTGATGGATCGCGCCAAGCATCGCACGCTCGGCATTTTCCGCGGTTTGCCGGCGGGCGGCGGGCGGCTCGTTCCAATCGACAAAAAGCAGCTTGGCCGCGAACTCACCATTCCGCCCAATGCGACCGCTGGAGCAGTCGACGGCGACCTCGTCGCCGTCGAAGTGGCGCGCCAAGGCCGGTTCGGACTGCAGGCCGGCACCGTGGTCGAACGGCTCGGCTCGCTCAAGAGCGAGCGTGCCGTCAGCATTATCGCCATTCATGCTCACGACATCCCGCACACGTTTTCGCGCGCCGTGCTCGACGAGGCTGACGCAGCGCGTGCAGCCTCGGCGGCCGGCCGCGAAGATTGGCGGAGTGTTGCCTTCGTCACCATCGACCCGCCTGATGCCAAGGATCACGACGACGCCGTGCACGCGGTCCCCGATCCGGATGCGAAAAATGCCGGCGGGCATATCGTCACCGTCGCGATCGCCGACGTCGCCCATTACGTGCGGCCGGGCTCGGCGCTTGATCGCGAAGCGGTCAAGCGTGGCAACTCAGTCTATTTCCCCGACCGTGTCGTACCGATGCTACCCGAGCGCATCTCCAACGATCTCTGCTCGCTGCGCCCGCAAGAGGATCGGCCCGCGCTTGCCGTTCGCATGGTGATCGGCGCCGACGGGAGCAAGCGTTCGCATAGCTTCCACCGCGTGTTGATACGGTCCGCGGCGCGACTGCATTACGAGCAAGCGCAGCTCGCGGTCACCGGCCGCCCCGATGAGATCACCGAACCGATCGCAAGCGGGGTACTCGCGCCGCTTTATGCGGCATACCGAACCGTGCTGCGCGCCCGCGACGCGCGCGGACCGCTCGACCTCGACATTCCGGAACGCAAGATCGTGCTCAAATCGGACGGCACCGTCGATCGCGTAATCATGCCGCAGCGGCTTGAAGCGCACCGGCTGATCGAGGAATTCATGATCCTCGCCAATGTCGCCGCCGCCGAGACCTGCGAACGGGCAAATACTGCGCTGATCTATCGGGTGCATGACGAGCCTTCGCCGGAAAAGCTCAGTGCGCTGCGCGAGTTTCTGGCCACGCTCGATATCAATCTGCCGAAGGGCGGCACGCTGCGGCCCGACGGCTTTAATGCCATCCTGTCGCGCGTCAAAGGTCGCGTCGTCGAGCGGCTGGTCAATGAAGTGGTATTGCGAACGCAGGCGCAGGCCGAATATTCGGCGGAGAATTTCGGCCATTTCGGCCTCAATCTGCGCCGCTACGCGCATTTCACCTCGCCGATCCGCCGCTATGCCGATCTGGTGGTGCACCGCGCCTTGATCCGCGCGGCAAGGCTCGGTGCCGACGGTCAGCCCGACGGCACCGACGTCCGCTCGCTCAATGAAATCGCCGCCAATATTTCCGTCA
>JBAQHW010000352.1:0-12913 GCA_049288525.1 Xanthobacteraceae bacterium
CCTACATCCTCATCAACGAGAAGAAGCTCTCGGCGCTGAACGAACTGCTGCCGCTCCTGGAAGCCGTCGTACAGACCGGCAAGCCGCTTCTGATCGTCGCGGAGGACGTCGAGGGCGAAGCCCTTGCCACGCTCGTCGTCAACAAGCTGCGCGGCGGCCTGAAGGTCGCGGCAGTGAAGGCGCCGGGTTTCGGCGATCGCCGCAAAGCGATGCTGCAAGATATCGCAGTGCTCACCGGCGGCCAGGCGATCTCTGAAGATCTCGGCATCAAGCTCGAGAACGTCACGCTCGCCATGCTCGGCAAGGCCAAGAAGGTGATGATCGACAAGGAAAACACTACGATCGTCAACGGCGGCGGCAAGAAGAAGGACATCGAGGACCGCATCGTCCAGATCAAGGCGCAGATCGAGGAGACCACCTCGGACTACGACCGCGAAAAGCTGCAGGAGCGGCTGGCTAAGCTCGCCGGCGGCGTTGCGGTGATCCGCGTCGGCGGCGCCACCGAAGTCGAGGTGAAGGAGCGCAAGGACCGCGTCGACGACGCGATGCATGCGACCCGCGCCGCGGTCGAAGAAGGCGTATTGCCGGGCGGCGGCGTCGCGCTATTGCGCGCCACCGAAGCGCTGAAGAAGGTCCGCACGCACAACGAAGACCAGAAGCACGGCGTCGAAATCGTGCGTAAGGCGCTGCAGGCTCCGGCCCGCCAGATCGCCACCAATGCCGGTGAAGACGGTTCCGTGATTGTCGGCAAGATCCTGGAGAACTCGAGCTATGGCTACGGCTTCGACGCCCAGGGTGGCGAATATGTCGACATGGTGAAGAAGGGCATCATCGACCCGACCAAGGTCGTGCGCCAGGCTCTGCAAGGCGCATCTTCGGTCGCCGGCCTTCTCATCACCACCGAGGCGATGGTCGCCGAACTGCCGAAGAAGAAAGACTCGATGCCGGCGATGCCCGGCGGCGGCGGGATGGATTTCTAATCTGCACGTCAGGCGACGTGGAAATGCGGAGGCCCGGGAGCGATCCCGGGCCTTCATCATTTTAGAATCCTGTCATTCCGAATCGCCGCGAAGCGGCGAGTCCGGAATCCATAACCACAGGTCAGCGATTATGGATTCCGGGCTTCCTGCGCGCAGCCGCGCCCCGGAACGACAGAACAGCGCTTATGCGGAAGCAGGCGCCAACGCATAAGCCTGATCGATCAGCCGGACCAGGCGGGCGCAATCCTGCACGGTGATCGGTGGCGCCTTGCCGTCTCGCCAGTGATCGAGCGCGTCGCGCACCGCGGTAAAATAAGGCGCAGTGAGATCGACGCCGGGCAAAACCGTGTCGCCATCCTTGGCGGCAAGCTTCACCACGCCGTCTTTCATGGTGAGGAGCGCGTCGCGGCCGGCGAGTTTCCACTCGCCGTCGGTGCCGTCGCGCGGAAACGTGTTACCGACTTCGATCGTGCCGAGAATGCCGCTTTTCGAGCGCAACAGCACCGAGGCGTAGTCTTCCACCTTGTTGCCGTGGGCGCGGGAGCTGAATTGCGCGCCGGTGACCTTGGCCTCCTCGCCGGTCAGATGCCAAAACATGTCGAGGCCGTGCGGGCCGAGATTGCGCAAGGCGCCGCCGCCGGCCTCGGCCGGGTCGAGCATCCACGGGCAGTCCCAGGCCGCATAGCGCGGCGGCGCGGGCCGGTTGATGCGCACATAGATGTGCGACAGCGGACCGAACGTTTTAGCGGCAAGGAATTCCCGGGCGCGCACGGCGAAAGCGCTGTAGCGCTGCGCCAGCGGCACGGCGACGAACGCGTCTTTTCGCGCCGCCTTCTCGGCAACGGCGTCGACTTCCCGAGCGCTGATGCCCATCGGCTTTTCCATCAGGAACGGATAGCCGGCGTCGATCAGATCATGCGCGATCGCGGCCATCTGGCTGTGCCGCCCCAGCGCGACGACAAAATCCGGACGCAGCGCCTTCAGCATGCCGTGATAGTCGGTAAAGACCGGCGGATTGCCGACCTCGACGGCGCGCTTGGCGACAAGGCCAGAGTCGAAATCATGCACACCGACCAGTTCGACGTCCTTCATCGCGAGAAGGTGGCGCAGATAGGCGGCGTCGTTGAGCGCGTGCCAGTGGCTTACTCCGATAGCGGCGACGCGAATGGGCATGGCGATCCTTTTTGTTGTTGGAATGTTGTGTGGAGCGCGCGGGCCGGCCGTGAGAGCGTGTGGCGCCGGCTCACGCGCTGGTCGGAGCGATGCCGAGAATCTGCCGCGCCTCGCGCGGCGTGGCGACGAAATCGCCGAGCACGTCGATGATCTTGGCCGCCTTCTCCACCAACGCGGCGTTACTCGGCGCCAGCTTGCCCTTTTCCAGATACAGATTGTCCTCGAGCCCGACGCGGGGATGCCCCCCGAGCAATAACGTCTGCGCCACCATCGGGAACTGGTGCAGCGAAATGCCGAAGGCAAACCACGGCGCCTCCGGCGGCAACAGATTGCGCATATAGGTCATCGCTTCCGGCGTTGCCGGCTGGCCCCAGGAAATCCCCAGGCAGATCTGGAACATACCCGGCGGCTTGACGAAGCCCTGCTCGAGAAAGCGCTTGGCAAGCAGCAAATGGCCGGTCTCGAACACTTCCAGTTCGGGCGTCACCCCGGCGGCCTTGATCGCCTCAGCCATGGCCTGCAGATGGGACGGCGTGTTGACGAAAACGCGGTCGCCCATATTGAGGCTGCCCATGTCGAGGCTGCAGATATCGGGCTTGAGCTCGACCACATGGCGCACGCGCTCGGCCGGCGATTTGAGCGAGCTGCCGGGGCCGGGTTTGGACGGATCGTTCTCGTCATGGCTGAAGCGCGCACCCGGGCCGGTGGTCAGGTTGATCAGCACGTCGCCGTTTTTCGCCCTGATCCGCTCCACCACTTCGCGGTAATGCGCGCCGTCCATGCTCGGCTTGGTGCTCTTCGGATCGCGCACATGGATATGCACGATCGCGGCGCCGGCCTCGGCGGCGTCGAGCGCCGAATTGGCGATCTGCTCGGGCGTCACCGGCACCGCCGGGTTGCGCCCGGGCGTGTCGGCCGAGCCGGTGACCGCACATGAAATGATGACCTTACGCTGCATGAATCCCCTGAAAGCCCGGCCGTTCTCGGCGAGCCCTTGAGGCCCGCGGCGCCGATGGCTCTGCGCTTTATAGCGGGATGAAAGCGCCATGTCGCGCCGTGCATGGGGCGGAATGCTTTGCGGCTACGCGGCATGCCGCGCTATACATTTGCATGCCTGCGACGAAAGCGTGCTCAAATTGCCAGGCGGTCATTCCTTTCGACGCCCGCTTCTGCCCGCAATGCGGCACGCCGCAGGCGTCAAATTGTGTCGCCTGCGGTCATGCCAATGCGCCGGGCTCGAAATTTTGTGCGCAATGCGGCGCCAAGTTCGGCGGCCCCGCGGCACCGGCGACCTCTTCCCACGCCCCGACTGAGGCGCCACCGGCACGGCCGCTCCCACGGGCCACGTCCGCCGCCGAGCGGCGGCAGCTCACAGTCATGTTCTGCGATCTCGTCGGCTCGACCGCGCTGTCGACCCAGATCGACCCGGAAGATTTGCGGGATGTGATCGCCGCCTATCACAAATGCACCACCGACGTCGTCACGCGTCTCGGTGGCTATGTCGCCAAATATATGGGCGACGGCGTGCTTATCTATTTCGGCTATCCAGAGGCGCACGAAGCCGACGCTGAGAACGCCGTGCGCGCGGCGCTGGCGCTGACCGAGGCGATCGTCAAATTATTCGCGCAAGGCGGCCACAAAATCCGCATCGGCATCGCCACCGGCCTTGTCGTGGTCGGCGAACTAGTCGGCACCGGTGAGGCGCAGGAGCGCAACGTGGTCGGCGAGACACCCAATCTCGCAGCGCGGCTGCAGTCGGCGGCATCGCCGAATACGGCCGTGATCGATACCACCACGCGGCGGCTCGCCGGCGAACTGTTCGAATACGAGCCGATCGAGCCCGCAGAATTGAAAGGTTTCGCCGCGCCGGTCGCCGCCTGGAAGATTTTACGCGAACGCAGTATCGCGAGCCGCTTCGAGGCGTTGCGCGACGCAACGCTTGCGCCGCTTGTCGGCCGCGACGAGGAGGTGGAGCTTCTGCTTCGCCGCTGGCAACAGATCAACGAGGGCGAAGGCCGGGTCGTGCTGCTTTCCGGCGAGGCCGGCATCGGCAAATCGCGCCTGACGGCAGCGCTGGAAGAGCGCCTGAAAGCCGAGGCGCATATGTGCCTGCGTTATTTCTGCCAGCCGCATAGTCAAGGCAGCGCGCTGGCGCCAGTCATGGCGCAAATCCAGCACTCCGCGGATTTCAAACCGGCCGATACGCCGGCCGAAAAACGCGGAAAGCTCCTGCAACGGCTTGGATCTGGAACCGACATCGCCCCATTTGCGGAATTGCTGGGCATCTCCGAACGGCCGGCCGAGGGCATTCCCGATCCGCAGCGCGCCCGCCGCCGCATTCTCGCCGCGCTGATCGGTCGGCTCGAAATGCTATCGCACCGCGGTCCAGTGCTGATGATCTTCGAGGACGTCCATTGGGCCGATCCGACCTCGCTCGAACTTTTGACGCTCGCAATCGAGCGGCTGCAGACGCTGCCCATCCTGCTTGTCATCACCTTCCGCTCGGACTTTGCGCCGCCCTGGGCCGGCCAGCCGCATGTCAACACCATGGCGCTGAACCGGCTCTCGCAGCGCGCACGCGCCGCACTGGTCGAGCATATCACCGGCGGCAAGGCGCTGCCGCCGGAGCTTCTCGACCAGATCGTCGAACGCACCGATGGCGTGCCGCTGTTCGTCGAGGAACTGACCAAAGCAGTGCTCGAAAGCGAGCAGTTGCACGAGGATGACGGGCGTTACGTACTCGAGCAACCGATGCAGCAGCTGTCTATTCCGACGACGCTGCAGGCCTCGCTGATGGCGCGCGTCGACCGGCTTGGCTCGGCGCGCGAAGTCTTGCAGATCGGATCGGCCATCGGCCGCGAATTCTCCTACGACGTTATTTCGGCCGTGGCCGGGCTCCCCGATGGCGTGCTGCAGGATGCGCTCACCCGGTTGATCGAGGCGGAGCTTCTGTTCTTGCGCGGTATGCCGCCGAACGCTGTCTATTCGTTCAAGCACGCGCTGGTTCAGGACACCGCCTATTCGGCCATGCTCCGCGGGCGCCGTCAGCAGCTGCACGCCGCCATCGCACTGATTCTGGAAAAGCGCCATCCCGAAATCGCCGAGGCAGCGCCCGAAGTGTTGGCTCAGCAATTCGAACCGGCCGGACAAAGCGAGAAGGCGATCCAATATTGGCACCGCGCTGGCGACCGCGACCTGCGACGCTTCGCCATGAAGGAATCGCTGTCACATTACGGGAACGCGCTGCGGCTTGTACTCGCGCTGGCGGACAGCCGGCGCCGAGACGAACTCGAACTCACCGTTCGGCTCGGCCTCGGGCTTGCGATGATCATCGTGCACGGTCCGCTTTCCACCGAAGCAAACGAGCATTACCGTCGCGCCCTCGCCTTGAGTCAAACCCTGCCTGAACGCGGGCGAGAACGCTTCCTCGCCACCTGGGGCGCATGGTTCAATGCTTCGGTGGGCGGGCGCGCGGAGGCGGGGATCCTGTCGGATGATCTCCTGCGCATCGCCCGCGAACTTGACGACCGCGAGCTTTTGCTTGAGGCCTACCATGCCAAGGTGCCAATGCTGATGCGCGCGGCAGACTTCGCCGGGCTGTCCGAGGCGGCGCGTGAGGTTGTCAGTCTCTACGATCGCGAACGCGATCGCGACCATGCCTATTACTTCGGCGGCCACGATTCGCGCATGTGCGCGCGTTCCTTCCACGCGCAAGCGCTCTGGGGACTGGGGCTGTTTGAACAGGCCCGGCAGATGGCATGGCGAGCGATCGAAGATGCCCGCGATCTCGGCCATACCCTCTCGCTGGCACATGCGCTGCAGCGGGGCGGCATGACCATGATGCTGCTCGAAGATCCGGCAAATTGCCGGAAAATTGCGGATGAGCTCTATCCGCTCGCCGAACGCAACAAGTTTGCCTGGCAGCTATCTGACGCGATCTTCTTGCGCGGCTGGCTCGCGACGATAGCGGGCGATTTCCAAGGCGGGTTCGAGCTCATGGCCCGAGCAATCGAGCAGCCGTTCAATCCGGGCTTCCGGCCGCTATTTATGCTCCGTTTCGCCGAGCAACTATTGCGCGCGGACCAGCCAGAACGCGCCGAAACTACGTTGGCGCAGGCATTCGACGAAACCTATAAGCACAACAATCATTTCGGGGCGCCGGACATTATCCGGCTGCGCGGTGAAGCCCTGCTGGCGCAGTCGCCCGTGGAGGTGGATCGAGCCGAACAGCTTTTCCGCGAAGCCCTAGCATTGGCGAACCGGCAAACCTGTCGCCCACTTGAGCTCCGCGCGGCGACGAGTTTGGCGCGGCTCCTGGCGGGAAAAGGCCGGCGCGAAGAAGCGCGCGCGGCGCTCGCGCCGGCCTATGCGGGGTTTACCGAAGGCTTCGATTTTCCGGACCTGCAGGCGACCAAGGCGCTGCTCGACGAATTGAGCTAGGTTGCCATAAAGGCGAAAACGACCACATGCGGGCGCGCGTTCATCCGGCGTCGCCTACAGTGGCCGTTGCGGCGACGATGAACTAAACAACAAGGATCGTCGCCTAAGCATTTGAAATCTATCATTCCTTGGTGACAGTCCTATGACTCTCAAAAAGCCTCCTGAAGCCTCTCCGCAAAAGCTCGCGAAAACAACCTCGAAAAGCGGCACGATCCACGTCGGCATCGGCGGCTGGACGTTCGAACCCTGGCGCGGCGTGTTCTATCCGAAGGGCTTGGCGCATGCGAAAGAGCTTGGCTACGCGAGCGAGCGGCTGACATCGATCGAGGTCAACGGCACTTTCTACCGGACGCAGACGCCGGCCACATTCCGCAAATGGGCGAGCGAAGTGCCTCAAGGCTTCGTCTTCGCGCTGAAAGGTCCGCGCTTTGCGGTGAACCGGCGGGTGCTCAAGGACGCCGGCGACTCGATCAAACGTTTTCTCGAATCCGGCATTACCGAGCTTGGCGATCATCTCGGGCCGCTGTTATGGCAATTCGCGCCGACCAAGAAATTCGACGCCGCCGATTTCGGCGGCTTTCTCGAACTCTTGCCGAACAGCTTGGGCGAGCGCGCTCTGCGCCACGTCATCGAGGTACGGCACGACAGCTTCCGCAGTCCCGATTTCGTCGCGCTGTTGCGCCGCTTCAATCGCCCGGTCGTATTCACCGATCACGCCAGATATCCGAACATTGCCGACGTCACCGGCGATTTCCTCTATGCCCGGCTGCAGCGCGGCAGGGATACGATGCCGACCGCCTATCCGCCCAAGGAAATCAAGGCCTGGGCGGCGCGGCTGCAAACCTGGGCGCAGGGCGAAGATCCGCACGATCTCGAACGCGTCGGGGCCGCCGCAAAGCCGAAAGCGGCGCCGCGCGAGGTCTTCGCTTATGTGATCCACGAGGGCAAGATACGCGCTCCGGCGGCCGCGATGGCCTTGATTGCGGCCCTGCAATGAAGCCCAAAAATGCTAACGGCCACGAACGACAAGGTGCGCGTACATCCGGCGTCACCCATCGTAAACCGTGGCCGTCCCGCAAACGGAGCCTGAAAGAAAGCTCAACGTCGCCTTATCTAAATAAGAGCTTCGGGCAGGTTATGCAAGGCCGGCTTTCGTGTAACATTATGCGATCGGCCGGTGCGGTTAACACGGCCGGCAAGTCGATCTCCGCCGCTTGCCAGGGGAACAGAGCATGACAATGAATCAATCACCCAATAGCGCCGCCTTCAGACGCGACGTCGCCAACGCGATCCATGCCCACTGGGGATTATTCCTGTTCGAAGGCATTTTGCTGATGGTGCTTGGCGCCGCAGCGATCATCCTGCCCGTTGTTGCCACCCTCGCCTTCACTCTCATCATCGGCTGGCTGTTTTTGATCTCCGGCGGCGTCGGACTTGTCACGACGTTCTGGATGCGCAACGCGCCCGGGTTCTGGTGGTCGCTGTTGTCGGCGGTCGTCGGCCTCGCCGCCGGCATCATCCTGATCCGCTGGCCGATCAGCGGCACCGTATCGCTGACTCTGGTGCTGATCGCCTTCTTCGCCATCGAAGGCATCGCGACGCTGATGTACGCCATCGAGCATCGTGCCCAGCTCTCGGGGCGCTGGGGCTGGATGCTGGCGAGCGGCATCGTCGACCTCATCCTCGCCGGCATCATCTTCGCCGGCCTGCCGGGCAGCGCGACCTGGGCGCTCGGCCTATTGGTCGGTATCAATATGCTGTTCGGCGGCTCGGCGATGATCGCCATGGCGCTGGCGGCAAGGAACCCGACGGACGGCCTGAGCAAGGCCGGACCGCCTTCCCCCGGGCGGTCGTAAGCCGCCGTGGCGGCGTCCAGCTTGGGAGCACCGGCCGGCAGCGTAGCGCCGGTCGATTGATATTTAATTCAATTTCAGGATTAGCTTGCGAAACTGGTTCGGGGCGGACGGCTTGGGGGTTCTCCTTGCGGGAGAAGGAACTCCGCATCGCGCTGGTATTTTTCGGCGGCGTTTCGCTTGCCGTCTACATGCACGGCATTTGCAAGGAAGTCCTCAAATTGCTGCGGGCTTCGAGCGCGCTGCACCGCATCACCGACCGCACGCAGCGCGCCCGGGCGGCCTTTTTCGATGAGGCCGACCCGAACGATCCCGAATACGACACCGAAGCCGAGTATTTCGAGTTGTTGCGCGAGATCGGCCACAAGCTGGAGCTGCGCGTCATCGTCGACCTCATCGCCGGCGCTTCCGCCGGCGGCATCAATGGAGTGATGCTGGCGCGGGCGCTGAGCCATGACCTGCCGACGCTGCCGTTGCGCGATCTCTGGCTCGACAATGCCGATGTCAGCGTGCTGCTCGCGCCCGAGGCGCGTGCCGGCACCTGGAGCAAGGCGGTCCTGAAGCCCTTCATTTGGGGCGCCACGGCAAGCGGCATGTTCGGCAAAATCAGCGACAGGGAGGTGCGCCAGAAGGTCTCTATGTTTCTGCGTTCGCGCTGGTTCAAACCGCCTTTTTCCGGTTCCGGCATGGCCGGCCTGATGTACGACGCGGCCGTCGCCATGGGACGACCGAAGGCGCCGACCTCCTCTTTGCTGCCGTCCGGGCACGACCTCGATCTGTTTGTGACGCTGACCGATTATTACGGCTACCGCCAGCTCGTCGAAATTCACGACCCTGCGGTCATTTACGAGCTCGAACATCGCCACGTGCTGCATTTCAAGTATCGCCGGCGGCCGAACGGCGAGGTGGAGAGCGACTTCGATCTCGACAATGCCCCGGCGCTGGCGTTCGCCGCGCGGGCGACCTCGTCGTTCCCGGGCGCATTTCCGCCGGCACAGATCATCGAAATGGACGACCTGGTGGCCAGCCGCGGCGGCGAGTGGCCGCGCCGCGAGGACTTCATCCTGAAAAATTTCGAGCAACACCTGCGGGCCGACAGCGACCCGGCGACGGCCTCCTTCATCGACGGCGCGGTGCTCAACAATCGGCCGTTGCGCGACGTCGTGGCGGCGATCCGCGGCCGCTCGGCCTATCGCGACGTCGACCGCCGCCTGATCTTCGTCGATGCCAATCCCGCTACGGCGGCCGTGGTCCGGCACACCGACGTGCCGAACTTCTTCTCGACCATAAAAGGAGCGCTGTCCGACCTGCCCTCCGGCCAGCCAGTCGCCAACGAATTGACCTGGGTCAGCAACCTCAATGCCGAAGTCCGCGGCATCAAATCCATCATCGAAGGCGCCCGCCCGCATGTCAGCGATCTGGTCGGCAATATTATCGACCGGCCTTTCGATCGTCGTTTCTCGGAGCACGACATCCGCGGCTGGCGGGAAGAGATCAATGCCCGTGTCGCCCGCGAGGCCGGCTTCGCTCACGAGGGTTATGCGCGGCTGAAGCTTGCGTCGGTCCGCGGTTTCGTCGCGCGCATGATCGTCATCTGCGGCGGCGAAGCGGTGGATTCGCCGATGGCCCGCATCGTCGAGGACGTGATCAATGCCTGGGCCGTCAAGCGCGGCATCGTCTACAAGACCGCCGAGAGCGATGCGCTCAAGCACGAGAGCGCGGCGGGGCCCGCGCTTCCTTCGCTTCCGACACTTCCGTCTTGGGTCGAATTCTTCCTCGCCTTCGATGTCGCCTATCGCCGGCGCCGGCTGAATTTCCTCATCGAAGGGCAGAACCGGCTGTACCGTCTGCTCGACGAAACCCGCTTTCCCGGCCTCGACCCGGCGGTGGTCGACCGGCTCAAGCGCGCCTTCTACCTGCGGCTGGACGCCTTGCAGCGCTGCGAGGAGCCGGCCTTCTTCAGCGCCACGGCTCATTCCCTCGCCCACGCGCTGTTCGAAAACATGCCCCCGGCGGCCGAGATCAGAAATCCCGCACACTACGCACAGGACTTCGTCGGCGCAGCGACGATCGAACGGATCGACCGGCTGGTGGATGTTTTGGGCAAGGAAATCGACCTCAATGCCAGCACGCGCGACCTTGACGAATTGCTGGCTTCGCTCGATCCCGCCGATTGGCATCCGGAGGCGCGCCGCGAGGTTTTGATCAATTATCTGGGATTTCCGTTCTGGGACGTGCTTACATTTCCGGTGATCGGCCGGGAGACAAGCGAACTGCAGGAAATCCTGGTCGATCGCATCAGCCCGGAAGAAGCGCACACGCTCAAGGAATTTGCCGGCACGAAAAGCCTTAAAGGAGTCGGCTTCGAGAATTTTGCCGCGTTCTTTTCCCGCGGCTTCCGCGAAAACGATTACCTGCTCGGCCGCCTGCACGGCCTCGACCGCTTGATCGATATCGTCTGCGACGTCGCCGGGATCGACCGGCAGCACGACGGCATCGACATCCTCGCGCTGAAACGGCGCGCTTTCGAACGCATCCTCGATGCCGAAAGTCCGCACCTTACGCACAGCGCCGGGTTGATCGCCGCAATCCGCCGTAGCGTGGCGAATATCGCGGAGCGCTGATCGCGGCGTTGCCGGGGCGGAAACTATTCCGCCGCCTGCAGCAGGCGCGCTTTTTCCACCCTGCCGGCGATCGCGGAGATCGCCAGCACGGCAATGAGGAAGCCAAACGCGATCACCGCAGTGGCGCCGAGCACAAGGCCGAATCCGCCGCGGGCATAAAATATAGCAATCATCGACACCGCCACGCCGGAGACCATGAAGGTCAAGAAATAGCGCACCGCATAAACCCGGCTGCGCCAAGCATCGGCGGTGTAGCGGGCGATCACCAGATCGTTCACGGTGATCTGGCCGTAAATGGCGGCCATCGTAAACGCCAGCGCGAACAGCAACGTCACGCCGCCGGCATAGGCCGCCCATACCACCCCCGAGAATTGCATGATGGCAAATATTGCGAACAGGATATGCAGCGGAAAGCGTTCGACCAACCGGCCCACCGTGATCTGGGCGAGCGCGCCGCACAGGAACACCGCGGTGGTCAGACCGCCGACCGCGATCAGCGAAATATCCTTGCCGACGCGCTCGTCGACGATCTTCGGCAGCGACACTGAAATGGTGTTGAACACCAGGCCGGCGCACACCGCGACGACGATGAACAGCACGAACAAGGTGGCCGCGATCGGCAGCGACAGCGACACGTCCGCCGACTTCGATCGCGCCGCGGCGTGATGCTTTTCCTCGGCCGGAACGAGCCACGGATAAATCAATCCGGTGGCGAGACAAACCAGGCCGGGAACAAAAAACGCGCCGCGCCACGACAGCGCTGCCGTCAGCGTCGCGGTGATGCCGGCGGCAAGCGACACGCCGAGATTGCCGCAAACGCCATTGAACGCCAGAGTGCGGCCGCGCACCGTGGCCTTCTCCAGGACCACGGCGGTGCCAACCGGGTGATAGATCGCGGCGAACACGCCAAGCGCAAACAGCGCGAAGGCGAGACCATAGAGCGACGGCGCGGCCGCGGCCGCGATCAGCGATACGCCGCAGCCAAGATAAAAAACGACCATCAGGTTGCGGCGGCTCCAGCGGTCGCCAAGCCAGCCGGCCGGCAACGAGAACAGCCCGAAGGCGACAAAGGACGCGGTCGAGAGCCAGATCAGATCGGCGTAAGAACGGCCGTAGACCACCGCGAGCTCGAGCACCACGGTCGGGTAAATGAGAATAACGTAATGATCGAGCGCGTGCGCCCAGTTCATGAAGCCGATTGCCAGTCGCTTGCGCGACAACTCGGCGGCGCGGTCGGCGGCCATAACGGCAGGCGAGGTCGCGGTTATCGTCATCGGTTGAGTCCCGGATTCCAGTCCCACGTATAACCCGGCCCGCGCGGGGGTGACATACCCCGTCGTTGCAGGGCTGGTCGGCAGAGGCCACATTTATGAGGCCGGGACATCTTTATGAGCCAAGACATCGGACCTCGACATTGGTTCTCGCTCTCGCGATGCGCCTTGGCATCCGAAGTCTGGTCACGCCACGATAAGAATGCCCGTCTCAATGTCCTCCCTTGAAAAAAGGGAGGCGGAGCGCCGAAAGCGCGTCCACTGGAGTCCGCTCCGCCGCAGAAGGACGAAAGCCTGCCTGCGGACGCGGCGAGCACCATCGCTTTTCTCTCCCGCACAGTGCAGGAGCCAAAGCGGCGGCGCCCTCGCCTTGCGGCGCCCCACCGCGGTCATGCGCCGAAGGTTTGACCCTCCGACTCGGCCTGGGCCGCGCTTCCTGGAATCACCGGGTGCAAACGGGAGGACCCTCCCCGGCGCCAGTGCAGCGAGCACCTCGCAGTCCGGTCAAGCGCCGGACGGGACGATGCCTAGAGCCGCCCGGATACGCAGTGTATGGCCGCGTCTCCGAGAAC
>JBAQHW010000353.1:0-2615 GCA_049288525.1 Xanthobacteraceae bacterium
AGATCGTGCTTGAGCGAGGATTTGCGGTTGAAATCCTTGATGAGCCGACGCTTCCAGACCGGCGCCAGATCGAGCGCGGCGACAAAAGCCGAAAACAATCCGACGTCGCCGATGCGGACTTCAGGAGCGTCGATGCCATATTGCGTGGTTGCTTCCAGCCCAAGGGCCAGCATTTCGGCATCCGCCGCCGCCTTGTCGGCGCGGCCGAAGCTTTCGATGCCGGCCTGGAGAAATTCGCCGGGTGCGCCGTGACGATGACGGAAGACGGCGCCGAGATAGCAGTAGCCCGCGGGTTTTCCGGCTACCGGCGATGCCAGATACTCGCGCGAAACCGGAATGGTGAGATCGGGCCGCAGGCACAATTCACCGCCCTCCGGATCGGCGGTGAGGAACATGCGGCGGCGGATATCCTCGCCGGAGAGGTCAAGAAACGGCTCGGCGGGTTGCAACACCGGCGGGTCGATGCGCGCATAGCCGGCGCGCGCATAGGACGCGACAAGGGCCTGCGCGCGCTGATCGGGGCCGGCGCCGGTGTCGGGCTCGCTCGCCATAGCTCTCACTCGCGGCCAGTCGCTTAGCCGGCCTCCAGGCCAATCGCATTTTGTGCTGCTGGCGCCAGCCCCTTAGCACGACAACCGTCGCCATTCGATGAAGATCGAAGCGCGACGTTAATACCCCAATATAATCAACAGGTTTTCATGCTTAGTGAAAATCCGCAGTTTGACGGCGGCTACGATTTCCGCATAGCCTGACGGTGACGGTTCCCCCAATTGGGGATCAAAAGGGAACGCAGTGCGGGCGAGACATCGCTCCATGCTGCGGCTGCCCCCGCAACTGTAAGCGGCGAATTTTTCGTCTCATGTCCACTGGGGTTTTCTTCCCGGGAAGGCGACGGAAGGTGTGGACCCGCGAGCCAGGAGACCTGCCGTCAGCCGTGGTCATGCGCGAGCGCTGCCGGTCGGGGTGTACTGGCGGTAGGCGAACCAATCATCCGTTTCCGGATGTGCGGGACACCAAGTTCGCGGTGACATGCCACGAGGCGTGCCACCCGAAATGCGTCTGCCGCTTCCCATCAGGATCGTCACGCCGCGCTGGATTGGCGGCGCGGGCAGTTTAATTGCGCTCGCAGCGCTGTGCCATAACGTCTGGGCGCAGGTTGCGCCGACAGCACAGTCTGCACCGGCGAGTGCGGCTCCGGCGGTGGTGACCTCGCCGCCATCAGACAACACGCCGCTACCGACAATCCAGGTCACGGCGCCGAAGCATCCCAAGCAAGGCGCCGCGAAGCCGAAGCCGAAGCCGTCGCCAGTCACGGCAGCGAGCGGGCTGGTTTCGACGCCCGCGCCGGCGTCGCCCTACGAGACCGGCGCCCCGAACATCGCCGGCGGTGCTCCGGTGGTGCCGCAATTGGCGAGCCAGATGATTTTTGCCGGCGTCGATCTCAACGCCCGCCCGGTCGCACGGCCGGCCGAGATTCTCGAAGCGGCCCCCGGCCTGGCGGTGGTCGATCACGCCGATGGCGGCAAGGCCAATCAGTATTACTTGCGCGGCTACAATCTCGATCACGGCACCGACATGGCCACCTATGTGGACGACGTGCCGATAAATTTGCCTACCCATGCGCACGGGCAGGGTTACACCGACCTCAACTGGCTCATTCCGGAAACCGTCAGCGGACTGGAAGTCCGCAAGGGACCGTATTTCGCCGACGTCGGCGACTTTGCCAGCGCCGGCGACTTGCACGTGTCGCTGCGCGACAGCGTCCCGCAGAACATCGAGTCGATGACCGTCGGCAGCTTCGGCTACGACAGATTTCTCACTTTGGGCTCGACCAAAGCCGGCGGCGGGGCGCTGCTCTATGCTGGCGAATTCGACGCCTATGACGGTCCATGGACCACGCCTAACGACGTCCGCAAGTTCAGCGGGCTCATGCGTTACAGCCAGGGCACCGCGACCGACGGTTTCTCCGCGACCGCGATGGCCTACAGCAACACCTGGAATTCCACCGATCAAGTGGCGCTGCGGGGATTGACGACCGGACAAATCGGTCTTTACGGCGCACTCGATCCGACCGATGGCGGCGATACCAGCCGCTTTTCGCTGTCGGCGCGAATGGCGCAGACGCTGGACGACGGTTCGTGGAAAGCCAACGCCTATCTGGTCAAATACGAATTGGATTTGTTCAACAATTACACCTATCACCTCGACGACGCGAACAACGGCGACAATGGCGACCAGTTTCATCAGCACGACGACCGGATTTACGGCGGCGTCGGCGTTTCGCGCACGATCGATGGCTCATTGTTCGATAGGCCCGCCGAAACCGTGTTCGGCGTGCAAAGCCGCTACGACGACATCACCACCGGCCTGAGCGATACCGTTCAGCGGCAATTGCTGTCGAATGTGCTGCTCGACCATATCGACGAAGGCAATGCCGGTATTTATGCCGAGAACACGGTGCACTGGACCGATTGGCTGCGGACCACGGCCGGCTGGCGCGGCGATTATTTCGACGCCTCGGTGAATTCAATCCTGCAGCCGGCAAACTCCGGAAATACCCAAGGCGCCATTGGCAGCCCGAAGTTCACCGTCACTTTCGGTCCGTTTGCCAAGAC
>JBAQHW010000354.1:0-14519 GCA_049288525.1 Xanthobacteraceae bacterium
TCGGTGGCGGCGCGCTTGAGCAGGCGGTCCTTGTGCGCGGTGTAGTTTTTCAGCTCCGCCATCGGCAGCTCGCGGCGCACGCCCCAGGTGTAGAAGACGAAGCCGTAAGGATCGAGCACGGAATAGCTGTCGGAAAACCATTCCCGCCCGGCCAGCATGCCGTCGATCTGTTTCAGATAACCGTGGAACGTCTTCAGTCCCTTGTCCTTGATGCCGGGATAGGCGCCGGCGTCGTCGGTATAGCGTTCCGGCCGCCCGACATGAGCATGCGCCGGATGCACGCTGGAAGCGAAAAAGCCGATCGTCGACAGCGCCTTCGCTTCGGCGCCGGGGTCCTTCGGCCACAGACCGAAGCGCTTGCCGAGATAAGGCAGAATGGCGGTGTTCTCGGTCAGCGGCTCGCCATTATCGAGCTTGAGCGTCGGCACGCGGCCGAGCGGGTTGATTTTCAGATAAGCTTCGGTCCGCTGTTCGCCGCCGGCCAGATCGACCTTCTTGGCATCGTATTTTTCGCCGCTCTCTTCCAGGACGACATGCGAGGCCAGCGAGCATGCGCCGGGCGCGTAATAGAGCGTCAACATGCGGAAAATCTCCCCTGACAAAATTGTACGCCGCTATTGCTTGGAGGCCTTTTGCAGCATCGGCGCCCAGGTTTGCTGCTCTTGCCGGACGAAAGCAAGGGTCTGCTCGGCGGTCATGGCGCGTGAATAGCTGCCCACCTTTGCCAGGCGCTCTTTGAAGCCGGCGCCGCTGACCACTTTGGCCAGCACGTCGCTGACCTTGCCCACAATGGCGGTGGGCGTGCCCTTGGGTGCGACCAGCACCTGCCAGCCCAGCGCTCGAAAGCCCGGGATCGTCTCGGCGACCGTCGGCAGATCGGGAAATTGCGGCAACCGCTCGGGGGAGGCCACCGCGATGAGCTTCACCTGTCCGGCCTTTACCGCGCCGACAATTCCGGAATAACCCTCGATGATCATCGACACGCGGCCCGCGGCTACATCGGCGAGCGCCGCGGCGGGGCCTCCATTATAGGGAACGCGCAACAACTGCACGCCGGCCCGATCCTGCAGCAACAGCCCGGTGAGGTCGGTGAGCCTGCCGGCGCCGGTCACGGCGATTGAAATCTTTCCCGGCTCTTTTTTGGCAAGCGCGATGAGCTGCGGAAGCGTCGCAACGCCGAGCTTGGGATTGACCGCGACGAACATCGGATTTTCCGCGGTATAACCGATCGGGATGAAGTCGCGCGGCAGCATCAGCGGCAGATTCGGAGCGATCGAGGGCAGCGCCACGAAGGTCGAAAGCGCCGGCATAAACAGCGTGTAGCCGTCAGGCGCGACATCCGAAGCGGCGCGCGCGGCGACGCTACCATTGGCGCCGGGATGATTAACAATGATAAATTGCTGGCCAAACGCCTTGGTCAGGCCCTCGGCGACAAAGCGGGCATCGACGTCGGGCGTGGAGCCCGGCGCGGCGTCGGAAATGATGGTGACCGTCCTGCTTGGATAGCTGTCGGCCTGGGCATGGACGGCGCTCGCCAGCGGCAATGTCAGCCCGCAAAGGCCGAGAAATAAGGCGCAATCTCGGATCATTTTCATAGCTTCCTCCCTGGCGGCGTCCCCATCGCCGCCGCCAAAATCCGTTCATTAAGGATACGGCGGTCGCGGCGTCATTGCCACAGCGCCGATTGCGCTAAACCGACACGGCAGGGGCCGAGCCAAGTACGCCGATCTCTTTACGTTAATCCCACGTAACCGGCCGTGAGGGCACCCTCGTTTAATGAATTTCCACTATGAGAACGTCATGTCGTCTTAAGCCACTCGGGTCGGGATTCTGCCGTACATGACGCCATCGATCGCGTTACGGTCCGTAACTGCGCAGGCCAAGAACGGGCATGCCGAAACAGCGCAAGATGCGCTCTCGCGCCTGAACGATTTGTCGCGCGAATTTGCGGCCGATGTGAGCTTGAGCATCCACACGCAGTTCGAGACCGCCGCGGACGAATGGCGCGCCTTCGAGCGGATCGCCGAGTGCACCGCGTTTCAGACTTTCGAATGGCTGGCCACATGGGATCGCCACGTCGGCCGGCGCGGGGAAATCATGCCGATCATCGTGATCGGCCGTTTCGCCGACGGCAGAACCGCCTTCATTGCCCCGCTGGGGATCGACCGCCGGCGCTCGGCATGGCGGCTGTGCTGGCTTGGCGGGGAGCTTTGCGATTACAACGCGCCGTTATTGGCGCGCGATTTCGGCCAGCGTGTCACGGCGGACCAGTTCCTCGTCTTGTGGCAAGAGCTGCGGCAGCGTCTGCGATCCGATCCGCAGTTGCGTTACGATTGGATCGATTTCGAGAAAATGCCGCGGACCGTCGGCGTGCAGACTAATCCATTCACTTATCTGGCCGTCAAACCCAATGCCAATAGTGCGCACATCACGCAATTGGGCGCCGATTGGGAGACGTTCTACCGTGACAGGCGATCGTCGGCGACGCGCCGGCGCGACCGGACCAAGCGCAAGCGTATGGAGCAGTTTGGCACCATTCGTTTTGCCACCGCCAGCGAGCCGGAAGAACTGCAGCAAACGCTTGCGACCTTGTGGCAGCAAAAACGGCTTATCTTCGCGCACAAAGGCATCGGTGACATGTTCGCGCGGCCCGGTTATCGCGAGTTCTTCGCCGACTTCGCGTCGAATCCGGATTCGCGCCATATGGCGCATGTCAGCCACATAGAGGTCGGCGAGAACTGCGCGGCGGCAAATTTTGGCGTCGTGTTCGGCGATTGCTACTATCATGTACTGTCGAGCTATTGCGACGGCGAGTTGACTCGCTTTGGACCTGGCAGGCTTCACCTTCGCGAGCTGTTGGCCTACGCCATCCAGCGCGGCTTGCGGCTGTTCGATTTCACCATCGGCGACGAGCCTTACAAGCTCGAATGGTCTGATTTGCGCCTGAGGCTTTACGATTACGGCGCGGCGGCGAGCGTGCGCGGCTGGCCGCTGTATTGCGCGTCGACCATCCGCCGTTTCTTCAAGCGCTTCATCAAACAAACACCGGTGGTCTGGCATTGGGTGTCGCGCCTGCGATCCGTTACAGCGCCATTGTTCTATCGCCAAGTGCCGGAAGCGCCAGGCGCCGCGCCGGAAGATCGGGCGCCGTAAGGCGCACCCCTCACGCGCGCGCACTTGCGCCCTCGGCCACACCCATCGCGCCGGCATCCACGACGCGCCAGGCCGGTCTCGCGCCGCGCTTGGGTCTCGGATCGGGCCTTTGCAACTTTGAGGAATAAATTGCGCTAGCGTCTCGAAATGTAGCTTGCCGCCATTGCGTTGACAGATCAGGCTGCCCGTGCGGATAATCCGCAAAATCTGCCAACGGGAAACGCCAGCGATGCAGCAGCCAGTACGCAAGGACGATCGGCCCAAAGCACAGCATTCGACCGCGACGCCGAACCACGCGTTCGATCTGCGCTCGACGCTGGAGTGGCTGCGCGCCAGCGGCGATCTGATCGAGACCGACAAGGAAGTCGATCCCGATCTTCAGGTCACCGGCCTGCAAAAGCATATGGACGGCGGCTGTCCGGTTCTGTTCAACACCGTCAAGGGCAAGCCCAATCATCGCGTCATCACCAACCTGTTCGGCGACATGGCGATAATCAATCGCATGTTCGGCTGGCAGAACGATGCCGAACGCGTGCGCAAGCTGGCTCACGCGCTGTCGCATCCGATTGCGCCCGCGGAGATCGCGCAGGGTGAGGCGCCGTGCCAGGAGTTCGTGATCGAGAAGCCGGACGACGTCAACAAATGGCTGGTGCCGATCCGCCACACCACCTACGAGCCGGAACTGACGGTCGGCTCCGGCATCCGCTGCGTCACCGGCCCGCAATTCGATGGCGGCTCCGACCTCGGCTACAACCGCATGAATTTTCGCTGGGGCAATGTCGGCACGTTCCAGATCTCGCCCGGCTCGCATATGTGGCAGGTGGTCAACAAATATTACAAGGAAGACCAGCCGGTGCCGATCACGATGTGCTTCGGCGTGCCGCCGGCGTGCACGCTCCTCGCCGGCGCCGGCTTCGACTATGCGGTGCTGCCGATGGGCTGCGACGAGATCGGCATTGCATCGGCGGTGCAGGGCGCGCCGATCCGACTCGTCAAAGCGCGCACCGTCGATGCCATGGCGCTGGCCGACTGCGAGCTGGTGCTCGAAGGCTACGTCAATCCGCGCGATCGCCGCTTCGAGACCAAGGAAGCCGAGGATTCCGGCCAGCAGGGCCGCCATCATTTCCATCCGGAATGGGCCGGCTACATGGGTAAGTCCTACAAGGCGCCGACTTTCCACGTCACCGGCATCACCATGCGCAAGCCGGAGTCGAAGCCGATCATCTTTGCGCTCGGCGTCCACATGCTCGACGACCACAATATCGACACCACGGTGCGTGAGGCGGCGATCTACGAATTATGCAATCGGCTGCAGCCGGGCATCGTCCAGAACGTGGTGATCCCGTACTGCATGACCGACTGGGGCGGCTGCGTCATCCAGGTTAAGAAACGCCATCAGATCGACGAGGGCTGGCAGCGCAATTTTCTCTCGGCGATTCTGTCGTGCTCGCAGGGCATGCGGCTGGCCATCGCGGTCAGCGAGGACGTCGATCCTTATTCGATGGACGACGTGATGTGGTGCCTGACCACGCGTGTCAATCCGCACACTGACATCCTCAATCCGATCCCGGGCGGCCGCGGCCAGACGTTCATGCCGGCGGAGCGTATGACCGCGGGCGGCCAGCAATGGACTGCGTCGAACACCCGCTTCGAGGGCGGCATGGGCATCGATGCCACCGTGCCGTTCGGTTACGAGAGCGATTTCCTGCGCCCGGTCTATCCGGTCGACCAGGTGAAGCCGGAGGACTGGTTCTCCAAGGAAGACGTCGCCAACGCCAAGAAGCGGATGCAGGGCTGGGTGCATTCGCTGGCAAAGTCGGGCCGGTAGCTTGTCATTCCGGCCGAGCGTAGCGAGGGCCGGAATCCATAATCGCCACCTTCAAAGTTCGAACCCGGCATTTCGCGCCTTGTGATGGATTGAGGGCTCGCGCGCGTCGCCCGCGCCTCTGGAATGACGCGTTTAGCCGCCCACTTCGATCTTCCACCTTTCCGCCAGCGCCTTCCTGTCGAGCTTGCCGCGCTCGGTCTTCGGCAGCGCCGAGGCACTGAGCACGATGCGCTTCGGCGTCTTGAAGGCCGGCAGCGCCGCGGCGCAATACTGCAAAATGTCGTCGGCATCGATGCGCGCGCCGGGCCGCGCCACGACATAGCTCATCACTTCCTCGCCGTAGACCGCGTCCGGCACGCCGATGGTCGCGGCCTCGATCACGTCGGCGTGCTGCATCAGGAACGAGTCGACCTCGAGCGGCGAAATCTTGGCGCCGCCACGGATGATCATATCCTTCTCGCGGCCGGTGATGGTCAGAAAGCCGTCGGCGTCGAGCGAACCGAGATCGCCGGTACGGAAGCGGCCGCGGCAATGCACCTTCACCTCGCCGTCTTCGCCGAGATAGCGGAACGGATGATCGCCAAGGCCGCCGAGCTCGATATGGCCAATTTCTCCGGCCGGCAGGCGGCGGCCGTCGCCGTCGACGATGGCGAGGTCGTGATAGGCAAGCGGCCGGCCGACCTTGCCGAGGCGGCGCTGTTCGCCGGGAATGGCGGCGATCCAGCTGACCTCGCTGGCGCCGCAGCCTTGCGCCACGGGAATGCCGAACTTCTGCTCGAACTTCTTCCACTCTTCCAGCAACAGCGGCGCCGAGCTCGACGTCATGTAGCGGAGCTTCGGCAGCGTATCGCGATGCCAAGTCTGCCCATGCAAAGTTTGCTCGCTGTTGAGCAGGATGTTGATCGTGGTCGGATTGCCGGTGGCGATGGTGACGCCGTGGTGGCGCAGATGCTGGAAGAAGCGGCTGGCCGAAAATTTTTCGGAAAGCACCAGCGTGGCGCCCTGGCTGACCACCGCCAGCGCGCCGAGCGTCTGCGCCGAGTTCCAGCTGAAGGGGCGGAAATCGTAAAGCCTGTCGTCGGAAGTGATGCCGAAGCCCTTGGCGAGCGGCTCGATATTCAAAAAGTATTCGCGAAAATTCAGGATGACGCCCTTCGGCCTGGCGCTGGTGCCCGAGGTGAACAGGATGATGGCATCGTCGTCCGGCGTCGTTGCGCTTTGCGGCTCGCCCGGTTCAAGACGCGCCAGCGCGGCAAACAGCGTATCGGCTTCGGGGGCGTCGGAGCGGCCAAGGGGCAAGCGTGGCACAGTGGTCTGCGTCAAGAGATCGCCGAGCTGCAGGCCGTCCTGGCTGAGAATGAGCCGCGGCTTGAGCCGCTCGAAAATATTGCCGAGCTGGTTGCGGTTCATCTCGATATGGATGGTGCAGATCGTGGCGCCGGCGGCCATCACGCCGAAATAGCAAAGCAATTGCTCGATGGAATTATTGGCAAGCAGCGCGACGCGGTCGTTGCGGCCGAGCCCGCGCTGCCGCAGGAAGCTGGCGAAACGTCCGACGATATCGCGCAATTGGCCGTAGGTGACGCTGCGGCCGTCTTCCGCCGCGACCACCCAGGGCTTGTCGGGGCCGCGGATTGCCGCGCGCGCAATCCAGTCCCGCAATAGCTCCGGACCGGCCATCGCTTCCATGGTGCCTTCCTTATCGGTTTCTTTGGAGGTTTTTCGGCAGCATAAAGCCTTTGCCGGCGATTAAACCAGTCCTGATTGGCGCATTGCCGCGATCAGCGATTGAGGGCGGGGCGGTCTAAGCTTAAAGTGAGCCGGAAGCGCCGCAGGGAGGATGCGATGTTTCTGCGCAATTACTGGTACGTCGCCGCCTTGGCCGATGAAGTTCGCGATCGGCCGCTCGGCCGCACGATTCTTGGCGAGCCAGTGGTTCTGTTCCGCACCGCGGATGGCGCACTGCATGCCTTTGAGGACCGATGTCCGCACCGGCAGCTGCCGCTGTCGATGGGCAAGATCGTCGGCGACGTTTTGCAGTGCCACTATCACGGCTTGCATTTCGACGGGTCGGGCAAATGCGTCCGCGTGCCCGGGCAGGATCACATTCCGCACAATGCGCGCGTGCGCACTTATCCGGTCGTTGAGCGCTATCGCTGGATTTGGATCTGGATGGGCGAATCGGCGCTGGCCGATCCAAGGGCGATTTGCGATTTCCATTGGCTGGAGGATCAAAATTGGGGCGCCAAGCCGTCGTATCTGCATGTCGAGGCCAATTGGCAATTGGTCGTCGACAATTTGCTCGACCTCACCCATCTCGCCTTCGTTCATGAGACGACGATCGGCAATATGGCGCTGGTCGAGCACGCCGCGGTCAAAGTGCAGCGTGCGCCGAACAATGTGCTGGTGACGCGCTGGATCATCGATCAGCCGGCGCCGCCGACTTTCGTCAAGGTCGGAAAATTCACCGGCAATGTCGACCGCTGGCAGATTATCGACTACACGCCGCCGGCCTTCCTGCGGCTCGACGTCGGCGCCACGCCGACCGGGACCGGCGCGCCGCAAGGCCGCCGCGCCGGCGGTATCGGCATGCGCAATCTCAATGCCATCACGCCGGAAACCGAAACGACCTCGCATTATTTCTGGGGCCAGGCGCACGATTTCGAGCCGCACAATGCCGCCGTGACCGAGCGCGTGTTCGAGCAGATCAGGAGCGCCTTCCTCGAAGACGTGGCGGTCTTTACCGCGCAGCAGCGCGCGATTACCTTGCGCCCGGACGCGCCACAGGTCGACATCAACGCCGATGCCGGCGGCATGCAGGCGCGGCGCATTGTCGAGCGGCTTCATCGCGAAGAGCAGGGAACCGCGGCGCACGCCACGGCCGCGGAGTAACGCTTGACCCCCCAAAATTGGCCGCCGGTCTTCGGTCAGATCATGCCTAGATAAGCAGTGCGGACACCATGGCAATCAATTTTCGCGTCGAGCTCGTTTGGCAAGGTGGCGATGAAAAGGAAGCCTCGTCGATCTTCTTGACTTCGGATGGGCGCGTCATCCTGCAAGGTCGCGGAGTTTCGGCCCATGAGCGGGAAACGCTCAGCTTGCCGCGCGACGCCGATCTCATCAGCGTCGATCGCTATCTGATCCGCGCCATCAAAGACATGCTCTAAAATTTCGGATTAGGCTGCGCTACGCGTCGCCGGTCAATTCGCGCCGCACGATCGCGGCGCCATCCGCCAGCGCCTTCATCTTGCCGTAGGCAACTTGGCGCGGCAGGTATTTCATGCCGCAGTCCGGCGCCGCGATCAGCCGCTCCGCCGGTACGTGAGCGAGCGCCGCGCGCAGGCGGCCCGCGACGACATCCGGCGTTTCGACGGTCATGTCGGAGAGATCGATCACGCCGACGATGATGCTCTTCGACGGCAGCTCCTTGAGCACGTTGAGATCGAGCTTCGGCTGCGCCGCTTCGATGGAAATCTGCTGCGCTTTGCAGGCGTCCAGTTCCGGCAGGAACGAATAGCCCGGCGGCTTGTCGTGGACCACCGCGGCATAGCCGAAGCATAGATGCACGGCGATTGTACCGCCGACCCCATCCAGCGCGCGGTCGAGCGCTTTGAGACCATAGCGCCGCGCCGCGTCCGGATGCTGCTGCATCCACGGCTCGTCGATCTGCACCACATCGGCGCCGGCGGCGAACATATCCTTGATCTCGGCGTTCACGGCGGCGGCATAAGCCAGCGCCACCGCCTCGTCGTCCTTATAGTAATCGTCCTGCGCCTGTTTGCTCATGGTGAACGGCCCGGGCAGTGTCGCCTTGACGGCGCGACCGGTATTGGCGCGCAACAGTTTCAGATCGCGCAGCTCGACCGGCCGCGTCCGGCGGATGGGGCCGGCGACGCGCGGCACCGGAATCGGCCGGCCATTGCGGTTGATCACCGTGCCCGGATTGTCGATGTCGATGCCGTCGAGCGCAGTGGCGAAGCGGTTGGAATAGCTCTCGCGCCGCTGCTCGCCGTCGGTGATGATATCGAGCCCGGCCCGTTCCTGATCGCGAATGGCGAGGATGGTGGCGTCGTCCTGCGCCGCTTCCCGCTTGTCCGGCGGCACAAGCCAGAGCTCGTCGGCGCGCAGTCGCGGCACCTGCTTGGACAGCCTGCCGCGATCGATCAGCCATTCCGGTTGCGGATAGGAGCCGACGAGGCAGGTTGGCAGCAGCATGCACGTCCTCAAAACGACTCAAAAAGACATCCCGGAGACGATGCCGCCAATCGGCGCGTCGCCGTCCGGAATGGCTTTTGCACTTTGATCATGCCGGGCGCAACACACCGCGTCGTGTTGCGCCGCGCCCGGAATCGCTTGCGGGTTGTCGACTTACGCCTTCAACGCGTCGGCGTAAGGATAGATGGCCTTGCCGGTGACTTCATCGGCTGGCGCCAGCACCGTCTGATAGCTCATGCCGCGCCAGGTTTCGAGGTCGGCGGCATCGGTGATGTCGTGATACTGCACCTCCAACTGCCGGTCCTTGAGCCATTCGCCGTTTTTGCCGAACCTGAGCCCGTCGATCATGATGGTGTCGAAGGCATGGCTGCGGAAATAATCGGCTAGCTTGCCGTCATCGATGCTCTTGGTTGCGGTGATGGCCTGAGCCAGCAACTGCATGCGCGCATAGCCCCAGCCGCCGAGGTAATAGCCCAGCGGGTCGATACCGAGCCCCGGTGCGCGCGCTTGGTACTTCTTGAAGAAGCTCGCAGCCGGCGCCATCAGTTTCGGCGACGGCACCCAGTTCTCGTAATTGGTGATGCCGTTGAGCTTGGATTTCAGCTTGTTCTTGAACACCGTCACCTGAAGTCCGACCATGCCGCCGCCGAACATTTTCGGCTTCAGGCCGAGTTCGTTGGCGGACAGTGTCATGCCCACCGAACTGAGCGGATAGGAACAGATGCATACGAGGTCCGGATTGGCGGCCTGGATGGCGCGGATGACCGGCGAATAATCAGTCGTGTTCGGTGGATAGGTTCTGTCGTAGACGATCCTGAAGCCGTGCTTTTTGGCGTTTTCGCGCGCACCATCCATGGCATTGCGTGAGAACTCGGCGTCCTCGCCGGCAAGCGCGAGGGTTTGCGGCTTCGGATTTTGCGCCGCCGCGACGCTGAAGAAATTCGCCGAGAAGGTCTGTCGCGGGTTCGGGCCCCCGGTCGGGATCATCGAGAAGTATTTCGGATATTTGAACTCGGCATTAGCGTCGAGCGCGAACAAGCTGACAAAAAGCTTGTTCTTCTGCATGGCGACGGGAATGGCCGGCGCGACCATATTGGTGGCATAGCCGCTGATGATGAGGTCGGCTTTGTCGACGTCGAGCAATTTAGTGTAGATACCGGGCACGTTCGACGGGTTCGACTGATCGTCATAGTGGACGATTTCAACCTTCCGTCCGATCAGGCCGCCTTTGGCATTGACCTCTTCCGCCCAGATCTGCGCGCCGAGCAGCGCCTGCTGGCCGTTGGGGGCCAACGGGCCGGTCAGCGCCATGCCGAAGCCAATTTTAATCGGCGCCGCGCCTTGGGCGAATGCGGGCGTTCTGGCAAGTGCGGGTGAAATCAAAGCAGCGCCGATGCCGGCATTGACGGCTCGGCGCGAGACGCGATGTCGCGTGACGCGATCGTTCATTGGGGATCCTCCACAGAGCAGGGTTTCTGTTTGATGGGACCCGGTCTGACCGCCGGGCTTAGGCCCGGCACCATGATGGTCGTCATGGCGCCGGGCAAAGCACGTAATGTCGACCCGTCCCCGCTACGCGATTGCGGGGGCGGCGGTAGCGCGGTCTAACCCAGCGCCTTCGCGTAGGGATAGATGACCTTGCCGGTGGCCTGGTCGGCCGGCGTCAGCACGGTCTGGTAGCTCATGCCGCGCCAGGTCTCGAGGTTCGCGGCATCGGTGATGCCGTGATACTGCACCTGCAGCATCCCCGACTTGGTCCACTCGCCGTTTTTGCCGAACTTGATGTCGGACGCCATGATCGTGTTGAACGGATGGCTGCGCATATAGGCGGCGAGCTTGTCGTCGTTGATGCTCTTGGTGCCATCGATCGCCTGCTGCAGCACCTGGAAATAGGCGTAGCCCCAGCCGCCGAGGTAATAGCCGAGCGGATCGATGCCGAGCCCCGGCGCGCGCGCCTGGTACTTCTTGAAGAAGTCGGCGGCCGGCGCCAGCAATTTCGGCGACGGCACCCAGGTCTCGTAGTTGACGATGCCGTTCAGCTTGGACTTGAGCTTGTCCTTGAACACCGTCGCTTGCAGACCGACCATGGCGCCGCCGAACATTTTCGGCTTCAGTCCGAGCTCGTTGGCCGACAAGGCGATGCCGACCGAGCTGAGCGGATAGGAGCAGATCACGACCAGATCGGCATTGGAGGCTTGCAGGGCGCGCACGATCGGCGAGAAGTCGGTCGTATTCGGCGGATAGGTCTTGTCGTAAACGGTTTTGAGGCCGTATTTCTTCGCGTTGCTGCGGGCGCCGTCGGCGGCATTGTGCGAGAAGTCGGCGTCTTCGGCCGCAATGGCGATGGTCGCCGGCTTCGGATTCTGCGCCTGCGCGATCTGGAAGAAGCCCTCGGTGAAGGATTCCTTCGGCGTCGGCCCGGACGGCAGCATCGAGAAATATTTCGGGTAGTGAAACTCGCCGTTGGCGTCGAGCGCGAACAGGCCGATAAAGACCTTGCCCCGCTGCATGGCGATCGGAATTGCCGGCGCCACCATATTGGTGGCATAGCCCGAGACGATGAGGTCGACTTTGTCGACATCAAGCAGCTTGGTGTAGATGCCGGGGACCGTCGAGGGATTGGACTGATCGTCGTAATGGACGAGTTGGACCTGGCGTCCCAGCAAGCCGCCTTTGGCGTTGACTTCTTCGGCCCAAATCTGGGCGCCGAGGAGCGCCTGCTTGCCGTTGGGGGCGAGCGGACCGGTCAATGCCATGCTGAAGCCGATTTTGATCGGTGCGGCGCCTTGGGCGAATGCCCGTGTCCCGGCCAGTGCCGGCGAAATCAAGGCGGCGCCGATACCGGCGTTAACGCCACGCCGGCTGATACGATAACTCATATTGCTTCCTCCAAAATGCAGTTTTCTTCATACCCTGACCGGCCGCCCGAGCGGGCAGAATGCGGCAGTGTCGGTCCAGAATGCCCTTTATTGGCGCGCGTGAAAAGAGAGTGAGTGACAGCGTGGCAATCTGCCCTGCCGACCCGCCAAGGCCGCCGTATAGGCATTTCCCTGCGGAATCGAACGCGGTAACCTGCCGCGGGGGTTCCATCGCGGGAAACCAGGCATGATCGCCCTGTCGGTCAACGGAACGGCCCATAACGTCGATGTCGAGAACGACACGCCGTTGCTTTGGGTGCTGCGCGATACGATCGGGCTGACCGGCACCAAATATGGCTGCGGCATCGCCCAATGCGGTTGCTGCACCGTCCACATCGACGGGGTGGCCACGCGGTCGTGCCAGGTACCGGTCGGCAGCGTCGGCTCAGCGCACGTCACCACCGTCGAGGCGCTGTCGCGCGACGGCAAATTGCACCCGGTGCAGCAAGCCTGGATCGATCATGACGTGCCGCAGTGCGGTTATTGCCAGACCGGAATGATGATGGCGGCGGTCGCGCTGCTGGCGGAAAACCCGAAGCCGGCCAATGCCGATATCGACGCGGCGATGACCAATATCTGCCGGTGCGGGACCTATCAGCGGATCCGCGCGGCCATCCACGCCGCCGCTGAGCTTATGGCGGGGCGGCACGATCAGGCCGCGGCGCGGTAATCTCCAACATAGGGACGGTGACGATGAACGACCTCGCCAAAGCTGAGGCGGCCGCCGGCCACGCGCGCAAGGTGAGTTATGCGAAAAAAGCTTGGCAATCCGACGTCATCGTTGATCTTATCAAGCATTACGGCTTTCCCTACATCGCGCTCAATCCGGGCGCGAGCTACCGCGGCTTGCACGACTCGCTGGTCAATTACGGCGGCAACGAGCCACCGATCCTTTTGTGCCAGCACGAGAAGATCGCAGTGCAGATCGCGCACGGCTATGCCAAGGCGACCGGCCAGCCGATGGTCGCGATCGTGCACGATATCGTCGGCATGCTGCACGCCACGATGGGCATCTATTACGCCTATATCGACCGCTGCCCGGTCTTTGTCATCGGCGCCACCGGCCCGATGGATGAGAGCCGGCGCCGCCCGTTCATCGATTGGATACACACCGCCAATGTCAACGGCGAGCAGCTCCGGCATTACGTCAAGTGGGATTATCAGCCGGCGAGTATCGAAGGCGTGCCGGACTCGTTTGCGCGCGCTTACGCGGCAATGATGACCGAGCCGCAGGGCCCGATCTATATGTGCTACGACGCTTGGCTGCAGGAGCAGCCGCTGCAGGCCGATGTCGCGCTGCCGCACCCGTCCGTCAACAAGGTACCGGCGGCCATGGCGGCCGACAGCTCGGCGCTTGCCGCGGTCGCCGACCGGCTATTGGCCGCGCAATACCCGGTGCTGATGGCCGAATATGTCGCGCGTTCGCCGGGCGGGTTCGACAATCTGGTGGCATTGGCCGAGACAGTGGGTGCGGCGGTATTCGACGTCCATGCCCGGCTCAATTTTCCCAACCGCCATCCGCTCAATCTGAGCTGTGCAAAGGAAATATTCCGCGACGCCGATTTGATCTTGATGCTCGATGTGCGCGACTGGGAGAAGTCGACGCATTTCGTCGACCGCGCCAAGCGCCAAGTCATGCCTTATTATGGGCCGGACTGCCAGTTGATCGACGTCGGCTTCGGCGAGATCAATTTGAGCAAATGGTCGATGGACTATGCGCGGATGCCAAGCTGCAGCCTGCGCGTGCTCGGCGATACGCTGACCGCCATCCCCGAACTCACGCGGCTGTGCCGCGAGCGCATCGCCGGAGACCCAGGCCTGGCCGCCCGCGTCGCCGAGCGGGCGAAACGTGTCGCACAGCAGCACGACGCGCTGTTCAAGAGCTGGGCCGGCGAAGCGCAACAGGACTGGGACGGCGTGCCGATCGCGCTGCCGCGGCTCGCTTTGGAAATGTGGGATGTCATCAAGGACGAAGACTGGGTCCTCACCGCCTGTAATCTCCAGGAATGGGTCTACAAGCTGTGGGACTTCGACAAGCCGTACCGTCATCCCGGCCAGGCGCTGGGCACCGGCACGCAGATCGGCGTGTCGCTCGGCGTCGCGCTGGCGCATCGCGGCAAGGGCCGGCTGGTCATCGACATTCAGCCCGACGGGGACCTGATGTTCGACGCCGGCGCGCTGTGGAGCGCGGCCAAGAACAACATTCCGATGCTCGTCGTCATGTACAACAACCGCGCCTATTACAACGACTGGGAGCATCAGATTCGCGTCGCCCATCATCGCGGCACGCCGGTCGAGCGCGCCTACATTGCGCAGGACATTGCCGGGCCCGAGCCCGATTTTGCCACCATGGCCAAAAGCATGGGCTGGTATGCCGAAGGTCCGATCGAGAAACCTGACGACAT
>JBAQHW010000355.1:0-3585 GCA_049288525.1 Xanthobacteraceae bacterium
GTGATGACGCCGAGCGTGCCTTCCGAGCCGACGATCAGCCGTGTCAGGTCATAGCCAGCCGACGACTTCTTGGCGCGCCGCGCCGTGGTCATGATCTCGCCGTTGGCCAGCACCGCTTTGAGCGCCAGCACGTTATCCTTCATGGTGCCGTAGCGCACCGCATTGGTCCCCGAGGCCCGCGTCGCCGCCATGCCGCCGAGCGAGGCGTCGGCGCCGGGATCGATCGGAAAAAACAGCCCGGTGTCGCGCAACTGCTCGTTCAACGCCTTGCGCGTGATCCCCGGCTCGATGACGCAGTCGAGATCCTCGGCATGCACCGCCAGCACGCGATTCATGTCTCGGAAATCGAGGCAGATGCCGCCGTGCGGCGCGTTGACCTGGCCCTCGAGCGAAGTGCCGGTGCCGAACGCGATCACCGGCACGCGGTGCGCCGCGCACAGCCGCACCACGTCCTGTACTTCTTCGGTTCCTTGCGGAAATATCACCGCATCCGGCGGCTGGTTGTCGATCCAGGTCGTGGTGTGACCGTGTTGCTCGCGCAAGGAGACCGACGTGGAGATGCGATTGCCGTAACGCGCCGCTAGCGCCGCGATCACGGCCTCGGCAGCCGTGGGCTCGGTTTTGCTGCGCTGCGGCACCTCGGCCAGGGCCATTTGTTTTTTTCCTTTGTTCTTTGCTTGCGTCGTCCGCCTGCCGCCTCAACGTGGCGGCGCGGCGTGCGCAGGTCAAGGCAACAAGTCAAGGCACCAGGTCAAGGCACCAAGTCAAGGCACGAGGTCAAGCCGGCAGGTCGCGACGCGCCCCCGCTCTTGCGCCGCCGGCGGTTCATCGGCCACAGTCCGCGCATGGATGACCATGCCAGACCTGAAACCGTTATCCCGACGCCTTTCGTGTCCTCGGTCATGCACGTCGAACCGGGCTGGATCGACTACAACGGCCATCTCAACATGGCCTATTACAATGTGCTGTTCGACCGCGCCGTCGACGAGGTCTATGAGCTGCTCGCCCTCGGTCTCGATTATGTCAAGACGCACGCTCATTCTACGTTCACGGCCGAGGTGCATTTGCGCTATTTGCGCGAGCTGCACGCCGGCGATCCGGTCCGCGTCACGTTTCAGCTCCTCGATTTCGACGCCAAGCGCATGCATTATTTCGAGGCGCTGCGGCACGCCGAGCAGGGCTGGCTATCGGCAACCTCGGAGAACATGGCGCTCAATGTCGATATGGTGGCGAAGAAGGTGGGGCCGTTCCCCGACCACGTCATGGAACGCCTGGCGCAAATGAAGGCCGCGCACGACAAGCTGCCGCTGCCCGATGGCGTCGGCCGGCGCATCGAAATGAAGCAAAGCCAATAAAGAAAAACCAAGCAGGGAAGACAACCACTCGATGACGCAAGCCAAGGTCACCATCCGCGAGCATAAAATCCCGACGCCGGACGCAAAGCCCTATATCGCGGCCGAAGGGCCGGACGGGGCGCTGTGGTTCTGCGAGAGCGGCGCCGCCAAAATCGGCCGCTTCGATTCGGATCGCGGCAGCTTCACCGAATTTGCTTTGCCGACCAAAAACGCCACGCCGATCGGCATCATTGCCGGCGCCGACGGCGCGCTGTGGTTCGCCGAAAAAACCGCCAACCAAATCGGCCGCATCACCTTGCAGGGCGACATCACCGAGTTCGCGCTGCCGACACCGGGCGCCAGCCCCGACGGCATCATGCTGGGCCCGGACGGCGCCATCTGGTTCTCGGAGACCGAAGTCAGCCGCGTCGGCCGGATCGCGGCAGACGGTTCCGTCACCGAATATTCCGATGGCATCTCGCCGGGCGCCAAGCCGTTGTCGCTCGTGGTGCGCGACGGCGCGCTGTGGTTCTCCGAGGCCGCCGGCAACCGGGTCGGCTGCATCACCATGGACGGTCAAGTCACCGAGTTTCCGATTCCCTCGAACGACAGCCAGCCGCGCGCCATGGTCAGCCATCCCGACGGCAGCATCTGGTTCGTCGAGACCTCGACCAATGCGCTCGGCCGCATCGACCGCTCAGGCCGCATCACCGAGCATGCGGTGCCGACGCCGAACGCCTCGCTGCGCGGCGTCACCGTCGGCGCGGGCGGCGAGCTCTGGTACACCGCCAACTTTGCCAACAAAATCGGGTGCATGGCGCCGGACGGCACGCCGATCGGCGAATACCACATCCCGACGCGAAACAGCGGCGCGCGCTGCATCACGGCGCTTGCCGACGGCCGACTGTTTTTCACCCAATACGATGCCGGCGCGATTGGCGAAGTTGTCATTGGCTAGGCGTCACCGGCTAGGCGTCATTGCGAGGAGCGATAGCGACGAAGCAATCCAGGCTTTCCAGATTCACTGGATTGCTTCGCTTCGCTCGCAATGACATTGTCGGCTCGCAATGACATTGTCGGCTCGCAATGACATGGTCCGCTTGATCGCAGACGTTGTTGTTGGCTGCTGCAAAACCATACCAAGAACGGAAAAGGGAAGAACGCCGTGAAAAAGCTGCTGCTCGCATGCGTTGGTTGCGTCGCGCTCACCTCGCTCGCCCACGCGCAAACCTATCCCAACCATCCGATCAGGATGATCGTGCCGATCTCGGCCGGCTCGGTCACCGACGTCGCGGCCCGGCTTACCGCGGCGGAATTGCAGCAGCGGCTCGGCCAGCCGGTCGTCGTCGTCAACAAGCCGGGCGCCGCCATGGTGCTCGGCGGCAGCGAATGCGCCAAGTCGCCGCCGGACGGCTATACCCTGTGCGTCGTGTCGCCCGACACCATGTCGTTCAACCCGCTCACCGTGCCGAACCTGCCCTACGATCCGGTCAAGGACTTCGTGCCGGTGATCGACATGTATCACGTGTTGGAAGGCATCATGGTGCCGGCGGCCTCGAGCGCCGACACGCTCGACGCGCTGCGCGCCAAGGCCGCGGCCGCGCCCGGCAAGCTCAATTACGGCACGCTCGGCGAGAAGACCACCACCGACGCCTTCCGCCAGTGGCTCGGCGAATTCTGGCACACCAGTTTCGTCGCCATTCCCTACAAAGGCGGCAGCGAGATCACCAACGCGCTGCTGGAGAACACCATCGACCTCACCAAGATCGGCGTCGGCAACATGGTAAGCCAGCTCAAGGCCGGAAAGATCAAAATCCTGGCGCTGAACGCCTCGCAGCGTTCGTCCGAATTGCCCAACGTGCCGACGTTCAAGGAAACCGGCCTCGACGGCTTCCCCGGCGGCCCGATTTACTGGGGCGTGGTGGTGCCCACCGGCACGCCGGCGCCGATCGTCGCGCGGCTGCACGACGAACTGGCGGCGATCGTCCGCGGCCAGAAGTTCCTCGATTTCGCCAAGCAGAACTATCTCGAGCCGGTCGGCGGCTCGACCGGCGAATTCGCCGCCTTCCTCAAGCACGATCGCGTGGCCGCCAAGGTGGTGGTGGATAAGTATATGAAATAGGCGTTGCGCGTCATCCTCCCCCGTTTGCACGGGGGAGGATAAGCGCCAGCCTCGTAAAAGCCGCTTCCAAGTGCCATCTTTGCCGCATGAGAATCACCGGCATTACTAGCCGTGGCTGACCCGTTGAAG
>JBAQHW010000356.1:0-4924 GCA_049288525.1 Xanthobacteraceae bacterium
ATATAGAGCGTGCAGCGGGTGATATCGACCCAGAAATTGCCGACTGTGCGTACCGTATGGCGCGCGAATCCGCGGATCAACGCGATGGCGAGCACAATGCCAGTTGCTGCCGACAGATAGTTCTGGTGCGTTAGGCCGAGCATCTGCACGAGGTAAGACAGCGTGTTCTCGCCGGCGTAGTTCTGCCAGTTCGTGTTGGTGATAAAGCTCATCGCCGTATTCAGCGACAGGCCTTGTTCGACCGCGCTTTGCCCTTCCGGATTAAACGGCAGAAGCGCCTGCGTACGCATCAACACATAAATTATGAGCAAACCGCCGACGTGGAATAGGAGCATGCCGACAGTGTAGGTTAGCGCATGCTGCTCCCGGCGCTCGTCGACGCCGGCGATCTTGTAGATCGCAATTTCGACGGGCCGCAGGATCGGTGTCAGCCAAGTGCGCTCGCCGTTGAATACGCGCGTCATATAGGCGCCGAGGATCGGCGTGATCGCGATAACGATCGCGCAATATAGCACAATCTGGACCCAGCCGATGACGGTCATGGTCGTTATCCCTTCAGAACAATTCGGGCTTGAGCAGCGCGTAGATGAGGTAGACGAGCAGGCCCGCGGTCACGACGCCGGCGAGCGCATAGTCGAAGATCATGACGTCCTCCTCACAGCCAGTCGCAGGCATAGGCGTAGGCAATCGACAGCGCGAAAAAGACAAAAACGATTGCCATCATGACGGCGTCCATCATCGGAGTTCTCCGAACGAAAAATTCCCTGGGCAGCATCAGATGCCCACGGGCGGCGCCCTATCTCGATCTGGATCAAGCCAGCAAAAATAAACGCCGCCGTTCACGTGCGACTACGTGTCACCAACGGCATAGGAATTCGAGAGAGGCACGCTGTGAAAGTTATAGGAATCCCATAAAGGTCGATAATCGTATTAAATGTCGGGCGGTCGCTGTGAGCGCTGTCACAAAGCCATTGCGGACCGGAACATCAGCGCCGGCTTGCTAAGGGGGCGTTACTTTTTCAGGCGATGCCATTTTGCCGGCCGCGATGATTTCTTCGAGACGCGAGATTTCCTTTTTGCTCGCTTCGTCGACGCCTTCAAGACGCGCAATATTCTGCATCAGGCGCTCGGTGGTCAGTCGCAAAAAATAATAGCCGAACTCGGGGTTTTGGAAATAAAGCTCGAGAAGCTTGTCATAGGTGATGGTCAGGACGTCGGCATCTTGGATGCACTCTACGGTCTGCGTGCGCCGGTTTTTGGGGTCGACGAAGCCCAACTCGCCCATCATCCGGCCCGCCGCGAGTTCAACGCCGATTTCAGCGACTAAAAATTTGCCGGTGACGATCATGAACATTTCCTTCGCCACGTCGCCTTTATGGAAAAGAACATCGCCCGCGCGATATTTGCGTGGGGCCATGAACGGCCGCAACCAATCCATCGATAGATCGCCTTGCGCCGAGGTGCGGGCTTTCTTGACCAGATTGAGCATCTGGCGCAGCCGCAGAACGTTGATCGGCAGGGACAGCAGATAGAGCAGGAACGTCGGCACCGCGCCGGCCAATGCGCCATAGCCGATAAAAAACAGGTTGCTGATGATGCCGACGATACGCAACGGCACGATGGTGCGCACCATCAGCGTGGCGACGAAAAATATCGCGCCCAGCAGTGCCATCATGTTGGCAAAGTTGATGTGCGCCAGCGTGATATCGACCACGCGGTTGAATACGTCATTGAAAGTAAGGTGCGTCGGATCGAGGCCGAGCTGCAGCAGGAGCTTCTCGACCCGAAGGTTCTGCGAAGCGGCCGCAAGGGCGCGATCGAGAAGTGAAGTCGAGCTTGCCGCGCTCATGCCGTGCCGAACGTCCTCATGTTCCAGGTGCCGAAATTAGCACTACGATCGAGGCGAGGGGATAGGCCAAAAACGGGAAATTCCCCTGCCTTCACAGTAGCGCTGTACGCCAGGTCGCGTGGCGCCCGAGGGCGCAGCCGTAGGCCAGACCGAATCGCGTCGCCAAGCTCTACGCAGCCACCGCCAAATTCTCCGTTTATATCGTTATATCGTTCCGATCCTCGACCTGTCGTTCCTTTGCGGGCTCAGGCCTCTATGGCGAGCAGGCCGTCGGGCGCTATTTTCCAGCGCCGGGCTTTAGCCGACGGTGTCTGCATCGGCCCGTCGCGAAGCCTGAAATCGCGCCGGCTTTCGTGAGACAGGCGCAGCATTTTCAGAACGGGTCGGCGTGGGAACCGGCGCATATTGCAGAAAAGTTTATTCAGCTTGACGCGAAAAGCGTGAGTCCGATGCAACGATTCTTCGCTACGTAGTTTCACCCCGTATTCAGAGATTTCACCTATCACCGAAAACGTGCACGCGTCGTGGAGGGCGCGCACGGCCATCGATTCATGGTCGGTAATTGCAAAATTCGGCTTGGGGGAGTGTTCGCAAACAGAGCTCCGGGGCTTCGGTAGATGACTAATCTTATTTGCTTATTTGGCGGCGCTTTAAGGCAAATGCGTCGTTTACACCGCGACGAACGCGGCTCGATGGCCATGATGATGGGCCTCACCGCGATTCCGCTCATCTTCGCCATCGGCGCCGGCGTCGATTACGGTACGGCGAATATGGCCAAGGTGAAGCTCGACGCCGTGGCTGATACGGCCGCGCTTTCGGCGGTCGATCACCAAGCCATCACCGGCACGCCGGCGGCGGCGCAGACAACGGCGCAAAATACGTTCAACGCCGAGACCGGCAATGTTCCCAATGTCACGGTGAGCAATATATCCGCCACGGTAACGGACTCGACCACCGGCCGGACCGCCGTGGTCGGCTACACCGCGACCAAGACCAATCTGTTCATGGGAATCTTCGGCTACCCGACGACCACCATCAGCGGGTCGTCGACGGCACAGGCCGGCCTGACCACGAATATCGACTTCTATTTGCTGCTCGACAACTCGCCGTCGATGAATATCGCCGCGACCAGCGCCGGCATCGCAACCATGGTCGCCAATACGGCGGCGCAAGGCGGCTGCGCCTTTGCCTGCCACGAGTCCGATCCGTCGGCGGACAATCTCGGCAATCCGGGCGGCGAGGACAATTACGCGCTGGCCAAGAATCTCGGTGTGGCGACACGCATGCAGAATTTGGCGAGCGCCACTCAATCGCTAATGAGCTCGGCTTCCGAAATGGAAGGCTCCAATCAGCAATACGAGGCGGCGATCTACACTTTCAACAGCACCGGCCTCAATGCCATCCAATTGTTGACCTCTAACCTCGCAAATGCGCAGACCGCGGCGGCAAATATCAATGTCCAGGAGGTTTATTCCAACAACTGGCTCACCAAAACGAACCAGAACAGCGACACCGACACGGATTTCGAAACGGCGATGTCGGCGGTCAATACGCTCATGCCTCCGCCGGGAACCGGTACCCCGGCCAGCACGCCGCAGGAGGTATTGTTCATCGTCAGCGATGGCGTCGACGATGAAGTGTCGTCATCGTGTTCGCAATCCTTGGACGGCAACCGTTGTCAGCAGCCGTTCAGCACCACGTGGTGCACGACCGTCAAAAATCGCGGCATTCAGATCGCGGTGCTTTACACGGATTATCTGCCGCTGCCGACCAACTCCTGGTACAATGACTGGATCGCGCCGTTCCAAAGCCAAATCGCACCCAATATGCAAAGCTGCGCATCGCCGGGGCTGTTTTTCTCGGTGACCACCGACGGCGACATCACGGCGGCGATGCAGACGCTCTTCCAGCAAGCGGTGGCCGCGGCGCGGCTCACACAGTGACTGAAACCAATCCCTAACCGAAGCCAATCCCTCATAATTCCACCCTTGCCGGTCGGCCGAGATGCGCTATTTTGCCGGCGCGCCGAGCGCGGCGCGGGTGTAGCTCAATGGTAGAGCAGAAGCCTTCCAAGCTTATGACGAGGGTTCGATTCCCTTCACCCGCTCCAACTGCTCTCATACATTACCAAGTATTCCATTAATCCGCTATTTTATTGGACTTTAAAAGCATTTAGCTTATAAAAACGTACAATAAAACGTCCAACTTTTCGTCCAACATTATCGGCATGCCCGATTTTCTCACGCGCCGTAATGGCACATGGCACTTCGTGCGCCGCGTACCCGTAGAGTTTGCGGAACTCGATGCACGTGGTGTCGTCAAGCATTCAACGCGAATTAAAATCGCAAATGACCGCGCTGGCCGGCATGCGGCGCGCGTTGCCGAGAAATTCAACGAGCAGCTCGAAATCTTTTGGAAGGGTTTGTCGGACGGCAAGCCCAGGCGAACCCTGAATAGCTACGAACTCGCAAGGCATCGAGCCCGTGCCTTGGGGTTCGAGTATATCGAGAACGACCGGCTGATGCAGCAGCCCCCAGAGGCCCGCCTGGAGCGCCTGGAAGCGTTGGTTACAAAAGGCCTGGCCAATGACGCCGGCGCCCGTGCGGCCCTCCTGGGTACACAGAAACGGCCTGCATTCAAGTTATCGGCGCTATTCGAGCAGTACGAGGCCGCTACCAAGGACGAGGTCAAGGACCTTTCACCCGACCAGCTCCGCATTTGGCGCAATGGGCGCATTCGGGCGGTCGAGCGGCTGGTCGAAGTTGTGGGCGACAAGCTGATCACTGCAATCAGCGGCGACGATGCCATCGACTATTGCGAGTGGTGGCGTGAGCGCGTCACTGAGGATGCGGTCGAGGCAAAAACCGCCAACAAGGACATCGGTCAGCTCAACCGGATGCTGAAAGAAATGAGCATCCGCCATCGCCTCAACTTGCCCGATATTTTCAAAGGCCTTCGTCTTAAGGGCGAAACAGAGCGGCCCCGCGTGCCGTACGATACAGATTTCGTACAGAAGCGGCTTTTCGCGAAAGGAGCTTTGGCGGGGTTAAATGAAGACGCCAGGCTGGTTCTGTA
>JBAQHW010000357.1:0-1586 GCA_049288525.1 Xanthobacteraceae bacterium
GTGTTTGCGGAAAAATTTCAGGTCGGGTGTCTCGCCGGCGGCGACCGGATCGCTTGCTGAAGGCTCGACGATATGGAGGTAGGCGAGACCGAACCGCGCCAGAGCGCCGACCGCCACGGCAAATGTCGCGGCAGGATTGCTGTCGGCAATATCGTTATAAGGGTTGGTCGGCGACAACCGCACGCCGACACGCGCGGCGCCCCATTCGCCGACGATTGCCTCCGTCACTTGCATGAGAAACCGCGCGCGGTTTTGCGCGCTGCCGCCGTAATCATCGCTGCGCCGATTGGTGCCGTCACGCAAAAACTGGTCGATCAGATAGCCATTGGCGCCGTGCAGTTCGACACCGTCGAAGCCGGCCTCGTGCGCGTTATGTGCGCCACGGCGGAAATCCTCGACGATGCCGGCAATCTCCGCCGCTTCAAGCGCATGCGGCGTGACGTAGTCCTTCATACCGTCGAGCGTCCAGGCCTGCCCCTTGGGCGCGAGCGCCGACGGCGCCACCGGCAGCGCGCCGCCGGGCTGCAGCGACGGATGCGAAATCCGCCCGACATGCCAGAGCTGCAGGAAAATCCGGCCGCCGGCGCCATGCACGGCTTGCGTGACGAATTTCCAGCCTTCGACCTGCTCCGCGCTGTGGATGCCGGGCGTGCCGGGATAGCCGAGCCCCTGCGGCGACACCTGCGTCGCTTCGCTGACGATCAGCCCGGCGCCCGCCCGCTGCGCGTAATAGGTCGCATTGAGCGCCCCCGGCACGTTGCCCGGCCCAGCGCGATTGCGCGTCATCGGCGCCATGACAACGCGATTTGGGAGGCTTAGGGGCCCCAGTGTGAAGGGGGAGAGGAGGGGGATGGGAGGCATGTTGTGCGTCGTACCCTCGCACAAGTAATTACAAAAGCCAGAAGTGCAATTGATCTGACCTGCCGGTATCCACTGGCCCGATTCCGATGTTCACAGAATTATGCGACACGCCGGATTGCGAACTTCAGAAAGTGAAAATCTAGTGGAGCGGATTTGACATTCGCTACCAACTTAGCCGGAACCTCGCAAAGCGAACGTCAAATCCAAAAGGTCCACTAGAACTGAGCTTTGCTAGTGGTCCTTTGATTCTAACATTCGCATGATAGCGTGCGGAAATGGGATGCGAATGTTACAATCGGACGACTAGCACGCCGCGCCATTCGTTCCCGTGCCGTTGGTGGTGCGAGAGCCGGGCGTGGGAGAGGTCGAGGCGTTTCCCGGATTGGTGCCGCCGACATTCGAATTATTGTACGGTCCCGAGTTCGGCGAAAGCGCGTTCCCGCGGGCGGTGCCGCCGCCCGACGCCAGACACGGGTTCGTTTGCGAATTGCTGGCATTGGAATTTTTGGCATTGCCGCTGCCGTTGACGCCGGCCGGACCCGTGCCCGAGCTTTCCGACGACTGGCCGTTATTCGCCGAACCGGACGTTGCGGCGCCGCTTGGCGTTGAGCCCGACGTTGCCGATTGGCTGGGCGTTCCCATCGTGCCGCTTTTGCCGGTCGAACCCATGGTGCCGCTTGCGCCGCTTGCGCTCGCACCCGCGGCGCCGCCGGCACTCGCTCCCC
>JBAQHW010000358.1:0-1976 GCA_049288525.1 Xanthobacteraceae bacterium
GTCTTGATGTGATGGAAACGCAGCGTACCCTTGTTGCGGATCTCCACGCTGCTGGCGGCCGCGGCCCGCGAGGCCGCTCCGCCGATGTGGAAGGTGCGCATCGTCAGCTGCGTGCCCGGCTCGCCGATCGACTGCGCGGCAATCACGCCGACCGCCTCGCCGATGTTGACCAGCCGGCCGCGCGCCAGATCGCGTCCATAGCACATGCCACACACGCCGTAGCGCGTGCGACACGAGATCGGCGAGCGCACGCTGATCTGATCGACCCCTTCCTGCTCCAGCAATCGCACCAGCTGCTCATCCAGGAGCGTCGCGGCCTCGACCAGCACCTCCTCGGTGCCCGGCTTCAACACCTCGGCCGCGGTCACCCGGCCGAGCACGCGCTCGCCCAGGCCTTCGACCACATCGCCGCCCTCGACCAGCGGTGCCATGTTCAACCCGGCGGTGGTGCCGCAGTCCTCCTCGGTCACCACCAGGTCCTGCGCGACGTCGACCAGGCGCCGTGTCAGGTAGCCCGAATTGGCGGTCTTCAGCGCCGTGTCGGCCAGGCCCTTGCGCGCCCCGTGCGTGGAAATGAAGTACTGCAGCACGTTCAGGCCTTCGCGGAAGTTGGCCGTGATCGGGGTCTCGATGATCGAGCCGTCGGGCTTGGCCATCAGGCCACGCATGCCGGCGAGCTGCCGGATCTGCGCCGCCGAGCCGCGCGCGCCGGAGTCGGCCATCATGAAGATCGAGTTAAACGACTTCTGTCGATGCTTGCGGCCGGTGGTGTCGGTAGCCTCCTCGCTGCCGAGCTTCTCCATCATCGCCTTGGCGACCTGGTCGTTAGCGCGCGACCAGATATCCACCACCTTGTTGTAGCGTTCACCGTTGGTCACCAATCCGGAGGCGTACTGCTCCTGGATCTCCTTGACTTCACGGTCAGCCGCGGCCACCAGCCGCGTCTTCTGCTCGGGTATGACGATGTCATCGATGCCGAACGAGACGGCCGAGCGGGTGGCATAGTGAAAGCCGGTGTACATCAGCTGGTCGGCGAACACCACGGTCTCCTTCAGACCCAGCGCGCGATAGCAGGCATTGATGCAGGCCGAGATGACCTTCTTGGTCATGTCCTGGTTGATCAGCTCGAACGGCAGGCCGCGAGGCAGAATCTCTGACAGCAGCGCGCGACCGACCGTGGTCGCGACCAGGCGGCGGCGCTCGACCAGCTCGCCGTCCTCCTGCACGTACTCGACCAGACGTACCTTGATGCGCGCCTGCAGGTCCACCGTGCGGCTTTCGTAGGCGCGGTGCACCTCATGCACATCGGTGAAGAAAATGCCCTCGCCGCTGGCACCGATGCGCTCGCGCGTGAGGTAATACAGCCCGAGCACCACGTCCTGCGAGGGCACGATGATCGGGTCGCCGTTGGCCGGCGAGAGGATGTTGTTCGACGACATCATCAGCGCGCGCGCTTCCAGCTGCGCCTCCAGCGACAGCGGCACGTGCACCGCCATCTGGTCGCCGTCGAAGTCGGCGTTGAACGCTGTGCACACCAGCGGATGCAGCTGGATCGCCTTGCCCTCGATCAGCACCGGCTCGAACGCCTGAATGCCGAGGCGATGCAGCGTCGGGGCGCGGTTGAGCAGCACCGGGTGCTCGCGGATCACCTCTTCGAGGATGTCCCACACCTCCGGCCCTTCGCGCTCGACCAGGCGCTTGGCCGCCTTGATGGTCGAGGCCTCGCCGCGCAGTTGCAGCTTCTGGAAGATGAACGGCTTGAACAGCTCGAGCGCCATCTTCTTCGGCAGGCCGCACTGGTGCAGCTTCAGCTCCGGACCCACCACGATGACCGAGCGGCCCGAGTAATCGACGCGCTTGCCGAGCAGGTTCTGGCGGAAACGGCCTTGCTTGCCCTTCAGCATGTCGGACAGCGACTTCAGCGGACGCTTATTGGCGCCGGTAATGGCGCGGCCACGGCGGCCGTTGTCAAACAG
>JBAQHW010000359.1:0-17545 GCA_049288525.1 Xanthobacteraceae bacterium
GCGTTGCGCTTTTGCTTGGCGAGGCAGCTCGCCTGGCCGATAGCTTTGCACCGGCGCCGGGCGGGTGGGTTCTCGCCGGTCAAGTCCGCGATGGCCCAAGTCCGCGATGACCCAAGTTTGCGATGGCCCAAGTCTGCATGGCCCAAGTCCGCATGGCCCAAGTCTGCGACGGCCTAAGACCCCGAAGGACCAGGCCCGCGAGGGGCCGGAACCGGGAATGATACCGGCCCGCGGGGGACGATGGCTGCGGCGCTGTGACCCCTGCAACTGCGGTCGATCAGGCCCGGTATTAACTAACGGCCGTGAACCCGCCCAAATCCGGATGTAACTGAATCGCATTCGGGGTATAATGTTCTCGATTTGGTCGGGATCGGGTTATCCGGCGCAAGGGGCGCCGTTGCCGGTCGTTTGGCAGAGCGGGCGCGGTATCCGGCCCGCCAGATGGTACGAACGCTTCATGAGCCAGGCCCACGGTCCGCTGCGGCAGCAGCCCGCGAGTTCCGAGCTTGCCGCCGCACTCGGCGCATGTCGACGTGCGTTTATCGCCATTGCGCTGTTTTCCGGCATGAGCAATATTTTGATGCTGTCCGGCGCGCTGTTCATGCTGGAAATATACGATCGGGTGCTGCCCAGCCGCAGCCTGCCCACCCTGGTCGGGTTGCTGATCCTTGTCGCCGGGCTTTACGGCGCTCAAGGCCTCATCGACATGATCCGAAGCCGTATTTTGGTGCGGGTCGGACGCAGTCTCGATGAGACGATGAGCGCCAGGGTCTACGACGCCATCGTCCGCTTGCCGCTCAAAGTCGGCGCCAAGGGCGACGGCACGCAGCCGATCCGCGATCTCGATTCAGTGCGGGGCTTTTTGTCCGGAAGCGGACCGATTTCCTTTTTTGACCTTCCTTGGATGCCGATCTATCTCGCGATCTGTTTCCTGTTCCATCCTTATCTTGGCCTGACCGCGCTCGGCGGTGCCATCATCCTGGTCACACTCGCTGTCATCACCGAGATGAAGACCAGGCGGCCGACGCGCAGCGCCGCCCAATTTGCGGTCGCGCGCAATGCGCTGCTCGAAGCGAGCCGCCGCAATGCCGAAGCCATCACCGCCATGGGCATGACCGGCCGCATCTCCAGGCACTGGAGCGACCTCAATCGCAATTTTGTGGCTTCGAGCGGCCGCGCCAGCGACGTCGGCGGCGGCCTCGGCGCCTTTTCCAGGGTGCTGCGGATGCTGCTGCAATCGACGATTCTGGCGGTCGGCGCCTATCTCGTTATCGATCAGCAATCGACGCCCGGCATCATGATCGCCGCCTCCATTCTGGGGGCCCGGGCCTTGGCGCCGGTGGATCTGGCGATCGCCAATTGGCGGGGCTTTGTCGGCGCCCGGCAAAGCTGGCAGCGGTTGTCGCGCCTGCTCGGACACCTGCCGCGGCCGGCCGATCCGATGCCGCTCAAGCCGCCGGCGCGGACGCTGGTGGTGCAGAACGCCGCCGTCGCGCCGCCGGGCCAGCCCAGGATCGTTTGCCAGGATGTCAATTTCACGCTTGCCGCCGGCAAGGCGCTCGGCGTGATCGGACCCACGGCGTCGGGCAAATCCTCGCTGGCGCGCATGCTGGTGGGCGTCTGGGCCGCTGCGCGCGGCACCGTGCGGCTTGACGGCGCCACGCTCGATCAATGGTCGCCAGAGGCGCTCGGCAGGTACATCGGTTACATCCCTCAGGACGTGGAATTATTCAACGGCACGGTGGCGCAGAACGTCGCGCGTTTTGAAGATCCGCCGGACGCGGACGCCGTGATCGCCGCGGCTCATGCCGCCGGCGTCCATGATCTGATTATCAACCTGCCCGAGGGCTATGAGACCGTGGTCGGCGAACAAGGCAGCGCGCTGTCCGCCGGGCAGGCGCAGCGTATCGCGCTGGCGCGGGCGCTCTATCGCGATCCGTTCCTCGTCGTTCTCGATGAGCCCAATTCCAATCTCGACGCCGAAGGCGACGAAGCGCTGACCAGGGCCATTCTCGGCTTGCGGGCCCGCGGCGCCATCACCGTCGTGGTCGCCCATCGTCCGAGCGCCATCGCCGGCGTCGACTATATTCTGATCATGGCCAAGGGCCGGCAGCAGCAGTTCGGGCCGAAGGAGGAGGTCCTCTCGCGGCTCACGCCGCCGAATGCGGCGCCGCGGACCTTGAAAGTCGCGGAGCAGGGAGGCGTCGGATGAAGAGCGCCAAACCGAGTCGGATCGGCGCAGCGCCCCGGTTCGTCCGCCCGATCTTGAAAATCTTCGCTGCCGCGCGGACGGGGGTCCAGTGGGCTTTCGGCGATGCAGGTCCCAAGGACAGTGCCGACGAATCGATCCGCCGTCATGTCATTGCCGGTACCGTTCTGGTCGGAGTTCTGGCCTTCGGCCTGGGCGGCTGGGCTTCGACCGCGGAAATCTCCGGCGCGCTGATCGTGCAAGGCGACATCGTCGTCGATTCCAACATCAAGAAGGTTCAACATCCGACCGGCGGTGTCGTCGGCCAGCTGTTCGTTCACGACGGCGATCATGTGAAGGCCGGCCAAATCCTGATTCGTCTCGACGAGACGGTGACGCAAGCCAATCTGGCAATCGTCACCAAGGGCCTGACCGAGCTTTATGCGCGCAAAGCGCGCCTGGTCGCGGAGCTCAATGGCGACGACACGGTTGCGGTTCCCAAGGAGCTGGCCAATCATCTGGATGACCCGGACGTGCAGGACGCCATGACGAGCGAGCGCAAGCTGTTCGAGTTGCGACGAGCGGACCGCGCCGGCCAGAAAAAGCAATTGCAGGAGCGGATTACGCAATTGCAGCAGGAAATTGCCGGCCTCGCGGCCCAGCAGAACGCGAAAGACGAGGAAATCGGCCTCATCGAGCAGGAACTCAAAGGGGTTCGCGATCTCTACGCGAAGAATTTAGTGCAACTCAATCGGCTGACCTCGCTCGAGCGTGACGAGGCCCAGTTGCAGGGGTCGCGCGGACAGCTCCTTGCTCAAGTCGCCGAGGCCAGGGGCAAGATCGCCGAAACCCAGTTGCAGATCATCCAAGTCGATCAGGATCTTGCCAGCGACGTCGCCAAGGAATTGCGTGAGACGGACAGCAAGATCGGGGAATTCGTCGAGCGCAAAATTACCGCGGAAGATCAGCTCAGGCGCACCGATATCCGCGCGCCACAGGATGGCATCGTCTTCCAATTGACCGCGAATACCGTCGGCGGAGTCATTGCCGCCGGCGACCCCATCATGATGATCGTGCCTGAGGACGATAAGCTGCAGGTCGAAGCCAAGGTAGACCCCAAGGACATTGACGATGTGCAATTCGATCAGCCGGTGGTGCTGCGCTTCACTTCGTTCAACGTGCGCACGACCCCCGAGATCAACGGCAAGGTCATACGGGTCGGCGCCGACACCACGACCGATCAGCGCACCGGACGCAGCTACTATTCGGTCCGTATCGCCATGGCGAACGACGAGATCAAGCGGCTGGGCGACGTCAAGCTGACCCCGGGCATGCCGGTCGAGGCGTACATCGAGACCGGCCAGCGCACCATGCTCTCCTACCTGCTCAAGCCATTGCACGATCAGTTGATGCGGGCGTTCCGCGAGAAATAAATCGTCTCCCTCGCAACCCTGAATGAGCTAGAATGGCCGTGCTGCCGGGGGTGCTGTAGCTCATGACCAGAATGGCCCGCTGGGCGCGCCAGTTCGGCATGGCGCGCGTGGTTTGTCTCCTGCTCCTGTTCGCGCTGATTCCGTTGCGGCTGGCCGATCCGCGGCCGCTCGAGGAGCTGCGGCTGCGCACCTTCGATATGTTTCAAGTGCTGCGGCCGCGCGTGCAGGAGGGGTACCCGGTCGTCATCGTCGATATCGACGAGGACAGCCTCAAGACCATCGGGCAATGGCCTTGGCCGCGCACCATCATCGCCGATCTGGTCGACCGCATCACCCAGTCGGGACCGGCGGCGATCGGCTTTGACGTGGTCTTTGCCGAGCCGGACCGGATGTCGCCGGCCATCGCCGAGCAGAGCTTTCAAGGCCTCGATGCGGATACGCGCGCCAAGCTCGACAGCCTGCCCAGCAACGACCAGATTCTGGCCGCTGCGATCAAGCGGTCGCGGGTTGTCGTCGGCCAAGCCGGTGCCGCGACGCCGACGCCGCGGCCGCCGGGCGAAGCCGCCCTGCAAACCGGCTTCGCGGTGCTCGGGCCGAATCCGGCGCCCTACATCGTGACTTTTCCCGGCCTGCTGCGCAACGTTCCGGTGATCGAGGAGGCCGCGGCCGGCCGCGGGCTGTTCTCGATCGATCCAGAGCACGACGGCATCGTTCGCCGCGTTCCGGTGGTCATGGAAGCGCAAGGTGCGCTGGTGCCGTCGCTGGCCATGGAAATGCTGCGGGTCGTCACGCAGTCCGGCGCCATCCTGGTGCGCGTCAACAATGCCGGCGTGCAATCGGTGGCGGTACCGGGTCTGGAAGTGCCGACCGACGAGCACGGCCAGCTCTGGGTGCACTTTAACAAGCATGATCCCGCGCGCTTCGTCTCGGCCAAGGACGTGCTGCAGGGCAAGGTTCCGGCCGACCGGTTTCGCGGCAGGCTCGTTCTGATCGGCACGTCGGCGATCGGCCTCCTCGATCTGAAGACGACGCCGGTCGAAGCAGCAATGCCCGGCGTCGAAGTCCACGCTCAGATCCTTGAAAGCGTGCTGAGCAAGTCGCTCCTGGTCAATCCGGACTACGCCATAGGCGCCGAGCTTTCGCTGGCGGTGCTGATCGGGCTGGCCATCATCATCGCCGCGCCGATGCTGTCGCCGACCGTGGTGGTATTTCTCGGCGCGGCCGTCATTGCCGGACTTATCGGGCTGTCTTTCTATTTGTTCGCCGAGAACGACCTTCTGATCGACTTCACCTATCCACTGATTTCCAGCTGGCTGATCTATCTGGTGCTGACTTTCGTGAATTACTTCCGCGAGCAGAAACAGCGTCAGCAAATTCGTTCCGCCTTCGGCTTTTATCTGTCGCCGCACATGGTCGAGCAGCTGGCGGCCTCGCCGGAGAAGCTCGTGCTCGGCGGCGAGGAGCGGCGCATGACGATCCTGTTCAGCGACGTGCGCGGTTTCACCACCATTTCCGAGCACTACAAAGACGATCCGCAGGGGCTGACCCGGCTGATGAACCGTTTTCTTACGCCGCTGACCAATGCCATCATCGAGCGCAAGGGCACGATCGACAAATATATCGGCGACGCCATCATGGCGTTCTGGAACGCGCCGATGGACGATGCAGAACAGGAAGCTAATGCCTGCGATGCGGCGCTGGCCATGCAGGAGCGCGCTCTCGCCCTTAATGCCGAACTCAAGCGCGAAGCGGAGGCCAATGGCGGCCGGTACATGCCGCTGCGCATCGGCGTCGGGCTCAATACCGGGCCGTGTGTGGTCGGCAATATGGGATCGGATTTCCGCTTCAACTATTCGGTGCTCGGCGACACCGTGAATTTTGCTTCGCGTCTCGAAGCGCGGACCAAGGATTATCGCCTGCCTTTGGTGGTCGGCTCGCGCACCGCCGAAGGCGCCAAGCAGAAATTCGCCACGATGGAGATCGATCTGATCCAGGTGAAAGGCAAGACGCAGCCGGAGGCGGTCTTCGCCGTCCTTGGCCGCGCCGAAGTCGCGCAGGATCCGCGCTGCGTTGAGTTGCGCGAACTCAACAAACAGATGCTGGCCCGTTTCCGCAAGCAGGATTGGGACGGCGCGCTGGAACTGATCGCCGGTTGCCGAAAGGCGGCCGCCGTTTTCGAGGTCCTAGGCCTCTACGACATGTACGACGAGCGCATTGCCGCCTATCGCGCCGATCCACCGGGATCGGACTGGGACGGCGTTTACGAAGCGGAGTCCAAATAGTGCTGCGTCAGTAGGGAACTGACGCCGGTGCCGCCGTATCGCGCGCGGCGGTAAGCACTGGCGCCGCGAACGCCTGCACCCCGGCGTCGTCGAGTACGAACCGCGGTACTGCCTTGGCCATGGCAACGTCCTGCACCATCGTGAGCCAGCGGTTGTCGAGGATGATCCATCGGTCGTCGTCGCGTACGGCAGTGACGGCGTGATCCTGGTTGAGCGCGGTATTGCGAACGATTACGAGCTTGACGTCCTCCGGCGCAACGCCGGCGGCCGTCAGCGCCACATATTTGGCGATGGCGTAGTCTTCGCAGTCGCCCCGCCCCGTCGTGAATGTCTCGAGCGGATTGCTCCAGCGATCCTCAACGCCCCATTGCGCCATGTCGCTCATCGGCTCGATTGCCAGATTGACTGCGCGGTTGATCGTGCCGATGCGGGCGAGGCCGCTGCGGCCACGGCCCTGGGCAACGATAGTGAGGAAATTCTGTGCTGCCTTCGAGCAGTGCTGAGGATCGGCGCCGCAATGAGCCAGAATTTCTTCGTCGTGGCGAATCTTGGCCTCCACGCCGCGCCACTTGGTCACCACTCCACCGAACGAAATCGGCGTGGCTGCAAGGCCGAATGGCAGCGCGACCGGAGGCGACGGGGTGACCGGCATGATGTTCGGCTCGACCGGCTCGATCGAGGCGGTTCGGTTTCCAATGACCAAATGCGGGTCATCTTGCACCGGCGGTTCGGTTTGATTGGCAAGATTGACCGCGGCAGGCGGCGCGGAGGGTTGCGGCACCGCCGGTTCGGGTTGATTGGTAAGATCGGCTGCGGCTGCGGCTGCGGCTGCGGCTGGCGGCACGGCGGGTTGCTGCACCGGCGCGAGAATTCGCGCTGCGCTAGACTCAGGCGGCGTGATCGCCGGCGCCGGTGCTGCCGCGATCGCCGATGCCAGCACGGCGGCCGAAGGCGTGCTCCAGAAAGTATCGGTTTTGCTGCCGGCACACCCCGGCCATATTAGGATGAACGCAGCGAAACACGCCGCCGCTCCGTAACGCAACATTTGACGTCCCCGAACTGCCGGGTCCGGCGCTTGAGCGCTCTCTCCCGGCTTGTTGTTCGAAGACGCGATAACCCCGCCGTGGCTGCCGCGCGGTTAAGGGGCAGGGAAAGTGACGGAGATAACGAAATCAGCGTGTAACAATCGCCACGCCGTTGCGGACAATTTTATCGATCGCGTTGAAATTGCTTTTACAGCGGGCCTTTTCTGCGTTTAAATGCGGCAGTTCGCTTTGCAACTAACGGCGCCTGGCAAAAGGCGGCGACACAGGGGGGATTTGGGATGCGTCTCGCAAAATTCTGCGTTTTTGCCGCGATCGGCCTCGCGCTCGGCTTTGGTGTTTGTGCCGCCTCGGCGCAGGACAAGACCTTTACGCTGAAGCTCTCGCACTGGGTTCCGCCGTCGCATCCCTTGCAGAAGGCGATCCAGGACTGGGCCGACGACATCGAAAAGGCCTCGAACGGAACGATCAAATACCAGATCTATCCGTCGCAGCAGCTTGGCAAGGCCTTCGATCATTATGACATGGCGCGCGACGGCATCGCCGACTTCGCCTACGTCAATCCGGGTTACCAGCCGGGCCGCTTCCCGATCATCGCCGCGGGCGAACTGCCGTTCCTCGTCGGCAAGGCCAAAGGCGGCAATCTCGCGGTCGACGCATGGTACCGCCAATACGCTGCGACCGAAATGAAGGACGTGCATTATTGCTTCGCCTTCGTGCTCGATCCGCTGGCTTGGCATTCGACCAACAAGAAGATCATGGTGCCCGCCGACATCAAGGGCATGAAAGTGCGACCTGCTCAGGGCACCATCGCCGCCTGGGTGACGCAGCTCGGTGGCACCAATGTCGAGGCCAGCGCGCCGGAAGTGCGCGACGTACTCGCCAAGGGTGTGGCTGACGCCGTCACCTTCCCCTGGGGCTCGATGTTTCTGTTCGGTATCGACAAGGTGACCAAGTACGACATGAACGAGCCGCTCGGCTCGGTGATGTTCGTGTGGATCATGAACAAAGACATCTATGCGGCGATGTCGCCGTCACAGCAGAAGGTGATTGACGACCATTGTACGTCGCAATGGGCCGCCCGATTTGCCGATCCGTGGGCCGACTTCGAGCATGCCGGGCTCGCCAAGATGCAGCAAACTCCGGGCCACGAGGTTTACAAAATTTCAGACGAGCAGCTCGGCGAGTGGAAAAAGTCGGCCGAGCCGCTCAAGCAGAAATGGGCGGACGGCGTGAAGAAAGCGGGCGGCGATCCAGACGCGATCTATAAAGGCCTGGAGGCGTCGCTCAGCCAGTACAACGCCGGCTTCTGACGCGGGCAAGCTAAAGCGCCACGGCGGCGGTCTTCTCGCCGCCGCCATAGGGAGCAGTGCCGATGTCGGAACCCGACGTTGACGCCGCCGGGCGGCTCGCGCCCGCGCCGGCGCGCCAGGCCAACGCGATGGACCGTTTCATCGACGGTATCGAGCTGATTGCGGCGTTTTTTGCCGCCGTCGTCGCGCTGGATATTTTCGTCTCGGTGATGCTGCGTTATTTCTTCAGCGTGCAGATCCCCGACAGCTACGACTTCGGCAGGCTGCTGCTCGGCATCCTGATTTTCTGGGGCATCGCCGCAACATCTTATCGCGGCAATCACATCACCGTCGATCTGGTCTACGCCAATGTCGGCGAACGGATGCAGCGGGCGATCGACGTATTCGCGACGCTGGTGCTGCTGTTCGTGGTGACGGTGCAGACCTACACCTTGTTCGACAAGGTACACGACACCTATGCCGACAACGTGCTCACCTTCGATCTGCGGCTGCCGGTGTGGCCGTTTTTCCTAGTGGCCTGGATCGGCGACGTCTCGGCCGTGCTGCTGATTGCGGTGCGGACCTATCGGCTGATTTTCCATCCCGAACTGCTCGGCGGCAAATATCAATACAAGCCGGTCGAGTGAGGCCGCGTTCATGAGGCAAATGTGAGTCCTGACGCGGTCGCGATTGTCGGCTTTGTCAGCCTGTTCGCGCTGATGCTGTTGCGTGTGCCGGTCGGTATGGCGATGGGACTGGTCGGTGTCAGCGGCTTCGCCTATCTCGTCGGTGGCACCGCGGCGCTGAAAAGCGTCGGCCTGACCTCGATGCGAACGGTGACCGATTACACCTTCGGCGTCATCCCGATGTTTCTGCTGATGGGCGCGTTCGTGTCCAACTCGGGAATGAGCCGCGAGCTGTTTCGCGCCGCCAACGCTTTTGTCGGACACTTCAAGGGCGGCCTCGGCATCGCCACTATCGCTGCCTGCGCCGGCTTCGCCGCGATCTCCGGATCATCGGTCGCCACCGCCGCCACCTTTGCGACCGTCGCTTATCCGGAAATGCGCCGCTACAATTACCCGCAGAGCTTCGCAACCGGCGTGATAGCGGCCGGCGGTACGCTGGGCGCCATGCTGCCGCCGTCCACCGTGCTCGCCGTCTACGGCATCATCACCGAGCAGGACATCGGCAAGCTGTTCATTGCCGGGATCATTCCGGGACTTCTGGCCGCGACCATGGACATGCTGACCGTGGTGATCATCGGCAAAGTGCGGCCGAAATTTCTTCCTTCTATACCGCCATTTAGCTGGAGCGAGCGCCGCGCGGGGCTGCGCGACATCTGGGCGACGCTGTTGCTGTTCATTCTGGTCATCGGCGGTCTCTACGGCGGCCTGTTCACGCCCACCGAAGCGGGCGGCGTCGGCGCCTCCGGCGCGCTCATCATCGGCGTCGCGCGCGGCAGGCTCAATGGTACGGAGATTCGCCGTTCACTGCTGCAAGCAGTGCGCACGGCTGCCGCCGTGCTCACGGTGCTGATCGGCGCGCTGTTGTTCGGCTATTTCCTCACCGTCACCCAGACGCCGCAGAAGGTAACCGAATTCCTCACCGGTCTGGGCCTCGGCCGTTACGGCGTGCTGGCCTTGATTATGCTCATGTATATCGTGCTCGGCTGTCTCATGGACTCGCTGGCCATGATCATCCTGACGATTCCGATCATATTTCCGGTCATCACCCAGCTCGGGTTCGATCCGATCTGGTTCGGCGTCATCATCGTAATGACGGTCGAGCTTGGCCTCATTCATCCGCCGGTCGGCATGAATGTCTTCGTCATCAAGACGGTGGTCCAGGAGGTGAGCTTTTCGACGATTTTTGTCGGCGTATTGCCGTTTATCCTCACCGACCTGGTACGGCTGGTGATTCTGATCTCGTTTCCGGTTTTGGCGCTTTGGCTGCCGTCACATATGTGAGGGCGGCTCTTGCCGTGAGGTCAACTCCGGCCACCGCCGGCCAAGACAGCACGCGTGGCCCGATCCGGACCGAAATCGTCGACGTTGTCGATAGCCAACAGATCGGCGAGGCGCGTGCGGGCGCGATTGACCCGGCTTTTGATCGTGCCTACGGCACAGCCGCAGATCGCCGCGGCGTCGTCGTACGAAAAACCGGATGCGCCGACCAGGATGAGAGCTTCGCGTTGGTCGGACGGCAGTTTCGCCAGCGCAGCGCGAAATTCCTCGAACTCGACCCGGCCGGTCTGCTCGGGATGAGATTTCAGCGTCTCGGCGTAACGCCCGTCGGCATCCTCGACTTCGCGCCGACGCTTGCGGTATTCCGAGCGAAACAGATTGCGCAAAATGGTGAACAGCCATGCCGGCATATTGGTGCCCGGCTCAAACGAATCGATATGGGCAAGCGCGCGCAACAGCGTCTCTTGGACCAAGTCGTCGGCGCGGTCGATATTGCCGCAAAGCGAGATGGCAAACGCGCGTAAACTCGGCACTGTCGCCAGGACCTGATCGCGTATGGCCGGGTCGAGCTTCATGCTGCCCTCCATCTCACTGCTCGTCCTGGTCGCTCAAGCGGCGAACAAGGTCGGCTAAATGGTCGGGCACGCCTTGATTGACCACGTCATTGTATATGGCGCGCAACTGCTGACCGATCCGTGCTTGAACTTCGCGTCCCAGACGGGCTTCCGGTTTGTGGGGGGTGGCGGCTGGCCTGGCCATCGGGTTTTGGTTCTCCGGCTTCTCGGCGACCGGCTCCAACGGTTCGAGGTTGGTATTACGGTGCTTCATCACGTCGTCTTTTCCCCGTTCGCCCATTGCCGACCCCATCCCTGGGACCCTTCAACTTGCGCTAACGCACTGACAGGCCCCGTAGTTCCGCAATCGATCCCGGTACGGAACTTTTTTTGCGCTGCATCGTTTTTGCCAGTAACCTCAGCACTGTGGAAGGGGAGGGTTGTCCGTGTCTACCTCACAAGCCGTACTTCAGCATCTGCCGTCATTGCGCCGCTATGCGCGCGCTCTGACCGGCAGCCAAGCCTCCGGCGACGCCTACGTGGTCGCAACCGTCGAATCGCTCATTGCTAGCCCGAAAATCCTCGAAACGGGGTCCAATTCCCGGGTCGGGCTGTATCGGCTGTTCACCAAAATCTGGAATTCGGTGCCGGTAAACGGCAAGGCGGAAGCCAGCGATGATATTGTCCTGCCGCCAGAGCAACACCTGGCCCAGATCACCCCGCGGCCCCGGCAGGCGTTCCTGCTGGTCGCGCTGGAAGGCTTCTCGGAAGAGGACGCCGCCGAGGTGCTGGATTGCGACCTGCAGACCCTGCGCGGGCTGGTCGAGGAATCGGGCCGGGAACTCGCCTCCGAAATCGCCACCGACGTCCTGATCATCGAGGACGAGACATTTATCGCCATGGATATCGAGGCGCTGGTCGAAAGCCTCGGCCACAACGTGATCGGTATTGCCCGCACTCATAGCGAGGCGCTGGCGCTGGCCAAGCAAAAGCGGCCCGGCCTCATTCTGGCCGACATTCAACTCGCCGACGGTAGCTCCGGCCTTGACGCCGTGAACGAATTGCTCGGCTCGTTCGAAGTTCCGGTCATCTTCATTACCGCCTATCCGGAGCGGTTCCTCACCGGACAGCGGCCTGAGCCGGCCTTCCTGATTGCCAAACCGTTCCAGGTGGCGGTTGTGTCGGCGGTGGTGAGCCAAGCCTTGTTTTTCGGACGCAAGGCCCGGCAGCGCGAACGCAAGCCTACCGAGCGTCAGGCGACGCTCTAAGCCTTTACTCTCTCAGCGCAAAGAGCATGGCCGGGCGAGAGCGCGCCCGGCCATTGTCATGCTGTGCCTACAGAGAGAAAGCGCCCGATCGCGGGCTGCAGCCCCCCTCGTTCCGACGCGCCTGACAGACATCCCAAAAAAATCACCCACAAAAAATTTAGGGCGCAGCCGATCGGCATATCGGCTGCGCCCAATCTAACCGGCCAAGCACGGGGGGAGGGGGGAGAATGGCCGGTCCGGATGAAAACCCGCGGCTGTCTGCTTTGTTCCTCGCCATTTGTGTCGCCCATGCGCCGGTGAGGTGCGGCAGTTTCGCGGCGCCCATACGCCGAGGAAGTGGCGGCAGTTTGCAGTTCCCGTTCATTTGCAACTGTGCGGTTTCAGTTCCTTCGCAAATCGCAATGAACCTGCTTCACAGCTTTCACGACTGAGTGACTAAGGGCTGTCGCCGGAACGCCGCGTCGCGGCGTGGGTTAGAGAGATGGTGTTTGGTTGGCTTGGGGGCTTTTCGTGTGCCTGATCGATCGTCATCAAGACTCGGTTCGGCGGTGCGGAGAAGTCCGATGATCAAGCTCTTGTTTGTTCGTATCGCCGGCGCGCTGGCTATAACGTCGCTTGCGGTGTTTTTTGTCGGCCTTGTTCCATTCCTGGGCGGGTCGCCGAGCATGAGCGCGGTTTATGCGCCGAGCGAGCCCGGCGTTTCCGTGAATCGCGAATTCAAGGGTGATGAACTGCCGATTCACACGGCCGCTACGCCTTCGATCTTGCAAAACGATTTCGCAACGCTGGCGCTGTCGCACATGCAGCCCAGTAGCGAGACGCTTGGTGCGCCGCGCATTCCGTTTGCCTGCGATCCGTCGTTCTCTCCAGTGGCGTCGCCGCGTCTGGCTTATGTCTATGGCCGCTGTCTGTCGTAGTTAAAAATCGATGTTAAAAATCGATCGGCGACGCGGGCTTTGGCGCAGGCCTGATTGTTGAACAAGGATCGCAATTTTTATATCGCGGTTGGTCCTGGCTCTTATTTTTACCCGCACCCGGTTTCTTGAACTGATTTGTCCAGGCGCGCGTCACGCCCAACCGGGCCGCACCAACAAACTAAGTTAACGCGCCTTTGCGCGATGCTCGGTAAAGCGGCGACGGCCGATAGGCGTTTATTTGGTTGCTCATGTTCTTCTGTCCGCAGCCGGAACTTTCCATTTCGCCGATAATTGTCCCGATCGAGATCGTTCTTTCAGCACGGGGAGTAGGAATCCATGTCGGCAATTCACCGAGCCCTAGGGCTGCGCATCCTGGCATGGTCCGCCGGGTTGCTCGCTGGCGCGCTGGCGCTGTCGCCCATATCCGCGTCGGCGCAATCGTTTCCGCTAATGCCGCAATATGCGATGCCGCAATATGCGCCGCAGGCCGATCAGCCCGGCAATGCCGCCACCGACGGTGATCTCGACCCGTCGCTGCAGCGACAGGTGGTGAACTTTCCGACCAGCGAGCCGGCTGGCACCATTGTCATCGATACGCCGCACACCTTTCTCTACCTGGTCTTGGGCAGCGGACAAGCTATGCGTTACGGCATAGGTGTCGGCCGTCAAGGCTTCACGTGGTCCGGAACCGAGACAATCGTGCGTAAAGCCGAGTGGCCGGATTGGATTCCGCCGACGGAAATGGTCGCCAGGCAGCCTTATCTGCCGCGCTGGGTCGCCGGCGGCCCCGGCAATCCTCTCGGCGCTCGCGCCATGTATCTCGGCAACACAGATTATCGCATCCATGGCACCAACGATCCGTCGTCGATCGGCAAGCACATGTCGAGCGGTTGTATCCGCCTACTGAACGCGGACGTCATCGATCTCTATAGTCGGGTGGGTATCGGCACCAAGGTCGTCGTCCTACCCAACAATGAGAGGCAGGCCTCGCTCGACGGCAGCCGCATTGCCAGCGAAGATACCCGCGGACCGGCGCAACCCTTGTCGCTTCGATCTGCGCGAACGGCCGGCGTCTACTGATCGGCTCGAATGGCCGAAGCGTATGGGCCGGAGGCGCCGCAAGGTGGTTCCGGCCTCTTTCTTTTAGTGCAACCAATCACGATCTTTGCAGATTGGACTCATAAAGAGAGCGTGAAGGCATGAGTAATGCCGAGTATCAATAAACCGGAAGAAACCGAACCGAGGGAGCGTCCGGCACGTCCGGCCGAAAAGTTCGTTGCCGGCTTGGCGACGGTGCGAAGCGCATTTGAAGCGGGCGAGATCGGCGTCTGGTCGTGGGATGTCGACGCCGACGAGATGACATGGTCGGGCAATATGGAAGCAATCCATGGCTTGCCCGCGGGCAGCTTCGGCGGCACGCGGGCATCATTCATCGGCCATATCCATCGTGACGATCGCAAGGGCGTTGACGCCGCGTTGAAGGAATCTCAGCGCACCGGCGCGGCATTCCGTGCGCGCTACCGCATGCCGCCTCACGAGCAGCATGATGAGCATTGGCTCGAGGCGACCGGCAAAGTCGCTCCGGACAAGGATGCCCGGCAAACGATGTTCGGCCTCTGCTACGACGTCACCGGACGCATCAATCTTGAAAACGAGCTGCGCAGCCGCGCCAAGCAGCAAGAGGCGCTGGCGCAACTCGGCGAACGCGCTCTCGCCGAGCCCGGGCTCGATCGCCTGCTCAACGACGCCGTCAGTACCGTCGCGCTGACCCTGTCGGTCGACTTCGTCAAGATTCTTGAGCTGTTGCCGGGTGGCATCGAACTCCTGCTGCGTGCCGGTTTCGGCTGGAAAAGCGATCTCGTCGGTACCGTTCTGACGACGACGGCCGCGGGAAGCTTCGGCTGCTTTACTCTGGATACCGCCGGGCCCGTGGTCATGAGCGAACTCGCAAACGAAACCAGGTTCGAGGTTCCGCAATATTTGGTCGATCACTGCTGCACCAGCGGCCTGAGCGTTGCCATCGCCGGCCACGATGGCCGCGCCTACGGCATCCTTGGTGTCGGCACCGCGCGCAAGCGCCACTTCAACACGCAGGAAATCGCGTTTTTGGTCGCGGTAGGCAATATTCTTGCCGGCGCCATTCAGCGCCGCCAGCTCGAACAGCGTCACGAACTGATGATCCGCGACATGCGGCATCGGTCCGGGAATCTGTTTTCGCAGCTTCTGGCGTTGTTCTCGCAGACGGCGCGCACCTCCAAGAGCATTCCGGATCTGGCCAGTAAATATCAAGCGCGCGTTCTAGCTATGGCCAACGCACACCGGCTGATTACCGAGGGTGGCTGGCAATCGATCCCAATCATGGATCTTTTGAATGTGGTGCTCGGGCCCTACATCGAGCGGGCGACACTGAACGGTCCCAATATCGATCTTGAGCCGGACCCGGTGTTCCACTTCAGCGCCGCCCTGCACGAACTCGCCGCCAATGCGATAAAGCATGGCAGCTTGTCGCGCTCGAAAGGGCAACTCGACTTAAGCTGGTCGGCGAGCCGCACCCAGCGCGGGATGACCTTGACGCTCGACTGGACCGAGAAGAATGGCCCGCCGGCGCGCCGGCCGCGCAAGATCGGCTTCGGCTCGCGGCTTATCGACTTGGTCATCGGACGGCAGCTTAACGGCGAGGTGACGCGCACCTTCTCGCGCAAGGGGCTTGCTGTGAATCTCGTGGTGCCACTGACACATGAGCGGTGGCCGTCGCCCGCGGCAACCGCGGCGAGCGGCGCCGAGCGCCCGCGCTAACCTCCCTTCCACCGCCCTGTTAAATCGCTACATTGGCGTCCGCCGCGTGCGGAGGAGATGGGCGTGAGGGAAGAAATCGTCAGCTTTCAGTCAGCTGGATTGCGCCTGCATGGTGTTCTGGGGGTGCCGGACAACGTGCCTGCCGTGGAGCGGCGCGCCGCTTTCCTCGTGCTGCACGGCTTCGGCTCCAATAGCGACAGCGGCAACGTGCTGCAGCCAACGCAGGTCTTAAGCGACTTCGGCTACGTCACGTTGCGTTTCGACATGCGCGGTTGCGGCAAGAGCGAGGGCGAGTTCGGCCGCGTCATCTGCCTCGAGCAGGTGGAAGATTTAGGCAACGCGCTCGACTTTCTCAGCCGGCACCCCGCCGTCGACCCCGACCGCATCGGCGTCATCGGTTCGAGTTTCGGCGGCGCGGTGGCGGTCTATGCCGGCGGTACCAACCCACGCGTCGCGGCCGTCATCTCCAACGGCGGCTGGGGCCATGGCGAGCGCAAATTCCGCGGCCAGCATCGCACGCCCGAGGGCTGGGCGAAGTTCACCAAAATGCTCGAAGAGGGCCGCGCTCACCGCGCCCGCACCGGCAAATCGCTGATGGTGCCGCGCTACGACATCGTGCCGATTCCCGACCATGTGCGCCAAAACCTGGAGCGTCAGCGCGTCGGCATGCTGGCGCCGAATTCGGTCGAAATGTTTCCGGCAGAAACCGCGCAAAGCATGTTCGATTTCCGCGCCGAGGAGGTGGTCGGCAAGATCGCGCCGCGGCCGCTGCTGTTGATCCACGCGGCCAACGATTCGGTGACGCCGACCGAGCAATCGATCGAAATGTTCAAGCGCGCCGGCCAGCCGAGCGAGCTGCATCTGTTTAGCGGGCTCGATCATTTTCTGTTTGCCGAGAATTCCAGGCGCGTCTGGTCGCTGTTGCGCAACTGGCTCGACGTGTATTTCCCGGCAGCGAAATGAGGCGGCCGTGAACGCCGCAAAGTCGGTCGGCCAGGACGAGCTCGGCCGCTTCATCCGCGACGTGCTGGTCGCGCATGGCGCGCGTGCGGCGGACGCCGCCGTCGTCGCCGACGGCCTGGTCTGGGCCAATCTGCGCGGCGGCGACGGTCACGGGGTGTCGCGGCTGCCGCGCTATGTAAAGCTTCTCGCCGACGGCGAGATCGACACCAAAGCCGCGCCGCGCCTGACGCATGATCGCGGCGCGACCTTCGTACTCGATTGCGGCCACGGCTTCGGGCCGGTCGCGGTCATGCAGGCCGCGGCGCTTGCCGTCGAGCGGGCCAAACAGCTCGGCGTGAGCTTTGGCCTCGTTCGGGAGACCACGCATACCGGCGCCATCGGACGTTACGCGCAGTGGATCGCGGAGCGCGGCTGTGCCGCCGTGCTTATGGGCGCCGGGCCGGCTCTCATGGCCTATCATGGTGCGCGGGTGGCGAGCATGGGGACGAGCCCGATCGCGCTCGCGGTGCCGAGCGGCAAGGCCCCTATCGTTCTCGACATGGCGACGTCGACGATTTCGAACGGCAAGATTCTGCAGTCGCGCGCTACCGGCGCGCCGCTGCCGCCGAACACCGTCCTCACCGCCGCGGGCGAGCCGACCACCGATCCAAAAGCCGCCGAGATTTTGCTGCCGCTCGGTGGCCCTAAAGGCTCGGGGCTGGCTTTGATGTTCGAACTGCTTGCCAGCGGGCTGGCGGCGGCACCGATCCAGGCGCGCACGCTCGGTCCGGAGAAGCGTACCCGCAATACCGGCAATACCGCGATGTTCGTGGTCGACATCGCCAGCTTCCGGCCGGTTGCGGATT
>JBAQHW010000360.1:0-7474 GCA_049288525.1 Xanthobacteraceae bacterium
GACCCGCTCAAACTGTCCTCACCGCACGTGTTCCTGATCCGGATGCTGCTGTTCATCGTGGCGTTCGGGGCGATCGTGTTCCTGCTGCAGAAGCAGATCCAGGTCGCGTTCATGGCCAATCCGGCGCTCAACGCGCTGATCATCCTGGTGCTGGCCATCGGCGTCGTGCTCACGCTGCGCCAAGTCGTGCGGCTTTATCCCGAGATCGCCTGGGTGAACGGGTTCCGGCTGAACGACCCGCGCCACGCCGAGCGGATGCCGGTGCTGTTGGCGCCGATGGCCGCCATTCTGCGCAGCCGCGTGGGCCGCATGGCGATTTCGGCGCAGATGATGCGCGGCATTCTCGACTCGATCGCCATGCGTCTCGACGAAGCGCGCGACATCTCGCGCTACATGACCGGCCTGTTGGTGTTCCTCGGGCTCCTGGGCACGTTCTGGGGCCTGATTGCGACGGTGGGTTCGGTCGGCGGGGTGATCCAAGGGCTGAAAGCAACCGGCGATGCCGCGTCGATGTTCGATTCGCTGCGCCAGGGCCTGGCCGCGCCGCTCAGCGGCATGGGCATTTCATTTTCTTCGTCGCTGTTCGGTCTGGCCGGTTCCCTGGTGCTGGGCTTTCTCGATCTGCAGTCGAGCCAGGCGCAGAATCGCTTCTACACCGAATTGGAAGACTGGCTCTCGACCACGGTCTACGATCACGGCAGCGAGCCGGCCGCGGCGGCGGGCGACCCCGGCGAAATGCGCAACGCCGTCGAGCGCCTGCGCGCCGCCGTCACCGAAGCCGGCGGCAGCAAGGCCGCCTCAGCCGCCATGGCCAATCTGGCCGAGGCGATCCAAGGCCTGGTGGCGCACATGCGGATCGAGCAGCAGACGATCCGCAGTTGGGTCGACGGCCAAGCCGAGCAGCAGAACGAGATCAAACGGCTGTTGGAGATCATCGCGCGCGAAGACGCCAGGTGAAGAAAAGCCGATCATGAGTGCTACGCCGATCGAGCACAGACGTCTACTGAGCACAAGACAATGGCGCTAGCACGGCGCCGCCGCGGCGAGAGCGGCATCAACTACTGGCCCGGCTTTGTCGATGCTTTGTCGACACTCATTCTCAGCATCATTTTTCTGCTGAGCGTCTTTGTCATCGTGCAGTTCTATCTACAGCAGGAAGTTCAAGGACAAGACAGCGCGCTTAAGAAATTGAATGCGCAAGTCGGTCAACTGTCCGATCTGTTGTCGATGGAGAAAGGCAGCAACGCCGATCTGCAGAAACAGCTCGCAGGACTGCAGGCCACTCTCACCACGACCCAGAGCGATCGCGACAAGTATAAAGGCCTTTACGCCGGCGCATCCGCCGATGCCGCGGCGGCAGCGACCGATCGCGACAAATACAAGGGGCTTTACCAGGGCGCGGCCGCCGATGCCGCTACGGCGCAAACCGATCGCGACAAATACAAAGGGCTTTACGAGAATGCCGAGGCCGGCGCCACGGCAGCGCAAAGCAAGGTCGGCGACCTCTCCGGCCAGCTCACCGGCGAAAAGGATGTTTCGGCGAAGGCGCTGGCGGAGGTCGACACGCTCAATACGCAAATCGCGGCATTGCGCCAGCAGCTCACCGCCATAAGCAGTGCGCTCGACATCTCGGAAAAGAAGGACCAACAATCGCAGCAGCGCATTTCCGATCTCGGGCAAAGGCTCAACCTGGCGCTGGCGAAAGACGTTCAGGAACTGTCCGCGTACCGCTCCGACTTTTTCGGCAAGCTGCGCCAAATTCTCGGCACCCGGCCCGACATCCGCATCGTCGGCGACCGCTTCGTGCTGCAGTCGGAGATATTCTTCGACAGCGGCAGTGCCAATCTCAAGCCGGACGGCAGTGCCGAGCTCGACAAGGTGGCGACGGCCGTGGTCGCACTGGAAGGCCAGATTCCCCCCGACATCCCCTGGGTGCTTCGGGTCGACGGTCATACCGACGTGCGCCCGGTCCTCGGACAATTCAAGTCCAACTGGGATCTGTCGGCGGCGCGCGCCATTGCCGTGGTGAAATATCTGGTCGCCAAGGGCGTGCAGCCCAATCGCCTGGTCGCGGCCGGCTTCGGCGAATTCCAGCCGATCGACACCGGCCAGACCGAAGAGGCCTTCCGGCGCAATCGGCGTATCGAGTTCAAGCTCACCGAGCGCTGAGCGGGTGTCAATGCGTGTTCGATCAAGATTGGAAACGGCTTGATCTCCGCTCGTCCCCGCGAAAGCGGGGACCCAGACGTTCTAAGAGCGACGCTGGATTCCCGCTTACGCGGGAATGAGCGGCGTGTAGTCCAATCGCTCTCCTAGGCCAGACCATGCCGGGCGAGGAACTCCAGCGTCAGACGCACGCACTCTTGCGGCTTTTCGATCTGCAACAGGTGTCCGGCGCCGGCGACACAGCTGTAGTCGTAGCCGCCTCCGCGGCCGAGCGCGGCATTGGCGACACCGGTGGCCGGCGCACCCTTCATGTCCGGATCGCAGCCGACGAGCTTGAGCGGACCACCGAAGTCCCGCGCGCGCGGCCATAAGTCCATGGTCATGGCCTGCGCGTAAATCGTCGCTTCGTTCTCCGGTTCGCAGACCAATTCGTAGCCGTCGCCGTCGGGGCTTTGACGAAGCACCGAACGCGCCATCAATTCATGCGCGCCGTCGACCCAGCGCGCCGCGGCGCGCGACTGCCGGTATTCCTCCGCCAGTTCTTCGATGGTGGCAAAGCGCCGGCGGCGCTGCCGCGCCCACGCGGTCAGCCGTTTTTCGAACTCCGCCATGGCGGGGTAGGCCGCATGATCCGGCGGCGGCACGTTGGGCGGATCGAACAAAACCAGCGCATCCCAGCGCCAGCCGACCTCGATGGCGTGCTTCATGGCGGTGCGGCCGGACATCGAATGAAACAAGCCGGCGGTCGGCCGCGCGCCGAGCCTGCGTGCGACCTCTTGCACGACGCGTTCCAGATCGCGCACCAGTTGCGCGTAGGTGTGGTGCGGCGGCTGCACCGGCACGTTCTGTCCATGATTGCGGAAATCGAACAGCACGAGATCGAAGTTTTGTTGGAGATGCCGCCAATACGGATAATAGGCGTCGGCGGCAAAGCCATTGCCATGCGTGAGCAAGAGCCGCACGCCGCCGGCATTGCCGTGGCGGCGCACCCGAATATTCGCGCCGTCGTCGAGCGCGACGTCAAAAGCCATGTGCGGCGCGGGAAGTTCAAAATGCACGGGTAAGGACTCTCGTCGTGCGGACGCGCGATGCGGCGCCGCCGCGCAATCAGGCCGCCTGCATGTCGCGGCCGGCCCGGCGCGCCCAGTTTTCCCAGGCGCGGTTGAGCGTGTAATCGTTGACGCGGGCGACGATCTTGTCGACCTCGCCGGGGGTGAGGAATTTGATGTCGCCCAGCGCCATGTTGGTCAAGGTCATGGCCTGCATCTGCAGCTTGGCGCCCATTTCGAGATAGACCGAGATGAAGACGCCGTGGCGGACCGAGCGTCCGACCACGGTGGCGCCGTGGCCGCGCATCAGCGCGGTGGGCCCGGCGCCGAGGAGCTTGGCGAGGTCGCGGCCCATCGCCATGTCGCTGACCAACAGCGTCGTATCGCCGAATTTGTCCTGCGAATCCCAGATCGGCACGTCGTGGCCGCACGAGGCACACATATGCAAAAGCGGTTTTAGCTTGGTGCCGGTGACGCCGAACGGGATCACGCTCGGCGAATGGTTGTGCACCACGGCGTGGACATCCGGGCGCGCCTCATAGATCGCGCCATGTATGAAGCGCTCGAGATAGGGCGCGCGGCCGCGCTCGTCGATCGCGGTGCCGTCCAGCGTGTATTCGACGATATCGTCGCGCTCGATGCGTTCCGGCGCGCGGGCGCGCGACAACAGATAATGCTGCGGGTTGTCCGGGTGGCGGGCACTGACATGGCCGAAGGAATCGACAATTCCTTCATTGGCCAGAATGCGGTTGGCGGTGACGATCTCCTCGAGGACGAAATCAAGCTTGCTCATTGCGGCGTATCTCCCCTAATCCGAGTACTTCTAGCGGCAGCACGCCGCGGGACTCAATCGCCAATCTGCGCTAAGCCATGAGGCAAACGCAGTGCTGCAGTCGGGAGGCTTTACCATGTCGAAACGTCACGCCTTTATCGCCGGGCTCGGCGTGATTTTTGCCGGGGCGCTGGCCGCGGCCGGCTGGGCGCAGGGCGGCGCCGGGAGCTATCCCGACCACCCGATCCGGGTCATTGTCTCGGTGCCGGCCGGCGGCGGCGTCGACACTATCACCCGGCTGGTCACCGCCAAAATGCAGACCATTCTCGGCCAGCCCATGGTGGTGGAAAACCGCGCCGGCGTCGGCGGCAGTATCGCCGCCGACTATGTGTTCCACACGGCGCCAGACGGCTACACGATCTTGGCGTCGCAGCCGTCGCCGATCACGACCAATCCGCTGCTATATAAATCGCTGAACTACGATCCGACGCAGTTCGTCCCGATCGTGATCATGTCGCACGTGCCGAATGTCGTGCTCGTGCGCAAGGATTTTCCGGCCAAGACGGTGCAGGAGTTGATCGCCTATGCCAAGGCCAATCCGGGCAAGATCAATTTCGCATCGCAAGGCATCGGCACGACATCGCACCTGACCGCCGCACTGTTTCAGAAAATTACCGGCACCAAGATGACGCATGTGCCCTACAAAGGCACCGCGCCGGCGATCAACGATATCCTGGCGGGCAATGTCGACCTGTTCTTCGACGAGCTTGCCTCTTCGATCGAGCTGAACAAAGCGGGTCGTGCCAGAATTCTCGCAGTCACCGTCAAAGCGCGCGTACCGGCGCTGCCGGACATTCCGACACTGCAAGAAGCCGGCGTATTCGGCTGCGACTCCGACACTTGGCACGCGCTGACGGCACCGCCGAAAACCCCGGAGGCCATCGTCGCCAAGCTCAATGCCGCGGCCAACAAGGCGCTGCAGGATCCCGATCTCCTGGCACGCTTCCGGCAGCTCAGCATCACGCCCGGCGGCGGCTCGCCGGCCGACGCCGCCGCCTTCATCAAATCGGAGACGGCGCGCTGGGGCGCGGTGATCAAAGACGCCGGCATCAAGCCGGAATGATGGTGAGGCCGCGGCTCGCCTTCACATCGCGGCTGAAGCGGGGCGGTCGGCGGCGAGCGGCGAGTTTAAGCGGCCCGGAACCGCGGCCGCCCTGCATTGTTTTTCCAACGGCACCGGCTCACGATCGGATCGACAGAGCCAATAGCCGCTGCAACCGGCGGGCCCAGTGTTAAGCAATATGGATAGGCAGCATGGATAAGCACTCCGATCAGATCGTCAACGATATTGCCGGCCGCTATTTTATGGTTCTTGGCGCGGCCGCCGCGGACCTGTGGAGCGAGTTGCCGCACGCTTTGCAACAAGCGGTGTTCGAGCGCGCGGTCGCGCTCGGCCATCAAGGCGAGGGCGACGAAAGCCTGCGCGAGCAGCTGGCAAAGTTTCTGCACGAACATCATGCGCGGACTACGACGCGCTGACGGGCACGCGTGCGGCGCCGCACCACGCTTGTGAAATTGCTTGCCGGCGCCACATAAGTATTCGAAGACAGCAAGGCGATTATGCCGATGGCCACCAATCCAGACGAACCGGAGCGGCCGCGCGCCGAGCCGGAAATCATCCCACCCGGCCAGCGCCGGCCGCAGGACTGGCCGCCTCAGAGCGGCGGCTGGCCGCCGCGTGGCTTTGGCGAAATGCACGGCACCCATCGCGTCTATGTCGGCCGCATCGGCGGGTTCGGCTTCGCGCTCATCATGCTGGTGGCTGGGCTGTTTGCCGCGCTGCTCCTGCTGCTGTTGATCGGCACCGCCCTGATCTGGATTCCGGTAGTCGCGGTGGTCCTGGTCATTGCGGCGATCTCCGGTGTGTTCCGGCGGCTTTAAAGCCCGATCCGGAAAAAGCCTGCCCACGGACTTGTTCCGAGGGTGGACGCCGGTTTGCCGAAAAGATCATGCTTCTCAAGATGCGGCCAAGCCGCGTTGGCGCGGCGGTATATACCGTCCGTTAACCATGCTGCCTTATGAATTGATTAACCATATCGGAAAGCCTGGACACGGCGGGCCGCATCTTCGTTGACTAGGCGTGTGGCGGGCATTTTGCGCCGAAGATCAAAGATCAAAGCCTGGTGCTGCCCGAGATGCGAAGCATTCGAGTGCTGAATGTTCGAGACGCCGCGTCAGATCAGATCGGCAGTGGTCGGCAACGGCAATGTTGCCGTCGGCGCGACGCCGCTTGCGCAGCCCGATTTCGGTAAAATCGGCGCGGCCATCTGGCGGGGCCGGGCGACCATTCTCCTCACCACGATCGCGGCGCTCGCTTTGGCCGCTTTGTTCATCGTACTAGCGCCGCGCGAATATACCGCGGCGACGCAAATCCTGATCGATCCCACCGATCTGCGTGCGGTCGGCAATGAAACGCAGCCGACGCAAATGAGCGACGCCGCGGACATGCAGCTCGCGAGTCAGGTCAACGTTCTGACCTCGGACGCCGTGCTCGGCCGCGTCGTCGCGTCCGAAAACCTGGAACACGATCCGGAATTCGTGCGCCCGCCGTCGTTCCTCACCGTCCTGCTGGGCAAGGCGGCCGTTCCCGGCGGCCGCAAGCTTGCCGCGCTCGACGAGCTGAAGCGCCGGATCAAGGTGACGCGCGACCCGCGCACCTTCGTGGTCGAGGTCGACGTCACCAGCCGCGATCCTTACAAGGCCGTGCGCATCGCCAATGCCGTGGCGCAGTCCTATCTCACCGAACAGACGCAAGTGCGGGCCAATGCCGCCCGCCAGGTCTCGCAATCGCTGTCCGGGCGACTGCAGGATCTGAAGCAGAAGGTGCGCGACGCCGAGAAGAAAGCCGAGGACTACAAGGCGCGCAACAACCTCGTCACCGCGAACGGCCAGTTGGTCACCGACCAGCAGCTCACCGACATGAACAATCAATTGGCGGTCGCACGGGCGCGCACCGCCGATGCCAAAGCGCTGCTCGATCAGATCCAGCAGGTACAGCGCAAGAAAGACGACAACGGCGCATTCCCCGCGGCGCTGCAATCGCCGACCATCGCCGCGCTGCGCAGCCAATATGCCGAGGTGATGCGGCGCGAGGCCGAACAGACCGCAACGCTCGGCGCGCTGCATCCGGCGGTGATCGACATCAAGGCCCAGGCCCAGCGGCTGCACGACATGATCGATACCGAGATCGATCGTGCGGCGGCGGCGGCGCGCACCGAATACGAAACCGCCAAGGCGAGCGAGCAGACGCTCACCGGCAATTACGCCGCGCTCAAACAGACCGCGATGGACAACAGCCAAGCCATGGTCGGTCTGCGCGAGCTCGATCGCGATGCGCAAGCGAGCCGCGATATCTATCAGGCCTTCCTGGTGCGGGCCCAGGAAACCGGCGCGCAGGAGCAAGTCGACACCAAGAATATCCGTGTGC
>JBAQHW010000361.1:0-2293 GCA_049288525.1 Xanthobacteraceae bacterium
GGCGGAGATTTGCCGCGGCGCGGCGGACGTCGCTGTCCGCGTCGACGCCGAGATGGCGCGCCTGCAGGCCGCCGGCGGCCTGAAATCGGTCAACACGTCCTATCGGCAATACCGGCTGCAAACCACCGCGCGCAGCGAGCGCGTCATGCGTTACGCCGACTGGATGGATCGCTACAAAGCAGATTTGATCCGTGAAATCGCCGCTAATCTGCGCTGAGCCAAAGAATCATCGGCAGTGAAATGGGTTTGCGGCTGAAAACCGGGTTTGCGCCGCCGCGCCAAGCAAATATTTTTTTCGCTTTTGCCGTCAAGCACATAGTCACGACATCGGCGACGGAGAACGCAAGCCGCGTTTGACGGCGGCTTTTTTCCAGCGCATTCCTTCGCGTGCAGGCGGGCCTTGGCGAACTGTGCCCGCCGCACTTTCAAAAAGCACCTCGCGCATCGTGGAGCCGCTGGCGTCGCAAGACGCCGGCGGCTTTGCGTTTCGCGCCGGGGCGCGAACGCTCTCCCATCAGCGCAGGTGAAGCCGTGAAGACGACAGGCAAAGTAAAATTTTTCAACGACACCAAAGGCTACGGCTTTTTCAGCCGCGACGACGGCTCCGGCGACGTATTCGTCCATCGCACCGATCTGCCAGCCGGCGTCGCCGCGCTCTACGCCGGCCAGGCGGTGACGTTCGACATCGAGCGCACCAGCCGCGGGCTGCGCGCGGTGAATATCGTGGTGGTGCCGAGCGAGTAGGGGCCGTTATCGGCAGAATGTGGGCCGCCACCAAGGCTCCCCGCACTTCACCTACCAGCCAAAGCGCATTCGCCGCAGTTTTTGCGAGGTCAAACAATGATCCCGTACAAATGGCCGGTCGCAACTGCGATCCCCCAAAATCCGATGGTCCGGCGCGAAATCGTCAAGGCGATGCGAGTGCTCATCGAGGACGGAGACGAGCAATTCAGCCGACGTCGGGCCGAAATCGCAGCCATACGCCTTGGCCTGGAAGAGATCGCACGGGACATCGCTAAGATTTGCCGCGAAGCGCCGTCGCTGATCTTATCGGAACTGCGCAAATACGGCTACAACCCCGAAGAACCGCGGGTGCCCAGGCGACCCGGGACCGGGTCGCTGGACCAAGGAAGATTCGAAGGCGAAGCGGTACGCCAGTACCTTGGTCATCAAACATCCCGGCGCATGGACCGGGAACAAGAGAACTGACGAGACTACTGACAAGCTCGTGACGATACTGGCCGGCGTCACGGAGACAATCCAAAAGACACCGGATATGAGCCCGCAATGATATGGTCAACTGGTACATCGATCATTTGCGACTGCCGTTGTGGCCGATGGGTTGCCCGGGATCGGTGCCAACGATGTGGAAACTACGTTCCCGACAGGTTCCTACGGATCGCCAGGCAGTATTCGAACGGACGTTGTTCTACACGATGATGACGGGAACATTATTGCTATATATGATGTTAAGACGGGCGCAAAAGATCTGACACCCGCAAGGGTGAATCAACTGCGGGCCAAGACCGGTGCCCCATCTGAGGCCCCGGTCATTCAAATTCGGTTTAATGAGGCGTTGAGCAAAATAAGTTGCGGACGGGCTGAGTTTTGACGAAATCTTACCTTCCAGCGCACCTCAAAAAAGGAAAGTACTATGTCGATGGAGCTCCGCCTTTTCTCCGATCGACGTCTTGGGACCGTCGGCGAATGGCAGAACGCTATTGGCGCCGAACATTTTCCTCTTCAGTTATCGGATGCAACGCCGCTGGGTGAAGTCGAGGGATTTTTGCCGGTGCATCTGCGTGGTAATTTGACTGGTTTTGAATGCAATCATTGGGACGCCAAGAAGGTCATGGCCGAATATCCAGGGGTTAATTTCGGACATAATTGGAAATATGCGCTGGCGCTTCGATGGCTTGGCAGCAAGCGCGATGAGATGCTCGCTGCCTGGATGGCTGCAACGGCCTATGCCCGAGCGACGGATGGCATTGTGTTCGATGAAATCGACGGCAAGATACATACCGCATCGCAAGCATTGGCAATTGTGCATGATCTTGAGACCGACGATCAGCATATCGTCGACGCCGCCGTAGCGAACGCGTTGGGCCGATTGCGATCGCAGACATAGGAATAGGGTTGGTTGAAAGGCGACCGGCCAGGTCCGCGACGACGGCAGTGGCGACGTGTTCGTGCACCGACCTGCCGGCCGAAGTCAATTTTCTCTACGAAGGCCAGACGCTGACGTTCGACGTCGATCGCACCAGCTGTGGGCTCGGCGCGGTCAATGTCGCGG
>JBAQHW010000362.1:0-16041 GCA_049288525.1 Xanthobacteraceae bacterium
GCCGCGGCCGCCGCCGCGTCAGCCGCGGCAAACGCTGCGCCGGCCGCGGCTAAGGCTGCGCCTCAGGTCGCCGGGCCGGTCCAGCTCTATCCGTTTCCACCGTCGCCACTGGCGGGAGCCACGCCGCCCAAAACTCAATGACCAGTCCAACGGGGCGAAGCTGAAAGCCGCCTTGATCCGGCAATGGCTCGTAGAAGCGCTCTGACAAGCGCTTTAATCGGGTTTGGCATACACGCGGATGATCGCGAAAACCGCTGAGCGCCGCTTGGGATCATGCTCTATGCTCCCGCCATGTTCCGCTCCGTTCTGATTGCCAACCGTGGCGAAATTGTCTGCCGCATCGCGCGGACCGCCAAGCGGCTCGGCTTGCGCACGATCGCCGTCTATTCCACGGCGGACGCGGATGCGCTGCATGTGCGTTCATGCGACGAAGCCTATTGCATCGGCGGCGCCGAGCCGCGCGAAAGCTATCTCGCCATCGAGCGGGTGATCGCGGCCGCTCGGCAAGCCAAAGCCGAATGCATTCATCCGGGCTATGGGTTCCTGTCCGAAAACGCCGACTTCGCCGCGGCTTGTGCTGAAGCCGGGATCGTCTTTGTCGGACCGCCGGCGGCGGCCATTCGTGCCATGGGGCTCAAAGACCGCGCCAAGACCCTTATGGAGAAAGCCCGGGTGCCGGTCGTGCCGGGTTATCACGGCGAACGGCAGGATGCAAAATTCCTCAAGGAAAAAGCCTATGAGATCGGCTACCCCGTCCTGATCAAGCCGGCGGCTGGCGGCGGTGGCCGCGGCATGCGCCGTGTCGACAAGCATGCCGATTTCGAAACCGCGCTTGAAGGCGCGATCCGGGAAAGCCAATCGGCCTTCGGTTCGGGCCGGATTCTGATCGAGAAATACATCGTCGCGCCACGCCATATCGAATTTCAGGTCTTTGCCGATCGATACGGCAACACCATTCATCTCGGCGAGCGCGACTGCTCGCTGCAGCGGCGCCATCAAAAGGTCATCGAAGAAGCGCCGGCGCCCGGCATGACCGCGGATTTGCGGGCGCAAATCGGCGCCGCGGCAGTCGAGGCAGCCAAGGCGGTCGAGTATCGCGGCGCCGGCACCGTCGAATTCGTCGCCGACGCCAGCAATGGACTGCGAGCCGACGCCATCTGGTTCATCGAAATGAACACCAGGCTTCAGGTCGAGCATCCGGTGACGGAGAGCATCACCGGTCTCGATCTGGTCGAATGGCAGTTACGTATCGCCGCCGGGGAGAAATTGCCGCTTACTCAAGACCGCCTTCGGCTCAGCGGCCACGCCGTCGAGGCGCGCATCTATGCCGAGGATACCGAGCACGATTTTCTGCCGTCGACCGGCCCGATCGTCGCGATGCAGCTTTCGGCCGATATTCGCGTCGATGCCGGCGTCGTGGCAGGAGGCCAGGTCTCGCCCTATTACGATGCGATGATTGCCAAGCTGATCGCCCACGCACCGACGCGCGAGGCCGCCCTGCATCGGCTCGCTCATGCCCTCGACCAGACCGTGATTGCGGGGGTGCGGACCAATATTGCGTTTCTCGCCAATTTATGCCGAGCCGGCGCGTTCACGCGCGGGGAGGTCGATACCGGTTATATTGACAGCCATCTGGCCAAGCTCGGGGCGGTGCCGCAGCCGCGCGACGATGCCGCGGCGGCCAGTGGCGTCGCACATATCCTCAAAGGCTCGGCCGCGCCCAATGGCGGCCATGCCAACCGTGCCTGCGAGACCGATGCGGCATCGCCTTGGGATGCATCAGACGGCTTTCAGCTTGGCGCAGTGCGTACGGTCGCGGTCGCGATCATTGTCGACGGCGAGAGCGCAGATGCCGCTGTCGCCTATGCCGCGGACGGCCCGCATGTCACGGTCGGCGGTCAAGCGCCGGCGGCGGATGCGAACGTGTTCGGAACGGACCGCGAGGCTTATGTCTTACGAAACGGCCGGCAGACCCGTGTCCGGCTCAAGGATTTCTCCACGTCGAGCGCGGCGGCGGCGAGCGGCGACGGCGTCATCAAGGCCCCCATGCATGGCCGCGTTCTGGAGCTTCTCGCCGCGGTCGGCGAGCGCGTCACCCAAGGTCAACGTCTTGCCGTCATTGAGGCGATGAAAATGGAACATACCTTGCGCGCGCCGTTCGCCGGCGTGGTGCGCCAGGTTTCTGTGAGTACCGGCGCTCAGGTTGTGGAAAGCGCACCAATCATGGTGCTAGAGCCGGTGCCGGACGGCGGGCGAGAGACATAAAGCAAGGAAAAATGCCGCTTCATCTCATCAAGCTGTGCGTCGGTTGCGACTCGGTGTCCGACCTCGAAGACTGGATCAAGCAGAAGCTCAAGGCCAAGCGCAAAGCGGGTGAAAAGCCCGAGCACATCCACAGGACGCGGATGGTGCCGAAGCGCGCCTTGGAACTGACCGACGGCGGCTCGCTTTTTTGGGTCATCCGCGGCGAGGTCATGTGCCGCCAGCGCATCCGCGCTGTACGGCCGTTTCGCGACAAGGAGGGCATCGGACGCTGCGGCTTGGCGCTCGATCCCAAAGTTATCCTGGTCGAGCCGCGCCCGTATCGCGCGTTTCAGGGCTGGCGCTATCTTGCGGTGGCGGACGCCCCGCGCGACCTCGACAAAGTGGCCAAGGGAGCGACCGCGATGCCGGAAAAGCTGCGCCGCGAGCTGCGCGAGCTCGGTCTGATGTGACTTTGCCGCCGCCATGGCGCGGTGCGGGGCGATCCCGTAAAGTCCGGCGCGCCCCAGCAATAGGCTTGCGGAGTAAGAAGAATGATTATCGGCAGTGAGAAGGACGTCACCCCGGCGGTGCTCAAGGAGTATGAGCGCATTAAGAATCCGCGGCTGCGGGAGGTGATTGCGGCGCTGGTACGCCACCTGCACGCCTTCGCCCGCGAAGTGAAGCTGACCGAAGAAGAATTCCACGCCGCCATGGCGAAGATCGTGCAAATCGGCAAGCAGTCCAACGATACCCACAACGAAGCCGTGCTCATGGCAGGCTCGCTCGGACTATCCTCGCTGATCTGCCTCATCAATAACGGCGATAACGGCAAGACCGAGACCGACGCCAACATGCTGGGTCCGTTCTGGCGTGCGGATTCGCCGCCCACCAGAAACGGCGAATCCATCGTCCGCTCGCCCACCCCAGGCCCGACGCTGTTTGTCGACGCCTTGTTCCGCGACGCCAAAGGCAATCCGATCGTCGGCGCCGAGGTCGATATCTGGCAATCTTCGCCCGAAGGCTTTTACGAGAACCAGGATCCGGTGCAGGCCGACATGAATCTGCGCGGCAAATTCACCACCGACAAGGACGGCCACATCAGCTTCCGCAGCGTGAAGCCGGCGGGCTATCCGATCCCGATCGACGGTCCGGTCGGAGAGCTTTTGCGCGCCGCCGGACGGCACAATATGCGGCCCTCGCATCTGCATTTTCTCGTCTACAAGCCGGGCTTCAAGACGCTGATCTCGCAAATCTACGACCCGGAAGACAGGAACATCGACACCGACGTGCAATTCGGCGTCACCCGGCAGCTGATCGGCAACTACGTCAAACATGACGAAGCCTGCACCCGCGCTGCCGATGTCAAAACCCCGTGGTATTCGCTCGAGCATACGTTCGTCATGGAAAACGGTGCAGCTAAGCTGCCGCGGCCCCCGATCAGCGGCAAGGCGCAAGGCGAACGGCCCGAAATTCCGCATCTCGAAGCGGTCTGAGCGGCGTTGCCGTCACCGGCGACGCCAAAAAGAATCAAAAACGGAAAAACGGCAGGATAGAATCATGAAGCGGAGAACGCTGCTCAAGGGTCTCGCCGCGACCGCGGCAGGCGGGTTGCTGGCTCGGCCCGCCATCGCGGCCGATGTCCCCTTGAAGATCGGTTGCAGCCTGCCATTGACCGGCGCCGGCTTTACCGCGGTCGGGCGCGAGCTCACCGGCGCCCTGAAGGTCTATATGCAGCAGCACGGCGACACCGTCGCCGGCCGCAAGATCGAGCTCATCATCCGTGACGACGGCGGCGTTGCCGACAACGCACGCCGGCTGGTGCAGGAGATGATCGTCAACGACAAGGTCGAGATCGTCGGCGCCGGCATCACGCCGTGCACGCTGTCCATCGCCCAACTCGTGACCGAGGCCAAGAAGGCGACCTTCTGCATGAGTTCCGGCGCTTCGATCACGACGACCAAGTCGCCGTACTTCGTGCGCGCCGGCTTTATCATCGCGCCGCAGGCCTGGACGCTGGCCGAATGGGCGATCAAGAACGGTTCGAAACGTGTCGTCACTCTGGTCAACGACTGGGCGCCCGGGACCGAGGCGGAGAACGCCTTCAAGACCCGCTTCGGCCAGGTCGGCGGCACGGTCCTGGATTCGATCCGCATTCCGCTCGCCAGTCCCGACTTCGCACCGCCGCTGCAGCGCATCGCCGATCTCAAGCCGGACACCGCCTTCATCTATTTTCCGGGGCCGCTGGCGCCGGTCTTCACCAGGCAGTTCCAGGAGAAGGGGCTCGGCCAATCGGGCATCAAGATCATCGGCCCGGGCGACCTCTGCGACGACGACAGCCTCAACAATGCCGGCGATCAGATGATCGGGCTGATCACCGCCGGGCCGTATTCGGCGGCGCATAATTCGGCGCTGAACAAGACCTATGTCGGCGATTTCCAGAAGACGGTCGGCGAACGTCCGGATTTTGCTTCGCTCGGCGCCTATGACGGCCTGCACATGGTCTATGAGGCGCTGAAGAAGACCGGCGGCGATGCCGACGGCGACAAACTGGTCGCCGCCATGAAAGGCATGGCCTGGGAAAGCCCGCGCGGCCCGATCTCGATCGATCCGGCCACCCGCGACATCGTCAGTAACATCTATATGCGCAAGGTCGAAAAGCTCGACGGCCAGCTCTGGGCCATGGAGTTCGAGACCTTTCCGAACGTCAAGGACCCGATGAAGAGTGCATAGGGCGGCGGGCTTTCATCCGGGCTCACACGGCGACATTGTCGATCAATCGCGTCTTACCAACGCGCGCCGCCACCAGGAGCCGGATCGGCTCGGCACTCGGCGTGGACAGCGGCTCAAGCGTTTCGGCGTTGCGCGCCTCGAGATAATCGAGCGCAAGTCCGGCTTGCGCGACCGCCGCGCGGCCGTCGTCGAGCACGGCGGCAAGGGGGGCGCCGGCAGCAATGCGGGCGGCGCATTGCTTGAGCACGCGGTAAAGCGCCGGCGCCGCGGCCCGCTCGTCCGCCGACAGGTAGCGGTTGCGCGACGACAGCGCGAGCCCATCCGGCGCGCGGATGACCGGCGCACCGACGATCCGGGTCTTGAGCGCAAGATCGCGGACCAGCCGGTTGACCACTTTGAGCTGCTGGTAATCCTTCTCGCCGAACAGCGCGATGTCCGGCTCGCACTGGAAGAGGAGCTTGGCGACCACGGTTGCGACCCCGGCAAAGAAATGCGGCCGGACCGCATCTTCGAGGCCGGCCTTGGCCGGCCCCTCCGGCACGATCCGCGTCGCAAAACCCTCGGGATACATGGTCTCGGCCGCCGGCGCCCAGACGACGTCGGCTTTCAGCTTGGAGAGCGCTGCAAGATCGGCGGCAAAGGTCCGCGGATAATTGCGTAAATCTTCGCCCGGCGCGAATTGGGCTGGATTAACGAAGATCGAGACAACGACCCGATCGGCGCGCCGTTGCGCGATGCGGACCAGAGAGAAGTGCCCGGCGTGCAATGCGCCCATGGTCGGAACGAGCGCGATTGTGGCGCCCCGCGCGCGGTATTCGCCGACGGCGCGGCGCAAGCTCGGCAACGTTCGCAAGGTCCGTAACGTGACATGCGGATAACGCTTGGATTTCTTGTGACTCATTTTTCTTCAGTTGCGGCGCGAACACACTCGTCGCGTTTTTGCGACGTGCCGCGCGGTTAATGATTAACTTCGCGAAGCCGATGCTGTATCTTGACCGAACGCGTTGCAAATCGGAAATGTAGTTGCAGCGTAGGGGCCGCCTATCCCATGTTGATGCAGGCTGATGTCGGCAAGCCGTTTTCGGCGCATGTCATCGTCCTTGGCAACGAAAAAGGCGGCTCGGGCAAATCGACCACGGCCATGCATGTGACCGTCGCCTTGCTGCAGGCCGGCCAGCGCGTCGCCACCATAGACCTCGATTCCCGGCAGAAAAGTTTCACCCATTACGTCGAAAATCGCCGCGATTGGTCGCAGCGCGCCGGCATCAAGCTTGGCAATTCGAGGCATTATTGCGTCGCACGCGGCTTCGGCATGCGGCTCGACGAAATCGAAGCGCAGGAATTCGCGGCCTTCGCCGAGGCCATCAGCGCGGTGGAGCAGACCCACGACTTTATCGTCATCGATACGCCCGGCACCGATACCTACCTGATGCGGCTCGCCCATTCGATGGCGGATACGCTGATCACGCCGCTGAACGACAGTTTCGTCGATTTCGACGTGCTGGGCGTCGTCGATCAGAATACTTTCGAGGTCACCGGTGTCAGCCATTACGCCGAGATGGTGCGCGAGGCGCGCCGCCAGCGCCGACTGGTCGACGGCGGCCTGACCGACTGGGTCGTAGTGCGCAACCGGCTGTCGACTCTGGGCTCCCGCAACGGCCGGCTGGTCGGGCAGGGCGTCGATGGGCTTGCCAAGCAACTCGGTTTCCGTGCCATCGATGGCTTTGCCGAACGGGTGGTCTACCGCGAGTTCTTTCCGCGCGGGCTGACCGCGCTCGACGACCTCAATGAGGATACGCTCGGGCTGCGGCCGAACACCTCGCACGTGACCGCCCGCGACGAGGTGAAGGCTCTGATCGACGCGTTGCGGCTGCCGATCGATGAACGCGGCCGGCGCCGCGCTGCGGCGCGCGCAGAGTGGATTGCGGCCGCCGGCAAGCCGCTCGAAACCCACGATCTGTTGGCGGATTGACGCTCGGCATTGAATCTCGGAACCTTGGCGCTGCGCCATTGCGTGCCGGCACCGGCGGCGCCACTTTATGGCATTCCTAGAGCGAATTATGCTTCATTATCGCATCTAGGGTTTTGATAGAGCATGATCTTTTCGGAAAAACCGGTATCCACTTGTCCGGCTAATGCTCTAAAAGCTGCACGGTAAGTCCCAAAAAGCCGTCCGCCCGGCACACGGAACCGAATGCCCGAAATCCTGCTTGGCGTTGTTATTCTTGTACTCGGTCTTTGGGCGATCAATGCCTTTTCCAAGGCCGATCCCAAGCAAGCCGCGCGGGTCGTGCGGGCGCTCGGCGGCGTCGCAGTGCTGATCTTTGCGCTCTTTCTTCTGCTGCGCGGCGAAATCGCCTTGGCGGTGCCGGCGGGCCTTATCGGCCTCGGCCTGCTCGGCTGGGTGTCGATACGGCCGCGCGAGCTATTTGCAGCTTATTTTGACCGCCGGGCGCCCGGTTGGCGACAATACACGCAAGGCAATGCGGGTGCGGGGAACGGGGGCGCTCCGCCGTCCAGCGGGAAAATGACTGAAGAGGAGGCCTATCAAATCCTTGGCTTGCAGCCCGGGGCGAACGCCGAGGACATCGGTCGCGCCCACCGGTCCCTCATGAAGAAACTGCATCCCGACCAAGGGGGGACGACGTATCTTGCGGCCCGCGTCAACGAAGCCAAGGACGTTCTTCTTCGCCGCCATCGCTGAGGTACTCCGTACAAACCTCGCGCGGCTCCGTCGTACACAACGTCTGCCCGCCCCGTTGCCGGGGCCTTAGTCGTAACCCGGAAAAGTTAAAGCAAGCTTCCCCGCGGCTGTCGCGTGGAAGCCTTAATCCTTCAGCGCCATGCATTGGAAATCGCTGCGCTTAAGCGTCGTGCAGGCGGCTTTCGCGGTCGCTTCGTCGAAACCGGCAAAGCGAGCCCGGTAAAGCGCCTTGTCGCCTTTCTGGATGCGTTCGGTGAATGGGTCCTTGGCGGCGAGCGCGCCACGCGCCTTTTGCTGCGCGGCGGTCAAATGCTCCTTGGCGTCGTTCTCGTCGTCGAAGGCCCCAATCTGGATAAGCCAGCCGCCATGGGCGCGGACCGGCGCCGACGCGATGTCGGATTGAATCCTGGCCGGATCGGCATCGGCGATCGCGGTGGCTTGCGGCTCGAGCGGTGCGGTCTCGGTTGCGACCGGCGCCGGCCTCGACGCTTCGGCGACGACTTTCGCCGACACAGTGGTGCCCGCTTGTGATTGCGGCGCAGCCAAAGCGTTGACGACCGAAATGGACCACGATGGCGCGGCAGCCCGGGCCGCCGTGGCCGGACGCTGCTCGATCGTCGCCGCGGGCTGCAGTTGGGGCAGCGGCTGCGCCGAGAAGGTTTGCGGCGCCGGCTGTGCGACCGGAACCAGCATCGGCATCGGCGCTAACGACGCGGTCTGCACGGGCACCGTCCGGTACGGGATCGTTCGCACCAGGATCGGCTTGATCGGAGCGTCAGGATTTGTCGCGGCCTGGGTGTTGACGCTGGCAGTCTGCACCGGATAGGCACGCATGCCGTACGATGCCGCCGTCAGTTTGGTGGTGGTCAACGGCGATTTGCTAAACGCGATCGGCTCGTTGCGGTGCACCGGCACCTCGGCGATCACCGGCGCGGTACGACGCAGCGAAGCCTCCTGGATATGATCGGCGAGAAGTTCGCGCATGCGGGCGTCGCGTATGGCGGCCGACGGACCGCCTATGACAGCCGCGACCAGAAAGCGTCCGTCGCGATGCAGCGATGTCAGCAGGTTGAAGCCCGAGGCGACGGTAAATCCGGTCTTGATGCCGTCAACGCCCTGAACTTCGTCCAAGAGGTGATTGTGGCCGCGGATGGTGGTGCCGCGAAATTCGAACTCTTGGGTGGAAAAATATTTGTAGTAGCGCGGAAAACGATCCTGGATAGCGCGGCCGAGCAAAACCTGGTCGCGCGCGCTGGTCAGTTGGTCGTCATCCGGCAGGCCGGAGGCGTTTACATAGGTCGTGTGCGCCATGCCCAGCGCGTGCGCCTTCTCCGTCATCAGTTTGGCGAAGGCCTGCTCGCTGCCGCCGAGGTTTTCGGCGATGACGACGGCGGCGTCATTGGCGGATCGGGTGACGATGCCTTTGATGGCGTCCTCGACGGTGATGGTCTGGCCCGGCTTGAGACCGAGCTTCGTCGGGTCTTGCTCGGAGGCGTGTTTGGATACCACAAGCGGCGTGTCGAGCTTGATCCGGCCGGCATCGAGGCGCTCGAACAAAAGATAGAGCGTCATCACTTTGGTCAGTGAAGCCGGATGGCGCAACGCGTCGGGGTTGACCGCTTCGAGGACAGCGCCGCTGTTGCCATCGACGACGATGGACGAATAGGGCGGGTCGTAGGCGGTCTCATGCGCTTGATGGCGATGATGCGCGTAAACGCGATGGTAGCGCCGCGCGAGCGCTGCATCGCTTGAGATGGTGAGGGCCGCGGCTATCGCGGCGAGGCTTAATATGCAAGAACGAAGCCCAAGGCGGACCCCGAAATTCTCCCATAACATTGCGCACCCCGTCCCTGAACGCGCCCAACCCCCGAAAGGCCGCCCCATTTTGCATTTTGGGCGTGTGCTTCCCTCGCGGTAAAGAAGCCGAGGAGCGGCCGCTTATCCTGACGAGGGAGGCAATTCCCCAACGCAGTCGTCACCCATACGACACGGTCAAGCACGTTAGGCGAACGCCGTTGCGAAAGGGTTAAGTCCCGACGCCGCCGCGATTTTGCGCAATTTGCTCGCGCCCGTTGCAGCTTTTTGTGCGCTGCACTATAATATGATCAATGCCGCAAACGGCCTTTTCAAGGCAACGGCCAGAGCGGACTTAAGGACTTAACCCAAGTCAGAGAGGCCGGACGTCCCGGGGACCCGCATGACAACCGAACAGATGCAGAAGATGGGCAAAGACAGCATGGATTCGATGATGTCGTCGCTTGGCGCATGGACCAAGAACGCGCAGGTCATTGCCGCCGAGATCACCGATTACTCGAAGAAGTCGATCGAGGATTCCGCCGCCGCCTGGGAACGCCTTTTGGGCGCCAAGTCGCTGGAAAAGGCGATGGAAATCCAGGGCGATTTCCTGAAATCTTCATACGAGGATTTTGTCGCCGAGGCGACCAAGCTCGGCGAACTCTATGCCGATTTCGCCAAAGACGCCTATAAGCCGTTCGAAGGCGCGCTGGCGAGAGCTTCAGAGATGAGATGAAGTGATGCCGCGTCCGGCCAAGCGGCGCCAGGCCGCTTGGCATGGTCGGGTGTTGGTTTAGGTGGCGCTGGTTGTTCAGTACTGGTTATTGGGCACCGCTCATTATTCAGTACCGCTTATGCAGTCTGGGTTATTCGGTTTTGGGCGGAAACGCGGTCTCGATCGCGGCAACGATCCGGGCCAGTAATTGTTCGATTCGCCCGACGCGAAAGGCGAGATGCTCAAGCGCATAGGCCGCGCGCTTGTCGGCCGACGGCATGCTCTGGGCATCGTAATCGGGTACGAATTCCTGCTCGAGTTCGCGCACCATGCGCGCCCGCCGTGTAAGGTCGACCATAGCCATCCCCTATCGCACTTACTCTCCAGCGTGCGCGATCAATAGCCGAGTCGGCCGCTTCGACCAATCGCCCTCTGGAGCGTTTCCGATCCTCCGCCTGCGCGGCCGCACGGTCCGCGCCGCTGCCCTAGCCACCGCCGAAAATGGGCCGCTGACCCTCCGCCCGCGCTTGCAGCGGACGGCGGACACCATATCTCTCGGCAATCGGAAGCACGGGATTGTGGATTTGTGCGGACTTGACACGCATTGGGCGCAGACTTAGCGCACAGCGCCGCGGCCCATTTAATGCCTGACCGTCCAGCACGCTATCGATTTGGCGCGCAAAGCGCGCTAGCCTTATCATAGCGCGTCGCCGAAAAGCGCAACGGTCCGTGCGCCGGCGGCGGATCGTGCCACTGTAGTGTCGGGAACTCGAAAGAACCAATGCCGCTGACTGACGTTACTCTCACTATGGTGCCGCCTCGCCTTGCGGATGACGATCGCAAACGCAAAAACGGGGGTCCCGGCACTGCGGTCATCACGAAGACCAAGCCGCAAACCAAGCGGCCGAGCCTTTATCGCGTCTTGCTGCTCAATGACGATTACACGCCGATGGAATTTGTGGTCCACGTTCTAGAGCGGTTCTTCAACAAGGATCAGGATTCGGCCCATCAGATCATGATGCATGTGCATCAGCACGGCATCGGCGAATGCGGTATCTTCACCTATGAGGTGGCGGAAACCAAAGTGACGCAGGTTATGGACTTTGCCCGTAAACATCAGCATCCTTTGCAATGCATAATGGAAAAGAAGTGATTCCTTGGGGGGAATACGCGCCCAATACAAAACGATGAGAAGCTGAAATGCCCACGTTCTCGCGCAGCCTTGAACAGTCGCTCCATCGGGCGCTCGCCCTCGCCAACGAGCGCCACCATGAATACGCGACGCTGGAGCATCTCCTGTTGGCGCTGATCGAAGATCAGGACGCCGCGGCCGTGATGCGCGCCTGCAACGTCGACCTGGAAAAACTGCGCCGCAGCCTCGTCGCCTATCTCGAATCCGAGCTCGACAATCTGGTCACCGACGGCGCCGAGGACAGTAAGCCCACGGCGGGTTTTCAGCGTGTCATTCAGCGCGCCGTCATTCATGTGCAATCGTCGGGCCGTGAAGAGGTAACGGGAGCCAATGTGCTGGTTGCCATTTTCGCCGAGCGTGAGAGCCATGCCGCCTATTTCCTGCAAGAGCAGGACATGACGCGCTACGACGCGGTCAACTACATCAGCCACGGTATCGCCAAGCGCCCCGGGATGTCGGAGAGCCGCCCGGTGCGCGGCGCCGACGAGGAGGGTGAGAGCAAAGCCGGGGAAGAGACCAAGAAAAAGGGCGACGCGCTCGACGCCTATTGCGTCAATCTCAACAAGAAGGCGCGCGAGGGCAAGATCGACCCCTTGATCGGCCGCGAGTCGGAGATCAACCGCACCATCCAGGTGCTCTGTCGGCGGCAGAAAAACAATCCGCTGTTCGTCGGTGAGGCCGGCGTCGGCAAGACCGCGATCGCCGAAGGCCTGGCGCGCCGCATCGTCCACGGCGAGGTCCCCGACGTGCTGCGCAACGCCACGGTGTTCGCGCTCGATATGGGCACGCTGCTTGCCGGCACCCGCTACCGCGGTGACTTCGAAGAGCGGCTGAAGCAGGTCATCAAGGAGCTTGAGGCCTACCCCGGTGCGATCCTGTTCATCGACGAGATCCACACCGTGATCGGCGCCGGCGCCACCTCGGGCGGCGCTATGGATGCCTCGAACCTGCTCAAGCCGGCGTTGGCGTCGGGAACGGTGCGCTGCGTCGGTTCGACCACCTACAAGGAATACCGCCAGTATTTCGAGAAAGATCGGGCGCTGGTTCGTCGCTTCCAGAAGATCGACGTCAACGAGCCGACCATCCCGGACGCCATCGAAATCCTCAAAGGCTTGAAGCCCTATTTCGAGGACTACCACAAGCTCAAATATACCAACGACGCGATCAAGGCGGCGGTCGAGCTGTCGTCGCGTTATATCCATGACCGCAAGCTGCCGGACAAGGCGATCGACGTGATCGACGAATCCGGCGCCGCGCAAATGCTGCTGCCGGAGAATAAGCGCAAGCGAACGATCGGGCTCAAGGAGATCGAAACCACGATCGCCACCATGGCCCGCATTCCGCCGAAGGCGGTGTCGAAGGACGACGCCGAGGTGCTGCGTAACCTGCAGGAGACGCTCAAGCGCGTGGTCTACGGCCAGGACAAAGCCATCGAGGCGCTGTCCGCCTCGATCAAGCTCGCCCGCGCCGGCTTGCGCGAGCCGGAAAAGCCGATCGGCTGCTATCTGTTCTCCGGCCCGACCGGCGTCGGCAAGACCGAAGTGGCGAAACAACTCGCCGCCACGCTCGGCGTCGAGCTGGTCCGCTTCGACATGTCGGAATACATGGAGCGTCACACCATCTCGCGGCTGATTGGCGCGCCGCCCGGCTATGTCGGCTTCGATCAGGGCGGCCTGCTCACCGACAGTGTGGATCAGCATCCGCATTGCGTGCTGCTGCTGGACGAGATCGAGAAGGCGCATCCGGACCTGTTCAATGTGCTGCTGCAGATCATGGATCACGGCAAACTCACCGACCACAACGGCAAGCAGGTCGACTTCCGCAACGTGATCCTGATCATGACCACCAATGCCGGCGCCGCCGACATGGCGAAGGCGGCGTTCGGGTTCACCCGCTCAAAGCGCGAAGGCGACGACATGGAGGCGATCACCCGGCTGTTCGCCCCCGAGTTCCGCAATCGGCTCGACTCCATCATCACGTTTGCGCATCTGTCGCCCGAAGTCATCGCCATGGTGGTCGAGAAGTTCGTGCTGCAACTCGAAGCGCAGCTCGCCGACCGTGACGTGACGATCGAGCTTAGCGATGAAGCCACGCAATGGCTGATCGCCAACGGCTACGACGAGCTGATGGGCGCGCGGCCGATGGCGCGGGTGATCCAGGAGCACATCAAGAAGGCGCTCGCCGACGAGGTGCTGTTCGGCAAGCTCAAATCCGGCGGCCACGTCCGTGTTGTCGTCATTACCGACGAGAGCGGCAATTCGAAGCTCGCCTTCGAGTATCCGGACGGGCCGGTCAAGCCGCGGCCGGAGAAGCTGCCTGAGCCGCGCCGCGCCAAGGCGAAACGGCGCTCCTCGCCGCGCAAGAAGCCGCCGGGCTCCGGCGGTCCGAGCGGCTCCGGCGGCAATGAGCCGCCGCGTCGCGGCACGGTGCCGAAGGTGCCGCTGGTCAAAGTCTAAACGGTCAAAGCTAAAGCAATTTACCGGCGGTCCCTTCAGCCCGCCGGTTTGTTTTTAAGCTTCCGCGCGAACCAGATTCCCAGCACCGGCATCGCCGCCGCGGTGGCGAAAAACAGCGGGGCGGCGCCAGTGCGGTCGATAACCAGCGCCCCCACCGCGACGCCGACCGTTTGCCCGATGAAAATCGCCGACGAGAATAGCGCGACCGCGGTACCGCGCGCTTCCGGCGTCATCTGTGTGGCATTGGTCTGCAAGGTGTTGTGCAGCATGTAGAAGCCGAGCCCGATGGCGGTCGTTCCGAGCGGCGCCAGCCACCACGCCGGCGCCAGCGCCAGGACGATATAGCCCACTGCGATGGTGAATCCGCCGGCTACCGCGAGCCGGATCTGGCCGAGCCGATAGACAAACGATTTGACCAGGGCGGCATAGATCAATCCGCCGATACCGAAGCAGCCGACGCTGAGCCCGATCAGCGTGTAACTGAGCGCAAAGCGCGCGTGCAAATGCGCGCCGATATAGGCGAAGGCGCCCCACAGCAGCGCGTTCTCGATGAACGCGGCGATGATCACGATGCGGGCGAACGGCGTCTGCAGGACGGCGGCATAATCGGCGAAAAAGCCCTTGTCCGTTTTGCCCGGATCGCGCGGCACATGGGTGAGCGGATTGGTGATGAGCTCGAAAAACAGCCCCGCGGTCGCCACCGCGAAAATTCCCGACAGCACGAAGAACACGTTGCGCCAGCCGACCAGATCGCCCAGCACGCCGCCGGCGGCTTGGCCGAACAACTGACCAAGGATCTGTCCGGTGAGGTAACGGCCGAGGATGGTCTGCCGCTGCTCGTAAGGCGTGACATCGCCGACATAGGCCATCGAGAGCGGGATGATCCAGCCGCCGGCCGCCGCGCCGGTGGCGAATCGCGCCAGACCGAGCTCCGGCAGCGACTTGGCCAGCCCGCACAGCGCCACCATGACGGTTCCCACGGCGCAGGTGATCGCCACGGTGCGGTATTTGCCGAAACGGTCGCCGAACGGGCCGATGACGAGCTGGATCGAGCCGTGGGCGACGGCGTAGGCAGTCACGACGATGGCGGCGATGCCTATGGCGGTGTGGAAATCGGCGGCGATTTGGGGCAACAGCGAGTCCGTCACCCGGACCTGCGCCTGGCTGGCAAAGCCGGCCACCGCCAAGAGCATGATGGCGCGCGTCGGCGTTTTGCGCGGAAGGGCCGCAGAGGAGGTCAGGGTGGCCGGCACGTTGACCTTGCGCGGGGTTTCGATGTGACGTTGTTGACAGGGTAGGCGAGGCGGGGTTTTTAACCCGCAAACCGGCGAAAGCGAAATGATTGAAAACAGATACCAGCCCGGCGAAGTCGAGAGCCGTATCTACGCAGCCTGGGAGGCGTTCGGCGCTTTTCGCGCCGGGCAGCCCGAGCGCGCCAAGGCGGAGCCCTATTGCATCGTCATTCCGCCGCCCAATGTCACCGGCTCGCTGCATATGGGCCACGCGCTCAATAACACGCTGCAGGACATTCTCGCCCGCTTCGAGCGCATGCGCGGGCGCGATGTGCTGTGGCAGCCGGGCACCGATCACGCCGGCATCGCCACTCAGGCCGTCGTCGAGCGCCAGCTTGCCGAGCGCGGGCAGCCGTCGAGCCGCGAGATGGGCCGCGAAGCCTTCATCAAGCGCGTCTGGGAATGGAAGGCGGAATCCGGCGGCGCCATCATCAATCAGCTCAAGCGGCTTGGCGCGTCCTGCGACTGGTCGCGCGAGCGCTTCACCATGGACGAGGGCCTCTCCCGCGCGGTGATGAAGGTGTTCGTCACGCTGTATCGCGAAGGCCTGATCTACAAAGACAAGCGGCTGGTCAATTGGGACCCGAAGCTGAAAACCGCGATCTCCGATCTGGAAGTGGTGCAGGTCGAGACCAAGGGCCATCTTTGGTTCATCAAATATCCGGTCGAAGGCGGCGATGAGTTCATCGTCGTGGCGACGACGCGACCCGAGACCATGCTCGGCGACGTCGCGGTGGCGGTGCATCCCGACAACGAGCGGCTCAGGCATCTGATCGGCCGGCACGCAATCCTGCCGCTGGTCGGCCGCCGCATCCCGATCGTCGCCGACGATTATGCCGACCCGGAAAAAGGTTCCGGTGCGGTCAAGATTACGCCGGCGCATGATTTCAATGACTTCGAAGTCGGCCGGCGCC
>JBAQHW010000363.1:0-11463 GCA_049288525.1 Xanthobacteraceae bacterium
GCCTCGGTGACCTGGGCGATGCACGCGACCCAGCGCCGGTCGTAGTGATCGGCGACGTGGCCGGTAAAGACGAACAGCCCGACGGCAGGAATAAATTGCACCAGCCCGATCAGGCCGAGATGAAACGGGCTGTTGGTCAGCTCATACATCTGCCAGCCGACCGCAACGACCTGAGCCTGCTGCGCAACGGATGCCGCGATCCGGACGTAGAGGAAGCGGGCGTAGGCGGGATGACGCAGCAGCGATCGCGCCGGCGAGGATGAATAGGGCATTATCCGGATTATAGCTTAGGTTGGCCTGCTCTACGCTGAATGCGGTCTAGCTCCGAGTGGCCTGCAGAGCCGTAGCTGGCGCAGCCAGCGTGGGCTCTGGTGGAGCCGAGGGGAGTTGAACCCCTGACCTCCTCATTGCGAACGAGGCGCTCTCCCAACTGAGCTACGGCCCCGCCTGAGCGGCTACCGGGCCAAATTTGGCGCCGGTTTTGGCGAGTGCGGGCCATTTAGGGCTGCCGCCCAGGGCTGTCAACCAGGGCTGTCAACCGGCTGGCAGTGGGAGTTTCACCGATCGCCACCTACGCGACCGGGTTGAGACAAGCCTCACTTGTTCGCGGATGGCAAGATCGCTAAACCTGCGCCAACGGCGCGCCAGTTCGGGGCTAGGGAATGATTGAGCTTCTTGGTTTCATCTCGTATGTCCTCACACTCTACCTGTATGTCGTCATCGCCATGGCGATCCTGAGTTGGTTGATTGCGTTCAATGTGGTCAACACACGCAATCATGTCGTCAGCATGATCGCGGAGTTCCTGTACCGCGTTACCGAACCAGCGTTGCGCCCCATCCGCAACATGCTGCCCAATCTTGGTGGCATCGACATTTCACCGGTCATTCTTTTTCTCATCATCATTTTCATTCAGTCGGTCATCATTCCGAACATCGCCAAGCTCTTTATCTGATGCACGGCGCCGTTTTCGGCACAGAGCAGGTTCATGACCGCACGCATAATTGACGGCAAGGCGATTGCCGCCGATCTGCGCGTTGCGGTCAAAACCGAGACGCAGCGCCTGACGAGTGCGCATGGCATCGTGCCGGGACTCGCGGTGGTGCTGGTCGGCGACGATGCCGCAAGCAAAACTTACGTCGCCAGCAAATCGCGCGCGCTGCATGAGGTCGGCATGCGGCCGCTCGACTACCATTTGCCGGCGGCTACCGGCGAAGCCGAGCTGTTGGCGCTGGTGCAGGCGCTTAACGCCGATTCCGCCGTCAGCGGTATTCTGGTGCAACTGCCGCTGCCGCCGCAGATCAATACCGCGCGCATCCTCAACAGCATCGATCCGGACAAGGACGTCGACGGGTTCCACCCGCTCAATGCCGGCCGGCTCATAACCGGCCTGCCGGCGCTGGTGCCGTGTACGCCGATCGCCTGCCTCAAGCTGATCAAGAGCGTGCATTCCTCGCTGCTCGGGCTTGATGCGCTGATGATCGGCCGCTCGCATATCGTCGGCAATCCGCTGGCGCAAGTTCTGCTGAATGAAAACGCCACGGTCACGGTGGCGCATACCCACACCCGCAATCTGCCCGACTACTGCCGGCGTGCCGAGCTTTTGTGCGTGGCGATCGGCTGCGCCGAGTTCATCCGCGGCGACTGGATCAGGCCGGGGGCGACCGTGATCGACGTCGGCATCAACCGGGTGACCGACGCCGCCGGCAAGTCGCGGATCGTCGGCGACGTGAATTTCGCCGAAGCCCGCGAGGTCGCCGGCGCGATCACGCCGGTGCCAGGCGGCGTCGGGCCGATGACGATCGTCTGTCTGTTGGTGAATACGTTGCGCGCGGCCTGCACGCAGGCCGGCCTGCCGGCGCCGGCGGTGTAGGCGTCAGCTGTTCCAGCCGAACGCGACCTTATCGAGCACGCGGGTGCCGAATTTTTCGGAGCTGCGAGCCACCGCCTTGCCGCCGAGCGCGCGATAGAATTCGACCGCGTTTTCGTTCTCGGACAGCGCCCACACGATCAGCGACTTCATCGCGCTCTGCGCCAAGTCGCGGCGAGCGGCGGTGAACAGCCGGCGACCGAAGCCGAGCCCCTGGAACTCCGGGCGCAGATAAAGCTCGTAGATCTCGCCGTCATAATAGAGGCTGCGCGCCCGGTTGCGTCCGTAATTGGCGTAGCCGGCGATCTTGTCGCCGAACTGCAGCAACGCAATGCGGCTGCCTTTGCGGATGGCCGATTCCCACCACGCCGGACCGCGGCGGTTGATCAGCCGTTCCAATTCGGCGCCGGGGATGATGCCCTGGTAGGCGGCGCGCCACGCCTCATCATGAGCATCCGCGACGGAGCCCGCATCGCAAGCGCGGGCCCGACGGATTTCGATGAGGATGGTGCTCATGATGCGATGCTCAATCCTGCTGCGCCCGATCCTGCTGCGCCCGATGTTGCCGTGCCTGACCCTGCCGATGCCCGATCCTGCCAGGCCCACCCTGCGGCCCGTTGCGCGATTCTCGGCGCGATCAAAGCAAGCGCCGCCGTGCCCTTCAAGACTTTCGATTCACCTTTCCTTAACGGTGTGGATTATTAGCCAAAAGCCACCGGTCTTGCCACTGCGGCGGGGACGGAAAATGCAGGTCCGACGCGCAATCTGCACGCGCTGTTGCAATCGCGTCACGGTCGGCGACTTTCGTTCGGGGGGCGGCACGCAAGGTGTCGCAAAATGTGACAGGATCGGCGAGATTTGATCGTTCGTCTCGTCGGAGGCCCGGCGAGCTTAGACGCGCTCGGTTTCCTTGCGACGCTCGTTGCGCTTGCGCTCGACCGGGTCGAGCAGCTTCTTGCGCAACCGGATCGATTTCGGCGTCACCTCGACCAGCTCATCGTCTTCGATATAGGCCAGCGCCTTTTCCAGGGTCATGCGGATCGGCGGCGTCAGCCGGATCGCCTCGTCCTTGGAGTGGGTGCGGATGTTGGTCAGCTTCTTGCCCTTGAGGACGTTGACTTCCAGATCGTTGCCGCGCGTGTGCTCACCGACGATCATGCCGCGGTAAACTTTCCAGCCCGGCTCGATCATCATCGGGCCGCGGTCTTCCAGGTTCCACATGGCGTAGGCGACGGCATCGCCCTGGTCGGTCGAAAGCAGGACGCCGTTGCGCCGGCCGACGACTTCGCCGCGATACGGACCGTAGGCGTGAAACAGCCGGTTCATCACCGCGGTGCCGCGGGTGTCGGTGAGGAGTTCGCCCTGATAGCCGATCAGCCCGCGCGTCGGCGCGTAGAAGATGAGCCGCACGCGACCGCCGCCGGAAGGCCGCATCTCGACCATCTCGCCCTTGCGCTCAGCAAGCTTCTGCACCACCACGCCGGAATGTTCTTCATCGACGTCGATGACGACTTCCTCGATCGGTTCGAGGAGTTCGCCAGACGGGCCATGTTGATAGAGCACCTTCGGCCGCGACACCGAAAGCTCGAAGCCTTCCCGCCGCATGGTTTCGATCAGAATGCCGAGCTGTAATTCGCCGCGGCCGGCGACTTCCATCGAATCCTTCTCGGTCGATTCGGAAATCCGCAGCGTGACGTTGCCTTCTCCCTCGCGCAATAAACGGTCGCGGATCACCCGGCTCTGCACCTTGTCGCCTTCGATGCCGGCGAGCGGCGAATCGTTGATATGAAAGGTCATGGTCAGCGTCGGCGGATCGATCGGCTGTGCCGGCAGCGGCTCGGTTGCTTCGGGCGCGCACAGCGTATGCGAGACGAACGCCTCCGGCAGTCCGGCGATGGCGACGATGTCGCCGGCAAAGCCCTCCTCGATCGGCGCGCGCTCAAGCCCGCGGAAGGCGAGCACCCTGGTGACCCGGCCTTCCTCGACCAGTTCGCCGTTGCGGTCGAGCACCTTTACGGTCTGGTTCGGCTTCACCGAACCGGAGAAAATGCGGCCGGTGACGATGCGGCCCAGATAGGGATTGGATTCGAGAATGGTGCCGAGCATACGGAACGGACCGTCCTCGACCTGCGGCGGCGCGACATGGCGGACGACGAGGTCGAACAGCGGCGCCATGCCCTGGTCCTTGGGACCGTCGGCACTGGCAGCCATCCAGCCTTGCTTGGCCGAGCCGTACAAAATCGGAAAATCGAGCTGCTCCTCGGTCGCATCGAGCGCGGCGAACAGGTCGAATACCGCATTGGCGACCTCGCTTGGCCGGGCATCCGAACGGTCGACCTTGTTGATGACCACGATCGGCCGCAGCCCCATCTTGAGCGCCTTCGTCACCACGAATTTGGTCTGCGGCAGCGGCCCCTCGGCGGCGTCGACCAGGACCAGGGCGCTGTCGACCATATTGAGGATGCGCTCGACCTCGCCGCCGAAATCGGCATGGCCAGGGGTGTCGACGATGTTGATCCGGGTATCGTGCCAAACCAGCGAGGTTGCCTTGGCGAGGATGGTAATGCCGCGCTCGCGCTCAAGGTCGTTGGAATCGCGCGCGCGCTCGACCACGCGCTGGTTCTCACGGAACGAGCCCGATTGCTGCAGCAGCCGGTCGACCAGGGTGGTTTTGCCATGGTCGACATGGGCGATAATCGCGATATTGCGGAGATTCATTGCCTTAATCGTTAAATTGCAGCGGGCCCCGAAGGGGGCCCGCAATTGCGAGCGGTATATAGTGAGAAATAGCGCCGAAGCAATCGTTATGCCGCGGCGGCTTTGGCGCCGGGCGTTTCCGCGGTCCCGGTGCCGTGCTCGATGGCGGTGCGGCGCGCGCCGAGCGCGAAGCGCAGCTGATCGAGCGCGAACGCAAAGGACATGCGCACCGTTTCGTCGAATTCCTCGTGCTCGCCCTGGTGGATGATCGAGATGACCAGGTTGTCGGCTTCGACCTGGATGTGATCGATGGCCTCCAGCGTCTGCGCGGCATGGGCCTTGCGCACCAGATCGAGAACCCGCTGCAACAATCGAAGGCGGCGGGTGCGGGTATTGCGGCGCAGATAGCTTGCGAGACCGGCGATGGCCGATCCGAACACCGGGAAAATCAGCATGCCATAGAAGATTTCGTCGCCGTATTTGTCGAAAAACGATTGCTGGTTGTCGGAAAGATAAGCGAGCGCCCCCGGATGAACGGCGACGTCGGCGTCCTTGTCGGTCGAAGGCGCGGCAATCCTGATGTCGCCCTCCGCGGCGGCGGCCAGCACCAGCCGTGACGAATAGATGACTTTGGCGAGCGCGCCGATGACCGAACTGCTGAAGCTTTTTCGCGCTACCAGGTATTCGGCAAAGCTCAAGGTTTTGAGGCTGGCGTCCGGCGAGGGTGGATTGCCGCCGAACGTCCCGGCGTCGACGTCGACCGAATCGAAGGCCGGATGGCGCTTGGCGATGCCGTCGGCCTGATCGATCTCGATAAACGACGGCGCCTTAGCATCCACCGTCGTCGCCGCCACGGCGTCGCTGATAGCGCGGCCGGTTGCAGCGCCGGCCACGAACAGCACGTCGACCTGTTTGTTTTTGATCGCGTCGGCGACCTTATCCGGTGCGATATCCGACATCGTCACTTTGTCGAGCGCCACGCCATAATGGCTCAGCACCAGTTCGAGCAGGCCTCTGGTCGCTTCATTGCCGGTGATGATGCCGATGCGCTTGCCGTTGAGCTGAGTCACCTTGCCGAAGTCGCTGTCTTCGCTATCGCTGTCATCGCTGGTCGCGCTTTTTTTGGCGTTCTTCTTGTCGCTCGTCTTATCACTCGTTTTATCGCCCTTGGTGGCCTTGGTGGCCTTGGCGGACGAAGCGGTCTTGCTCTTGCTCGCGCTGCTCGTGGGTTTGGCCGCTGCGGCGTTCTGGTCGGGTTTGGCGGCGCTGGCCGCACCAGCCGGAGGCACGATCAGCGCCATCACATTCTGCCGGAGGATGGCGACCACCGGCCAGTTCAGCCCGTCGTCGAGATTGCTCGGCAGCACGGCGAGGTCGGCTTTGCCCTTGCTCATGGCTTGCGCCGCTTCCTTGGCGCCGGGTGTGGCAATAGCGGCCATGGAAATATCGGCATGGCCCCTGGCGATTTGAGCGGACAGCGCGGCAAGGAATTTGCCGTCCGGCGGCCCCGCAGCGATGCGCATGCGATCGGCTTCGTTGGCGTAATAGAAGCCGGCCGCAACTGCAGCCGCCATGACGATGGTGCCGAGAATCGTCACCAGCCAAGTATGACGCAGGAACATGCGCACCCGGTTACGCATCAAATGTTCTAGCGATCCGATATTCATCACATGCGCCGGCGCCGATCCGGTTCCGCCGGCGCCACGCAAGCGCCGAAACAGCCACAATCTTACGGCCAGAGGCGGCCGCTGCGGAAGTTGGGTTGGCATGGCCAATCTTACCACGGCTTGTCGGCCTTGAGACCATGGCCGGTCCGATCATGGCCGGTTCGATCATGGCCGGTTCGATGGAGGTCGGTGCCCGGTCAAACAAAGGAACCGGCAATTCCGCGCGATCACGCCCGGATTCGACGGCGTCCCGCGGCCGTATCCGGCCCTGCCACGGTCCAGGCTGCCTTTGGAAACCAGCCCGGTCGCCGCGCGTTGAGGGCCTGACCGTTAAGGAATAGTCTTGCCAGCAATAGTCTTGCCGGCTTTTTGAGCGCCAACGGCCGGCACCGCGCCCCATGCAGAAGAGGAGAGATTGCGATGAGTGAAAAGCTCGCCGGCCAAGGCCGCAAGGCGGCACTCGCCCGGCTTAAAGGCTGGAGCGAAGCGCCAGGGCGCGACGCCATTACCAAGAAATTCCAGTTTGCCGATTTCAATGAGGCCTTTGGCTTTATGGCCCGTGCGGCGCTGGTTGCCGAGAAGCTCGATCACCATCCGGAATGGTTCAATGTCTACAAAACCGTCGAGGTGACGTTGTCCACCCACGATGCCGGCGGGCTGACAGAGCGCGATATCAAGCTGGCCGAGGCGATGGACAAGTTTGCCGGCTAAGCGGCGCCGCCTTGCGGCTGCCGCCTTTTGCAGCCATTTCTTGCTGGTTCGCCGCGCCTGAGGAGGGACCATGGGCTTTTGGCAGCAAGCGGCCGTGTGGCCGGATCTTTCCTGGCCGGATTTTACCGCACTGGGGCGCCGGGTCGTCGCCGATGAAGCGGAGCTGCGGCGAAAATTCTGGCATAAGGTCAAGCGTGAAGCGGCCAATATCCCGTTCCTGGAAGATGCGCTGACCGGCTATTATTGCGCGTTCGATCGCAACACGCCGTTTTATGTGAAAGCCGTGCTGGTCGGCGCGATTGTCTATTTCGCCGTCCCCGACGACCTGGTTCCCGATACTCTGCTCGGTCTGGCCGACGACGCCGCGATTCTCGGCACGGCGTTCAAGCTGGTGTCGTCGCACATCAAGCCCGAGCATCGGCAAGCGGCGCAAGAGGCGGTGGCGCGGCTGCGCGCGTAAGCGCTGGCTGTTTTGTTCAAGCATGTCCTTTTCGCAAAACCGGTTTCCACCCTCGGATCAAGTCCGCGGGCAGGCTTTTGGCGGGACATGCTTTACGGCCGCAGCACGATCTTTCCCATCACTTTGCGATCGGCAATGGCGTTGAGCGCGGCCGCGATCTCGGCCAATGGGTAAGTTGCGTGCACGTGCGGCTTAAGCTTGCCTTGCGCGCACCATTGCATGATGTCGGTCATCAGCGCCCGCTGCGCTTGCGGCTCGCGTTTGACCCAACTGCCCCACAGCACGCCGCGGATGTCGCAGCTTTTCAGCAGCACCAGATTGAGCGGTAACTTTGGAATTTCGCCGGCGGCGAAGCCGATCACCAGATAGCGGCCTTCCCAGGCAAGTGCGCGAACGGCCGGTTCCGCATAACGGCCGCCGACCGGATCGTACACCACGTCGATGCCATGCTCGCCGCCGAGCTTCTTTAGTGCGCCGCGTAAATCCTCGCGCGCATAATTCACCGTCTCGTCGGCGCCGTGCTCGCGGGCGAAGGCGAGTTTGTCGTCCGCGGAGGCGCAGGCGATGACCCGCGCCCCCATGATCTTGCCGATTTCTACGGCCGCGAGGCCCGTGCCGCCGGAAGCGCCGAGCACCGCCAGCGTCTCGCCGGCCTTAAGTGCGGCGCGCTCGCGCAGCGCATAAAGCGTCGTGCCGTAGGTCACGGTCAGCCCGGCGGCGCGGTCCATATCGAGCTCGGGCGGGATTTTCACCAGCGCGTCTGCCGGCACCGCAACGGCCTCGCGCGCCGCGCCCCAGCCGATATTGCCCATCACCCGGTCGCCCGGCGCGACGGCGATGACGCCGTTGCCGATACTCTCGACCACGCCGGCAAATTCCGCCGCCGGTGAAAACGGAAACGGCGGCTTGTGCTGATATTTGCCGGCGATGATGAGCGTGTCGAAGAAGTTCAATGCCGCCGCCTCGACCCGCACCACGGCCTCGCCGGGCGCGGCCTGCGGCTCCGCGATGTCGGCGATTTCGAGTTGATCGGGGGTGCAGAAATTCGTGCAGAGAGCGGCTTTCATCCGCACTTCTTATCAGGCTTTGGTCACTCCGGCATCATGCAGCGAACGGCGCAGCCGCGAGAACGCGAGCCGCAGCCGCGACTTGACCGTGCCGAGCGGCAGCTTGGTTTGCTCGGCGATGGCGGCATGCGACAGCCCGTCGAAAAATGCCAATTTGACCAGCGTGAATTGCTCGTGCGGCAAGGCGCCAAGAGCGGCGCGAACGCATCGCTCGCGTGCCGCTGCATCGAGGCGATCGTCGTGCGGTTCACCGGGATCGGGGATGGAGCAGAAATCCTCCATTGCGCAAGGCAATTCGCGGCTGCGCCGCCGCACATCGATCTGCCGGTTGCGGGCAATATGGAAAATCCAGGTCGTGGCGGCGGCTTTGCGCCGATCGAACTGATGCGCCTTCGACCAGATCGTCTCCATCACGTCTTGGGTGAGATCGGCGGCGGCAAACGAGGCCAGCCCAAGCCGCGTCATCTGGGCGTACACACGTGGGCTGAAATGGCCGAACAGGGCCGCGAATGCGGCCCGGTCGCGATTGACGCCCACCGCGGTGAGGAGATCCTCCAAGGTCGGAACCGGCGTTCCAGGCTTGGCGGTATGGGTGGACCGCGATAAGGCGTAACCGATTGCGAGTTGGCTCATTGCTGGACGCACGCTGCCAGGTCGGGAGCAAATCCAGCTCCCACAGTGTCGATATTATGCCCCGGCCAAGAAGCCCGCTGTGTCGCAGGTCACAATTGCCGGTACGGGCCGTGGAGCCCCACCGCCGCCGACATGCCGGCTGGCGGCAACCTCGGCTGTGACAAGCGGGTTATGCCCGTGTATCTCGTTTCGCCCGCGAACGAATTGGGTTAAAATGACAAAATTGCTAATGAGTCCTGGGGCGCTCTCTTGCGAGGGGCATATTCACATGGATCAACGCTGGCAGCTTGTCTTTGTGCTGTTGATAGCGGCGGCGTTTGCCGCGCCGGCTGAGGCGCAGCAGCCGTCGGCGCCGACCTCCGCCGCTCCCGCAGCCGCCGCGCCGGTGGCCAAACCGAAGCCTAAGCCCAGACCCAAGCCGGCATCCAAGCCGGCTGCGGAACGGCCGGCGGCGGAAAGGCCCGCCGCCGAGATGGCAAGGCCCGCCGTTGTGGGCGGCGCTCAGCCGAAACTTTTGGGTCAATACGCCGACTGGGGCGCCTATGCCGCCTCTCCCGGCGGCAAGAAGGTATGCTTCGCCATCTCCAAGCCGACGTCATCGGAAACCGATCCGCCCAACCGGCCGCGCAATCCAATCTACATGTTCATTTCCACGCGGCCGGCGGACAAAGTGACCAACGAGGTTTCGATCATCATTGGTTACCCGTTCAAGCCCGGTTCCGAGGCCAGCGCGCAAATTGGCGCCACGACTTTTGCGCTCTACACCCAGCAGGACGGCGCTTGGATCAAGAATGCCGCCGAAGAAACGCAGATGGTCGATGCGATGCGAGCGGGGGACGCCGTGATCGTCAAGGGCGAATCCGCCAAGGGCACGAAGACCACCGACAAATTCGATTTGAAGGGCGTCTCGCAGGCGCTCGATAAAATCGGCCAGGACTGCAAGTAGGTTACGGGACTGCAAGCAGGTTAAATGCAACTGGATTGCGGGCTGGGCCGAAGCCGGATAGCAAGCTTGGTCACAAGCTACGCGCCTTGAGGCGCTGGCCACTGTCGCCGGCCTGGCGGCCGCACCATTTATCGCTCAACCCCGTTTTGCCTTGTCACCAGAACCATGAGTGCTTCGTTGACCGATTCTCTTGCTCACGCCGGCGCGGCGCCGTTTATCGAGAAACGGCCGCTCGAGGACTATGCGGCGCCGGAGCATCCGTCGCTGGTCGGAATGACGCGCGAGGCGCTCGCCGCCGCGCTGGGCAAAGTCGGCGTGCCGGAGCGGCAGCGGCGCATGCGGGTCCGACAAATCTGGCACTGGCTCTATGTGCGTGGCGCGCAAGATTTCGAGGCGATGACCACGCTGTCGAAGGATTTGCGCGTCGCGCTGGCCGGCGCCTTCACGCTGGCGCGGCCGGACGTGGCCGCCGAGCAGATTTCGGTGGACGGCACGCGCAAATGGCTCATTCGGCTGCCGGGCGAACAGGGCGGCACGCCGCACGAAGTGGAATGTGTCTACATCCCGGAAGCCGACCGCGGCACTTTGTGCGTTTCGAGTCAGGTCGGCTGTACGCTGACGTGCACGTTTTGCCACACCGGCACGCAGCGGTTGGTGCGCAATCTGACTGCCGGCGAAATTGTGAGCCAAGTGGTGCTGGCGCGCGACCGGCTCGGCGATTGGACGCCGGTCGGCGATGCCGGCGCCGGTGCCGGCGAGGGCGAACGAAAGCGCCTGGTATCGAACATCGTCATGATGGGCATGGGCGAGCCGCTGTACAATTTCGAGGCCGTGCGCGACGGCCTCGCCGTTATCGCCGACGGCGACGGCTTGAGCATTTCCAAGCGGCGGATCACGCTGTCGACCTCCGGCGTCGTGCCCAATATTGCCCGCGCCGGTGCGGAAATCGGCTGCATGCTGGCGGTGTCGCTGCATGCGGTGACCGATGCGTTGCGCGACCGGCTGGTGCCGCTCAACCGCAAATATCCGTTAAGCGAGCTGTTGGAAGCCTGCCGAAACTATCCCGGTCTTTCCAATGCGCGGCGCATCACTTTCGAATACGTCATGCTCAAGGGCGTCAACGACTCGCTGGCCGACGCCAAGGCGCTGGTGCGCCTGCTCAAGGGCATTCCGGCCAAGATCAATCTCATCCCGTTCAACCCGTGGCCGGGCACGGCCTACGAGTGCTCCGATTGGGAGCGGATCGAAAAATTCTCCGAGATTGTTTTCGACGCCGGCTATTCCTCGCCGGTGCGCACGCCGCGCGGCCGCGACATTCTCGCCGCCTGCGGCCAGCTCAAGAGCGCGACCGAAAAACTCTCGGCCCGCGAACGTCTGGCGCTGCGCGCCATGGCCGTGACCGATTGAGCTTCGC
>JBAQHW010000364.1:0-22484 GCA_049288525.1 Xanthobacteraceae bacterium
GGCGAAAATGTTGAGCACAGCGGCCACCTCTCTCGCAGGCATGCTCCGGCGCTGCTATTTCATCTCAAACGGAAAGACCACCTTCCAGTCATTCTTCATGTCGACGATGGTCCAACCCTTCGCCGTGGCTTCGTCGAGCGCCTTGTCGAGCTTGCCGATCTTGGATCGCCGGTCGTAGGCGTATTCGCGCGCGGCGTCGGTATGATGCACGAGGCCCATGAAGCGCGCGCCGGTACCGGCTGCGGTCCATTCCAGCTGGCGATTGGGCGCATGCGTCGCCGATTATTCCCAACATCAGAGCAAAAGCGCAGACAGCGAGCTTGGTTTTCACGTGTCAATTCACCTTCTGTAATCCCGGCGGCATCCAGGTGCCGTCGGCTACGTCGCGGCGCGGCGAATAAAGCCTCATGGTCGGCTGGAATGGAGCATCCTTGGGCGCCGGCAGCCAATTCGATTCCTTGTCAGGGCCCGGCGAGTCCGCCTGCACGTAGATGTCGAGCGATCCGTCGGCGTTGAACGTAAGCTTGTCGCGGTCGCCGATGGCAAAGCGGTTGATTGGATTGGGCACCTGGAAGCCGTCCTTGTCGTACATGGTGATCGACCAGAATGCGTTGGCGGGCGGCAGCTTGCCCTTTTCGAAATGCAGCACGTATTTGTTGTCGCCGGTGAGCGGCTGCCCGGCGGCGTCGAAGAACGCGGTCGGATAAAGCGCGTCCTCCGGCAGATTGGCGCCGAGGCCACCGGCGGCGATGAGAGCGCGCTGCTCGTAGGATGTGCCGTAGGTGCCAATGTTCTGCGTGAGCACGTTCCAGCCATTCTCGATCTTGCCGATCCTGCGCATGCCGGCCGGCATATCCTCCAGCGCATCCTTGGCGGCTTTGTTGATTGTGGCGATAGTAGCGGCATCGAGCTTTGAAGGATCGAACGGCTTGCCGGGCCCAATGCCGAGCGCACGCATGCGGAACAGGATCGGATAATCGTTCTGGTGCGGCGGATATTTTTCCATCAGCGCCGCAAGCCGGGTCAGCATGGTGATACCGTCCATGGCGTTGACCTGCGTCAAAGGCGGGGTCTTGGCGTCGATCGAAGGGTCAGTCGGCCCGTTCTGCGGCAGCGTGTAATCCTTGCCCCAACGGCTGAGCGGAGTGAGCTTGTAGCCGTCCTGCACCTTGTGGACGTTATCGTAGTCGGCGGGACCGTTGGTCTGCGTGCGGCCGAGAATCCAGAAGGCCGGCGTTGGCGTGGCGATCTTGGTCATGCCCGCCGGCACGGTCCCGCTCCAATGCGGTGCGACAAGGACGTAGTTGCCGGCCTTGGTGCCAGTCGTGCGCGCGCCGACAACAGAGAACACGTCGGACCACATGTCGAGCATTTCGAGGAGATAGTAACGACCCCCGGTATCGGGCACCGACAGCACGATCGGTTCGCGCGCAAGATCGAGCCACGCCAGCGAATACAGCGTGTCGAAATTGAACCGCACCACGTCTTTTTCGTCGGCCTTCGGGTAGGCGCGCGCGTGCGCAAACTGGTTGATTGGCGCGCGCATATTGACGACGCCGGCCCTCGGAACATTGGTGGCCTGACGCATGGTCACGTCCATGCTCACCAGCGGGTAAGCGTAGAGGTAGGCGTCGCGTGCGATGGAATAGATATCCGGGCCGGCAGGCGTTTGGGCGATTGCCAGTTGTGGCAGCGAAAGCAATAGCGCCGCTGCGAGCGCGGCGAGCATTTGTCTTCGGTCGAATGTCATGACACGCCTTCCTATTTCATCTCGAACGGAAAGATCACCTTCCAGTCCTGTTTCATGTCGACGATGGTCCAGCCTTTTGCCGTGCCTTCGTCCAGCGCCTTGTCGAGCTTGCCGATTTTGGAATTTCGGTCGTAGGCGTATTCGCGCACGGCATCCGTGTGGTGCACGATACCCATGAAGCGCGCGCCGTCGCCGGCTGCGGTCCATTCCAGCATTTGCTGATCGCCATCGGAATTGCCGAACGCGAAGATCGGCCGGCGGCCGATGAAGCGGTTGATGCCGATCGGTTTGCCGGGGCCATCGTCGACGAATTCGACCTGCGGTAATTTCATCAGCACCGGCCTGCCATCCGGTCCCAATTCGAATTTCGTCACCCCGGAGGAACCGATAACCTGCTCCGGCGGTATGCCGTAGACCTTCTCCGTCCACGGCCGCATGAATTCGATACCGCCGCCCGAAACGATGTAAGTTTTAAAGCCATTAGCACGCAGATAGGCGAGCAACTCGATCATCGGCTGGTAGACAAGATCGGTGTAGGGCCGGTTGAAGCGCGGATGCCGCGCCGTGGCAATCCAGTCCAGCACCGTCTTTGCAAACTCATCGGTGGTTACGCCGGAATGGGTTGCCTCGACAATGGCAACGAGACCCTTCTCGCCGGCGCCCGCGAGCGCGGACACGTCATGGTCGAGCAGAGCCTTGAATGGCTGTTTGTTCTTCCATTCCGGGTGCAGCGGCGCCATCGCCTTGATGCGGTCGAACGCAAAGGCAAGCTGGAAGTAGTACGGCTGCTCGGTCCACAACGTGCCGTCATTGTCGAAAGTGGCGATGCGCGCTTCGGCAGGGACGAAGTCCGGCCCACCTGGCATGCTCACGCGCGCGACAAAATTAGTAATCGATTTTTTCGCCGCGCCTTCGTTCCAGGACGGCAATGGATCGTCCTGCGGCGCCTGCGCCAATACTCCAGCCGCGCTGGCTACCATGAAGATGATCGCCAGCGCGGCACGACGGGTGTGGGCAAGCCTCATGATTGGCGGCCTTTACGGTCTAGTCGTTCGTGGGCTCCTTAAGCCGCTCCATGATCTGGTCGAGATTGAAGCTCTGCGGCTTTTGCCGCGGCGGGAACTCCTTGAGCGAGGCGACGAAATCCCCGGCAATCACTTGGGCTCCATACAACAGATACACCTTGTGAAGCGTCCATGCGTAATAGGAGTTCGACGTAATCTCCGCCCGCTCATACGGATCCATGCGCAGGTTGAAGTACAGCGGCAGCCTTCGCGCAGTAAACGGCTCACCCCAGATATCGAGGGTGCCGGCGGTCTTCTGCTCGAAGAAGACAAGCTTCCAATTCCCGAAGCGGATCGCGACGAGCTGGCCGTCGTCGTCGAAGTAAATGAAGCCCTTGCGGTCGGAGTGCTCCTGCTGACCGGTCAAAAAGGCAAGCTGGTCGTAGCCGTCGAGATGGACCTTGTAGGTGCGGTTGCCAATCTGCCACCCGGTCAGCAGCCGCTGCTTGACGCCGCTATCGCCGGCAACCGCGAGCAGCGTCGGGAACCAATCGTGGCCGGAAAAGATATCATTCGCGACGCTTCCGGGTTTGATATGCCCGGGCCAACGCACCATGGCCGGCACCCGGAATGCGCCTTCCCAGTTGGTGTCCTTCTCGCTGCGGAACGGGGTCATCGCCGCGTCAGGCCACGAGTTCATGTGCGGGCCGTTGTCGGTGGTGTAGACGACAATCGTGTCGTTCGTGATATTGAGATCGTCCAGCGCTTTCAGCAATTTACCAACATCGCCGTCGTGCTCGATCATGCCGTCGGCATATTCGTTGTCGGGCATGCCACTTTGCCCACGCATTGATGCACGCACATGCGTATACATGTGCATACGTGTCGTATTCATCCAAACGAAGAAGGGCTTGTTGGCTTTCACCTGCCGCTGGATGAAATCGACCGCGGCTCCGGTGGTCTCGTCGTCGATCGTCTCCATGCGCTTCTTATTCAGCGGACCGGTGTCTTCGATGGTCTGCTTGCCGACCTTGCCGAAGCGCGGATCGACAGTGGGATCGTCCTTGTCGCTCGCTTTGCAGCGCAGCACGCCGCGCGGACCGAATTTGGCCTTGAACGCGGGGTCTTTCGGATAGTCGGGATCCTCCGGTTCTTCCTCTGCATTGAGGTGATAAAGATTGCCGAAGAACTCGTCGAAGCCGTGCACGGTCGGCAGATATTCGTTGCGGTCGCCGAGATGGTTCTTGCCGAACTGGCCGGTTGCATAGCCGAGCGGTTTGAGCGCTTCCGCGATGGTGATGTCTTCCGGCTGCAGCCCGACGGTGGCACCGGGAATGCCGACCTTGGAAAGGCCGGTACGCAACACCGATTGTCCGGTGATGAACGACGACCGGCCGGCCGTGCAGCTTTGCTCGGCGTAATAGTCGGTGAACATCAGACCTTCTTTGGCGATACGGTCGATGTTCGGGGTCCGATAGCCCATCAGGCCGAAGGTGTAGGCGCTAACATCGGACTGGCCGATATCGTCACCCATAATGACGAGGATGTTCTGTTTTTTGCCGCTCGACGGCGGCGGCGGCTGTTGCGCTTGCGCCAGCACAGTCGGTGCGGTCGATCCCACCGCCGCGACCGCAACGAGTGTCGAACTTGAAAGCAAGATTTTGCGTCGGCTGAGATCACGATTGCGGTCCGACTTATCTTGTTCGCTCATGACTCTCTCCCTGTTCTGAGCACACATCGAAAACCGACATGGCTCGTCGATGTATCCACCGCTTCCGCGTGGCGCGCGGCCGGCCGATAGCGGCGGCAATAATTCGGCGCGCATAGATGCGAGCCGCCTTTGATGACCTTGCGGGGAATCTTGATCTGTGGCTGGCGCGGATCGTAGCTTTCGTCCTCGCGACCGCCGCGTGGATTTTCCGGAATGCAGCATGCCTTGGGCGCATCGGCGTCGTGCTTTTGCGAGTACCAATCGACCGTCCACTCCCAAACATTGCCGATCATGTCGTAAACGCCGTAGCCGTTTGCCGGAAACGCCAGAACCGGCGAAGTGCGGTCAAACCCATCGTTGCAAAGGTTCTCGAGCGGAAAATTTCCTTGCCAAGTGTTGGCGCGATGCATTCCGCCGGGCATAAAATCGTCGCCCCACGCGAACTCCGCTCCATCAAGCCCGCCGCGCGCGGCGAATTCCCACTCGGCTTCGGTCGGCAAGTCCTTGCCAGCCCATTTCGCGTAGGCAACCGCATCGCCGAATGCCATGTGGACAACGGGGTGATTGTCGAGGCCGTCGATGTTGCTCCGCGGCCCGTAGGGATGCCGCCAATCCGCACCTTTCAGAAACGTCCACCACACGCCCCAATTTCGCAGATCGACGGGATGGTCCGGCGGCGTAAACACCAGCGACCCGGCATAAAGCATGTGCGGCAGTGCGCCGGGATAGTGTCTGGGATCGGGTAGAATTTCAGCGAAGGTGACGTGGCCGGTGGCTTTGACGAACTCATTGAATTGCCGGTTCGTCACCGGCGTGCGATCGATCCAAAAGTCATTGACGGTGACGCGGTGGACCGGTGCCTCTTCGGGGTAATGCTTGTTCGATCCCATGCGGAAAGTGCCGCCGGGAATGAACGCCATCTGAGACGCCCGTACCCATTCCAAGAAACGCCGCCCCGGCAAAGAAGCCGTTAGTCCACTGTCATGTCTTCATGACAAAACATCACGTATCAAAACATATCACGTGGAGCAGTGGTACGGCGTTTCGATCACAAGCCCGCGACGTGATTAAGAAATTAGGTCAGCAAGACTCACAAGTTGTCGATGATTACTAATTTTATTGTCGGAGAATGCCGGTGCATCACTCATGACCGGCATGATGGGCGCTATCTACGACGACTGAAATCCCTTGCCCGGCCCGAACGATTTCGCAATGCGCGCGACGAGCGGATCGTAGGTCTGTTTCAACGCCGCCGGATAGAACATGACAAAATCCTCCTGCATCTGCCGGCCGTGCGAAAGCAAATGCCGCTCATAGAAGTGTTCAGCAAGACTACGGTCACCATCGCAGCGAATGCCGATTTACAGCGCATTTGAGACTTCTTAACTTGCCGCATGAGTGCTTTGTCGTGCGGCGGCCAGACCGGGTTCAACCTCCGCCGCGGCTCGGGATCAAATACGGGAGATTTCAATGTGTGAACGCTGTGGCACCGCTGCCGCACATAGCCCACATTTCGCCCGCCGGAGCATCTTCAAGCTTGCCGCCGGCGCGGCCGCAACTCTTCCCGCCATAAATCTTGCCGTGGCGCCGCCGGCTTTTGCCGCGCCGCCCAAGGCACCGCCGAAGCCGGAAAACGTCATTTCGCCTGACGCCGCACTGCACCGGCTGATGGAAGGCAATGCGCGCTATGTCAGGGGCGAAGCCAAGCGGCACGATTTCCGCCACGAACGCGAAGCCTTAAGCAAGGGACAAAATCCGTTCGCGGCCATTCTCAGCTGTGCCGACTCGCGCATCGCTCCCGAATTTTGCTTCGATTCCGCCCGCGGCGATCTATTCGTTTGCCGCATCGCCGGCAATTTCGCCAGCGACGAGATGATCGCCAGCCTGGAATATGCCGTGCAGGTGCTCAACACGCCGCTGATCATGGTGCTCGGCCACGAGGCCTGTGGCGCCGTCGACGCCACCATCAAATCGCTCAAGGACGGTAGCACCCTGCCCGGACATCTGCCGTCGCTGATCGCCGCCATCCGCCCGGCGGTCGAAGCGGCCCAAGGCCAACCGGGCGACCTCCTGGAGAACGCAATCCGCCAGAACGTCAAGCTCAACGTCGATAAGCTGAAATCGGCGACGCCGATTCTGAAATCCTTCGTCGACGACAACAAGATCAAGGTGATCGGCGGCGTCTACGCGCTCAGTTCCGGAAAAGTAGCGCTTCTCGGCTGAACGCGGGCGCTTGGTTTATAGACGCGCGCTTGGTTTATAGGCTTGGCGACAGCAGCACGCGCACTTGCTTGTCGCGGCACAACTGCGAAAGTTGAGGCGTCCCGCCATAGGCGGCAATTGTGCCGGCGTAGCCGAGGCATGCCAGCCGGTAGATAAGCTGCTGCGCCAGCATGCCCTGGAAATAGCCGGCATGCACATCCGGTTTTCCATTCCACAAGTAAGATTCCAGCAAACACAAATGCTGCCGCCAGCTCATGCGTGCGTGCGGGTTATGTTGCTTGAGACGAAGCGCGAAGGTCAGAAGCGGCCGCTGGTTACCGTCATTGTCGGTATCGACATAATCGGTGCAATCGAAATAGGAAAATCGCTCCGGCAATTTGTTTTGCAGCGTGCCAAGGTCTTCGCCATCTTCGCTCCGTCCACGGGCGGCGCGCAGCCGTTCGTAAATTTCCTGCAAGGTGTAATAACCGATACGCAGCGTCGCCAATATCGCCTGCCGTGCGACCGGAATAATGCCATAGCCGCTCGATAGAATTTCAACATTGCCGAGGCGGAAGCCGAACTTCCAACTCTTGGTTGGAAACGAGAAATAATTGGCCACCGTCGAAATTTGCCGCAGCACCTCGTCGCCTCCGTTGCTGAACAGATGGGCCTCGCGGAATCTTCGCAGCGACGAGGCCAGGAAATTGGCGCGGTTCGATATCAAAGCCTCGGCCGGAATGTCCGGTGACGCCAGCACAAAACGCATAAGGCTGAAGGCGTGGCCGATATGCGGAGAGAGGTCGGGCGCGCTTGCATCGGCGGAAAACCGCACGGCATTTTGCTCGTTGATCAGGCCGGCATTGAGCCGAGCACTGATGGCGCCAACGTCGAACACATCGGACAGAACGCGGATGGCATTGGTAACGACAAACCCGCCCATGCTGTGGCCGATGAACGAGAGCTGCACGCGCCTCGCCTCGCGGTTCGCGCGCCGGTGCTTGCCGTCGTGATCGACGATGCGGCGGTCGATCTGGCGGATGATTTCGATCAGATCGGGCGCGCCGTAATTGGTGGCGCGATACCCGTCGCGAAAATAGACGATGATGCGCAGCAAGATTGCGCAGAAGATCAGACCAGCTATGAACAGACCCGACAGCGCAAGGGCATGGCCGAAGACCGACAGCGCGTCTTTGATCCACGGCCGGATCGCAAGAGTGGCGGCCATCTGATGTAATGACGGATCGAGCCAGGCTGCCAGATACCAGGCCGAGCGCAGCACTATCAGGATAATGCCGCATAACAATATTATGAAGCCAAAGCGCCCGAGCCATGTCGCCATTGTCGGCAGGGCGCTTCGCCAGCTTGGCAATGGCGTACCCATTTTCTCCGAAGGCCAGCAATAGCCGACACAAACAAGACCTTTGCGCCCGGTAATGCTCGGATCCCGGTCGATGGCGGCAGCGGCCGAAGCGTAGAATTTAAAAACGGCGGGCGGCGGATTGTTGAAGCCGTGCACCATAATGACGAGATTAGGCGCGTCCGAATCGCCCAGCTCGGCGGCGATGTCATCGATGGCCTGGTCGGCGTCAACGGCCACCAGCTGTGGCGGCACGGGCGGCGGTTTAATCCGGTCTTCAACATTGTCCGGCGCCGTGCTCTCGATGAAATACGCCGAGAAACTCACATCCTTTGCGCGGTAAGCCCGAAAAAGATGCGCCATGTCGCACCCCTCCCTGACGCAACTTTAAGTGATAATACGCGCCAGCGCAATCGTATGATGGAGCCGTCTTACTGCGCCGGTTCGCGCGCCTCTTCGGGCGGTGGCGCATGCTCGTCTTGCGCCCGCTGATGCACCGGCTTGCGCGCGCCCGTCAGATTGTAGGCGCTGTTGATCAAAGCCAGGTGCGAGAAGGCCTGCGGGAAATTACCGACGAGCCGTTTCTGCTGCGGGTCGTACTCCTCGCTCAAGAGCCCGACATCGTTGCGTAGCGCGACGAGGCGGCGAAACAGCTGCTCCGCATCCTCGATGCGGTCCTGCAGAATATAAACGTCGACCAGCCAGAAGCTGCACGCCAGAAACGCGCCCTCGCCCGGCGGCAGGGCGTCCTCGACCTCTTCAGTCGAATAACGCATGACGAAGCCGCCGCGCAGCAGACGTTGTTCGATCGCTTTCACCGTGCTCTGCACGCGTGGGTCGGTCACCGGCAGAAAACCGACGCACGGAATAAGCAGCAGGCTGGCGTCGAGTTGGTCGGATTCGTAGGCCTGCACGAAGGTGTTGCGCTTCGTGTCGAAGCCGCGCTGGCAGACTTCCGCGTAAATCTGCTCGCGCAGCTTGCGCCACTCGTCGACCGGTCCTTCCAAGCCGAAAGTCTCGGCGCTCTTGATGGCGCGGTCGTACGCGACCCAGGCCATGACCTTGGAATAGGTGAAGTGCTGAGCCGGGCCGCGCATTTCCCATATGCCCTGGTCCGGCCCTTGCCAAATCGTCGCCAGGTGCTTGAGGAATTCGAGCTGGATCGACCAGCCGGGCTCGTTCGAGGTGAGACCGCCGCGCCGTGCCTGGTGATAGGTGTCCATCAGCTCCCCGAACACGTCGAGCTGCAATTGCTGATGCGCGGCATTGCCGATGCGAACCGGGGCGGATTTCTCGTAACCGGGAAGCCAATCGGCCTCCCATTCGGTCAGCCGCCGCTCGCCGCCGATGCCGTACATGATCTGTAGCTGATCCGGGGTGCCAGCCACCGCGCGCTGCAGCCATTCCCGCCAAGCCTGCGCTTCTTCGTAATAGCCTGCATGCATCGCTCCCAGCAGCGTCAGCGTGGAATCCCGCAGCCAGCAATAGCGGTAGTCCCAATTACGCTTGCCGCCGAACTGCTCCGGCAAGGACGTGGTCGGCGCGGCGACGATGCCGCCGGTCGGCGCATAAGTGAGCGCCTTCAGCGTCAATACCGAACGCTTCACGGCCTCGGTCCAGCGTCCGGCGGGACGGCACTTTGCCGACCATTCGCGCCAATAGGTTTCTGTTGCGGCCAGCGCCTCCGTTGGATCCAGCGGCGGCGGCGGCGGCAGATGCGACGGCGAATAGGTCAGCACGAACGGGAGCGTCTCGCCGCGGCTCACCGTGAATTCACCGACAGTGGTCATGTCCTTGCCGCTCAGATGGACCGGGGTGTGCAGCACCACCATGTCCGGTCCGGCAATGGCGCGCAGCGCCCCGGTCTCGGTCCGGGTCACCCAGGGCACGATGGCGCCATAGCCGAAACGCAGGATCAGCTCGGTCTCCATCGCGAGCTTGCCGCGCTTGCCGATGACGAAGCGTATGATCGTTGAGTGCGGCGAGTGCACCGGCATGAAGTCGACCAAGGTCGCCGCGCCCTCCTCGGTCTCGAAATGCGTCTCCAGCATCATAGTGTGCGGCCGGTAGCGGCGGGTGATTTTGGCCGCTTGCTGCGGCGCCACGCTCCAGCGGCCGTGCTCGGGCGTGCCGAGGAGTGCCGCGAGGCAAGCTTCCGAGTCGAAGCGCGGCCAGCACAGCCAGTCGATCGAGCCGCCGCGCGAAACGAGCGCCGCGCTCCGGCAGTCGCCGATCAGGGCATAATCTTCGATCGGAGTGGACATGGTTGCGCGGGGTCTACCGGAGGGCCTGTCAGGAAAAATCGACGACGACTTTAATATCGTCGGGCTGTTGCTGAAGCGCCAGGGTCCATTGCTCCGGCGGCACGCGGCGGGTGATGAGCTTGGCAAGCCAATGCTTGTCGGCGCGCTGCAAGACGTCGACGGCGTCCTGGTAGTGCTGGCGATTGGCATTGACACTGCCAAACACCGTGTCGTTGCCGAGCACCATCGTGCGGTTGAGCTTGCCGACGTCAATCTGCAGATCGTGGCCCGGCGCGGAGACCCCGACAAGGCAGACGATGCCGTCGGATGCGGTACGGCCAAGCGCATCGCGTACCACCTCGGGTACCCCGGTGCACTCCATCAAGATATCCGGCTTGAGTCCGCCGAGATCGGTGACACTGCTGAGATGAAACGTGCCGCCCAGTTCGGTGACCAATTCGCGCTTGCGGCCGCGATCGCTGTGGTCGAGGACGTGCACCTCGAGCCCGCGCTGCGCGCCGATCAGCGCGGCAAGAAGCCCGATCGGCCCGGCGCCGGTGACAAGGACGGTCTTCGGCGACCAGGCGCGTGCGCGTTTGCCGATGCGCTCGATATGGTCCCACGCTTTGGCGACAACGCTGGTCGGCTCGACCAAGACGCCGTTCATGCCGAGCGCCGGATCGATCTTGATCAGAAAGTCGGGCTCGATGCGGAATAAATCCGAGCCATAGCCGTTGCGCTCCTTGATGCCCCGCTCGGTGTAGCGGCCATTGCGGCACATGTCCCATTCGCCGACGGCGCAATAGGGGCACGGCACCGGATCGGGCCGCCGGACGATGCCGACGACCAGGTCGCCGGGCCGAAAGCCGCTCTCGGCCGGCGCCTCTTGCACCTTGCCGAGCGACTCGTGGCCGATCACCAGGCGCTTCTGCCCCGGCGGCGCCCAGCCATAGGCGCCGGACACGATCTCGCGGTCGGTGCCGCAGACCCCAAGCGCCAGCGTGCGCACGAGCACTGAACCGTCCGCCACCGGCGGTTCGGGGACGTTTTCGATCTTGGCCGAATTAGCCGTACCTGGCGCAACAGTCAGCGCGCGCATTTTTCTCTGTCCACGATTGTTTTCGCGCAAACCATAGCGCCGGCGTAAATGCCGAGTCCCCCCGTTCGGCCAACGCCCACCGCGGCAAATAGTTCCCAAAGCGGAACCGGCAGACCGCGCCGCGATTGCCACTGCGATTACCCATGCCGGTTGACCGGGAAAATCCCCATCGGCCGCCCATAAACAGGAGTCGATCCTAATAATGCATACGCTGGGACATCGCCGCTGGGCCATCGCTGAGGGCTGGATACCGTCGCAAAGCTCGTTCGCGGATCGCGCCTTGCAATCGCATGAGTCGGCCTGCATTTTGAATGCGGGTGACGAACCGGCGGAGCTTCGCATCACCGTGTTCTTCGAAGACCGCGAGCCGGCCGGCCCCTACCGCTTCACGATCGCGCCGCGCCGCACGCTGCACCTGCGCTTCAACGACCTTACCGAGCCGCAGCCGATTCCACGTGATACCGCGTATTCGTCAGTCTTCGAGTCCAACGTCCCGATCGTTGTGCAGCACACAAGATTGGACTCACGGCGGCCCGAAGTGAGCCTTCTGTCGACCATTGCCTATGCAGAAGGCTGAGCGTTGTTAACTCCGGATAAGTCGCCAAATCGCGCTTTCCTTAAAAAATCGCGTCGAAAATCAAGTCCTTATTGCGGAATGTGCCTGTTCTTTTAGCATCATCGCTGCACCGCATCAAAAATATGGAACTAAATCCCTCTACAGAAGTTGATCGAACAGGGTTCCGGAGGTGGTTTGGTGAGCGTCGTCGTCGTTTCCAACCGTGTAGCACGAGCAAAACCGGACGAGCCTTTGGCCGGCGGACTGGCGGCGGCCCTGTTGCCGATGGTGCGTGATTCGGGCGCGATCTGGGTTGGTTCAAGCGGCCAGTCGAGCGATGCGGCGCGGGACTCGTTCGCCAAGATCGAACCGCTCGGTACTGGCGCGCTGGCGACCGTCGACATGCCGGCCAAGCATTATCGCGGATATTACGAGGGCTTTGCCAATTCGGCGCTGTGGCCGGCCTTGCATTCGCGCCCCGATCTCATTCACGTCACCGCCGAGGACTACGTCTCCTATCGCGAGATCAACGGCTTCATGGCGCGGGCGTTGTTGCGTTTCGCCAAGCCCGAAGCGGTGTTCTGGATTCAGGACTATCATTTTCTGAGCCTCGGCGCGGATTTGCGCCGGCTCGGCATTGAACGCCCGCTCGGCTTTTTCCTGCACACGCCGTGGGCCGATCGCCAGACCATGGTCGCGGTGCCGCATCACGCCGACCTGGTCGATGCCATGCTGGCCTACGATCTCATCGGTTTCCAGACTGTCGAAGACCGGCGGAATTTCGAAGACTATCTGCAGGCCGAGCTCGGCTTGAATGTGGTCGACGGCACCGTGGCCTCGGATTGGGGACTGACCCAGCTTGCTACATTTCCCATCGGCATCGACGTCGACGAGTTCGCCGCGCGCGCCAGCAAGGCGGCCAGCCGAATAGAGGTCGCTCGGCTGCGCGACAGTCTCAACGGCATCAAGCTCGTGCTCGGCGTCGACCGGCTGGATTATTCCAAAGGCCTCGCCAACCGCATGCATGCTTTCGACCGGATGCTCGAACTCGAGCCGACCTTGAAGCGCAAAGTGGCGTTACTGCAAGTCGCGGTGCCGTCGCGCGGCAATATCAAGGCCTACCGCGAGTTGAAATCCGAGCTGGCGGCGTTGGTCGGCGACATCAACGGCAAGCACGGCGAGGTGGATTGGATGCCGATCCGCTACCTCAACAAGGGCTTTTCGCAGCTGACACTGGCGGGTTTTTATCGCGTCGCACGCGTCGGCCTAGTGACGCCGCTGCATGACGGCATGAACCTCGTCGCCAAGGAATATGTCGCCGCGCAAAATCCGTTCGATCCCGGCGTTCTGGTCTTGTCGTCGTTTGCGGGCGCCGCCAAGGAGTTGGACGCAGCGTTGCTCATCAATCCGCACGACATCGACGGCATGGCGCGGCAAATTGCGGCAGCGCTGGCGATGAGCGTCGAGGAGCGGCGCGAGCGCTGGCAGAGCATGATACGCAAGCTCAAGGCGGCCTCGGTGCAGAGCTGGTTCGCGAATTTCCTGCATACGCTGACCGGAGTGCGGCGCACCCCACTGCGGGCCGCGACTCGCCCGATCGTCGTCGAACTTGCCAACCTCAAGGCGGCGAATAGCCGCTGATCACAAGGAAATTTTTACCCCGTTTCGCCATAGTCGGCGCCATAGTTTGTGGCGTGGGTGGAGTAACGCGATGCCGGGCTGCCGTCATTTCATTGCCAAATCGTCACTCCTGCGCGGCTTTGGCGCGGGTGCCGTGATTTTGGGCGCATTGGCGCTACTGCCGGCGGCCGCGCTGAGCGCGACCAAGCCCACAGTGCGGCAAGTGGTTTCCCACCAGTTCGCATCGCGCCGCCTGGCTTCCCATCGGCTGGCTTCCCACGGGCTCGTTGCGCGTCAAGTCGTTTCACGGCCCCATGTGTATCTGATGCGCGGGCTTCTTAATATCTTTTCGCTGGGCATGGATCAGCTCGCCGCGCAGATCCAGCAGCATGGCATCGATGCCAGCGTCTATAACCACACCTTCGCCGACGTTATCGACGCGAAGATCGTGCGCATGTACCGCGCCGGCGACCACGGCCCCTATATGCTGATCGGCCACTCGCTCGGCGCCGATGCGGTGATGTGGATGGCGCAACAGTTGAATGCGCAAGGCGTGCCGGTGGCGCTGGTCGTGCCGGTGGACGGCACCGGCTCCTCCGCCGCGTCGCGCAATGTCGCTTGCGTCATCAATATGACCCAGCGCAGCTATGCCTATATGCGGCCCGGCGTCGGCTTCCACGGCATCCTCGATAATGTCGACTTCTCCGGCGATCCCGGCATCGATCATTTGACCATCGACAAATCGCCGCGGGTCCAGGCCGAGGCGCTCCGCTACGTGCTGGAAACCGCGCATGACGAAGCATGCCGGCCGGGCATCAACGGCCCGACCATCGCCCGGTCGAAGCGACCGGCGGCGCCGAAGCTTGCCGGCCCAAAGATGGCGAGGCCGACCAAGACGGCTTCGCCGACGCTGCGGCCCGGCCTCGCGGGTTAAGCGTCACAGCAAAAGCACTCGTCCGATAAGCCGCCGGCGCAAAATCTCGGCATGGATTCCGCCGAATTCCGCATGCTCCATCACGGCGCTGGAGCGCAATCGCTTCATGCCTTCCGCTGGCGCCGCTTGGCGGTTTTCGCGCGGACCGCGTGGATTTTGTCGATGCCGGCGGCGCGGGCCGCCTCCTGCAAACTGTGGCGGATTTCATCGCGCTTTTCGTGAATCGACGCGATCACCGGCCCGGCCGGAACGCCCAGGCCCACCAGCGCTGCCTCCGAGAGCTGCAGACTCGCTTCCACGGTTTCCGGCACCGCGTCGGTGGCGCCAAGGCTGTAGAGATGCCGGGCATGATCGGCGTCGCGGGCGCGTGACACGATCAGCACATCATCGCGTAGGGCGCGCACATGGGCGACGATGTCGTCGACCAGATCGTGGTCGTGGATGGTGATAATGACGCCAGCCGCTTCGGCGAGGCCGCAGGCTTCGAGAAATTTCGTGTCGGCGGCGTCGCCGTAATAGACTTCGTGACCCTCGCGGCGATCGTGAGTCACCGTCGCGGGGTTCAGATCGGCGGCGATAAACGCAATGCCGTGCTGTTTCAAGAGTACGCAAACCATTTTGCCGACACGGCCGTAGCCGACGACAATGGCGTGCTTGCTGCCGACGCTCGGCCGCGCCGTCAACTCCGGCGGCGCGGCGCCGGCGGTGCGCAGCCGTGCCGCGAAGCGCCGCGCGGCAAACGACAACAGCGGGATCAGCGCCATACTCACCGACGTTACGACCAGGGCGAAGCTCGCCAGCCGCGCATCAATCAGCCCGAGCGCGCGCGCTGAACCGATGCCGACAAACGCGAACTCGCCGCCAGGTCCGAGCAACAGCCCCATTTCGACCGCAACCGGCCACGACAGGCGGAACAGCTTGGCCAGGCCGATAATCACCAGCGATTTGACGGCGATTAAGCCGACGACCGCGCTGACCAGCGCCAGCGGCTCGCGCAGCAATTCGCGCACGTCGATGTCCATGCCGACGGTGAAAAAGAAGATTCCGAGCAGCAGCCCCTTGAACGGCTCGATGGTCGCTTCGATCGCCTTGCGATATTCGGTTTCGGCCAACAGCAGGCCGGCGACAAAGGCGCCAAGCGCCATCGACAGTCCGGCCTGGTTGGCGACGACGCCGGCGGCGATGATCACGAACAAGGCCGTGGCGATGAACAGGTCGCGCGACCGCGTCGCCGCCACCAGGTTAAACAACGGCTGTAGCAGGACACGGCCGAACACGACGATCGCGGTGAGCGCGATCGCCGCTTGTAAGAGCGCCCGGCCGAGGCTTGCGAGCACGGAGGCGCCGGAGCCGGCGGCCAAGAGCGACACGAACATCAGGATGGGAATGACGGCGAGGTCCTGAAACAGCAGCACGGCGAAGCTGGTGCGACCGACGCCGGTCTTGAGCCGCCCCTGTTTCGACAACAATTCGAGAACGATCGCAGTTGATGACAGCGACAGGCCGGCGCCGAGAATGATCGCCTCGGAGAGCGCGCTGCCGTCATAGACGGCGGCGCCGGCAAGCAAGCCGGTGGTGAGCAGCACCTGCAAGCCGCCGAGGCCGAACACCAGGCGCCGCATCGTCAACAGCCGGTGCAGCGACAGTTCGAGGCCGATCAGGAACAGCAGGAAGACGACGCCAAGCTCGGCGATGCCGGCGACGTCCTTGGAGTCGCCGACCGTGAACCAGTACAGCGCCGGAAACGCGCCGATCAGCGAGCCGAGGCCGAGCGGGCCCAACAACGCGCCGGCGCCCAGATAGCCAAGCACCGGCGAGAAGCCGAGCCGGCTGACGATCGGCACGACGATGCCGGCCGTTCCGAGCACGACCAGTGCGTCGCTATAGGCGGCAACATTGATCGTCGAGGCCATGAGAGTCTCCGGCGCGGCTGCGCTCGCGCAGACTACCCCTCCCCGGCCACGCTGTGAATCGCCGTCGGGCGGCTACACGCCGAGATGCCGATGCAGCATCTCCGGCTGTCCCCGCACCGCCTCTGCCGACAGAGCATCGACGATGTGGCCGTTGTGCATGACATAGATGCGGTCGGCGAGCGTCATGACCGCCGAGATATTCTGCTCGACGATCAATATGGTCTGTCCGCCTTCGGCGAGCGCCCGGCAGGTGGCGAGAAGATCGCGCACGATGATCGGCGCCAAGCCCTCGAACGGCTCGTCGAGCAAAAGAATCTTCGGCTCGCGAACAAGCGCCCGGGCGATTGCCAGCATCTGCTGCTCGCCGCCGGAGAGATCGGTGCCGCGGGTTTGCCGCCGCTCCTTCAACCGCGGGAACATCGTGTAGAGGCGTTCGAGCGGCCACCGGTTCGGCGCGGTGAGCCCCGCCAGAATGATGTTTTCCTCAACATTGAGGCTGCCGAAGATGCGGCGGTCTTCGTGCACGAGCTGCATGCCGGCCTGGGCGATGCTGTGACTTTTCCTGCCGGCGATCTCGTTGCCGTCAAAGACGATCGAACCGGCGCGCGGCGTCACCACGCCCATCAGGCTCTTCAACGTGGTGGTCTTGCCGGCGCCGTTGCGGCCGAGCAGCGCCACCACCTCGTTACGATCCACGGCGAGCGCCACATCGAACAGGATGTGTGAATCGCCGTAATACGTATTGAGTCCGTTGACCTCGAGCAGGCTCATGGCGTGTGCACCCCGCCGAGATAGGCGTCCTGGACGGCCCTATTGCCCTTGATTTCGGCCGGCGTGCCTTCGACCAGCACGCGGCCTTCCTGCAGGACGGTTACGCGCTCCACCAATTCGAACAGCGAATCCATGTCGTGATCGACGATGATCATGGTGCGCCCTTGGCCGATCGATCTGAGGAGCTTCACCATTTCGACGCGCTCCAGCGGACTCATTCCGGCGAGCGGCTCGTCCAGCAACAGCAGGCTGGGGGCGGTGGCGAGCGCCAAGCCGATCTCTAGCCTGCGCTTTTCGCCATAGGCTAGATCGGACACCGGCAGGTCGGCGCGGTCGATCAGATGCACGACCTTGAGCGTGTCCTCGACGCGTTGTGTCAGGCCTTCGACGTTCGCGACGTGGCGCAGCAGATCGAGGCGGAAAGGCCCGCGCTTTTCGGCAAGCGCGGCGATAGTGGCGTTCTCGCGCACGGTCAGCCGGGTAAACAGCTGATTGACCTGGTAGCTCTTCGTCAGGCCGAGCTGGCATACGTCGGTGACGCTCATGCCGGTAATGTCCCGGCCTTCGAACACGATGCGTCCTTCGGTCGGATGCATTTCGCACGTCAGCATCTTGAAGAAGGTCGATTTGCCTGCGCCGTTGGGACCGATAATGCCGCGACACTCGCCGCGCCGTACGGAAAAATTGATGTTGTCATTGGCGATCAATCCGCCGAAGCGCTTGGCCAAGCCTTCCGCCTGCAGAACAGTATCGCCGTCGCCCAACGGCTTTGGCCGCCGCGGCGACGGCGTCAGCTCGACCACCGGCGCGCCTTTTTTGTTCTCAGCCGGAGCCGCTGGCGACACCGCGCGCGGGTCGGATTCGGCCGCCTTGTGATGTTTCCCCTTTCCGCCAGCGAGCCGCACCAGATCGACCAGACCTCCGACAATGCCGCGACGCAGGAAACACACCAGCAGCACGAACACGATGCCGAGCACGAGCTTCCAGGTGGCGCCGAGATGCAGCGAGGTCTGAAAAAAATCGCTCAGATAAAGCCAGACCGTAGCACCGACCAGCGGCCCGAACAGCGTGCCGGCGCCGCCGATGGCAGTCTGCATCACCAATTGCCCCGACGTGTCGAACATGAAAGCGTCCGGCGGCATGAAGCCTTGCATGATGCCGAGCAGGCCGCCGGCGAAGCCGGCATAGGCCGCGGCGATGACAAAAGCGGTCAGCTTGTAACTGTGGATGTTATGACCGACGGCGGCGGCGCGCAGCGGATTGTCGCGGATCGCGCTCAAGACCGCGCCGATCGGCGAGCGCACGATGCGCAGCCCGATGACAATGCCGAGGAAAAACCAGAAGGCGAGGAACCAGTAAAGCATCCGGTCAGTATTGAAATGAATGGTGGTGAAGCCGAGATACAAGTCCGGCGTCGGCACCCCGGGCAGGCCGTTCTCGCCGCCGGTGAAGGCCGAGAGCGGATTGAATTCGACAAAAAAGAACACTTCGGCGATTGCCACCGTGATCATGGCGAAATAGATGCCGGTGCGGCGCAATGCGATCAACCCGACCAGATAACCAATGACGGCCGCCGCGATCGCACCGATGAACACTGCCGTCACGACGTTGGGGAAATTCACCACCGTGAGCAGATAAGCAGCGACCATGCCGCCGGTGCCGTAGAAAGCCGATTGGCCGAACGACAGCAGGCCGGTGAAGCCGAACAGAATATCGAAGCCGATGCCGAACAGGCCCCACACCAGGATGCGGTTCATGGTGGTGGGGGCAAATCCGAGATAGGGCAAAACGAACGGCGCGGCGATCAGTCCGGCTGCGGTCAGGGCTTCGATGAGGAAAGGACGTTGCTTGAACATGCGTTGACCGCGCTCACTCGCGGCCGGCGGTGCCGAGCAGGCCGTAAGGCCGCACCACCAGCACCAGCGTCATCGCCACGAACAGCATGACATATGAATAGCCTGGATTGAACATCGACGTGATGCTGATGATCTCGCCGGCGATCAGGCCACCGAGCACCGCGCCAGGGAATGAGCCGACGCCGCCGATCACGACGACGACGAAAGTCTGCACCAGGATCGACTCGCCGACGTCCGGCGAGATCGAGACGACCGGCGCGTTGATGATGCCGGCGAAACCCGCCGCCATGGCGCCGATGCCGAACACCAGCATGAATACCTTGTAGACGTCGATGCCGAGCGAATCGACCATCACCGAATCTTCGATGCCGGCGCGCACGATCATGCCGATGCGCGTGCGATAAAGCACGACATACAATACGATCAGCGCCACCGCGACGATGCCAAGCAGCGCGAGGCGATAGGTCGGATAGAACATGAAGCCGATCGGCGTTATGCCGACCAGCAGCGACGGCGGCGGCACCGTTTTGGAGAGACTGCCGAAGAAAAACCGCACCGCTTCGACGAAAACGATGCCGAGGCCGAAGGTGACGAGAAGCTGATCCTCGTGCGGCCGTGAGTAGAAGTGACGGATCACCACGCGCTCCATCACCACCCCGACCAGCATGACGAACAGCGAGCCGGCGACAATGGCGACAAGAAACGAGCCGGTATAGCTATAGGCGACCCAACCGGCATAGCCGCCGAGCATGAACATGGCGCCGTGCGCGAGATTAAGAACGCCGAGGGTGCCGTAGATGATCGTCAGGCCCGACGAAATCAGCGCCAACAGAGCGCCGAGCACAAGGCCGTTGAAACATTGCGAGACAAAAGTGGGCCAGTTGATCACGCCGTCATCCGCAATCTTTCGGGATGCATTTTGTCCGTCCCGTCGTCTGCACGTCCGTTATGCCGGGCATTTCCGTCGCCTGGCAACCCGGCAAAATAGCCGGGCCGCAAGTCAGCGAAGCCAAGCTTCGCCGCCTTTGGCCCAGCCATAATGGAAACACGCCTCGTCCGCCGCGCAGAGCGGACGAGGCATCCTACGGATCGTCAGGTGTAGTCGCCGAGATTGCAGCCGAATGCGTCCGGCTTCTGCATCAGCGGCGCACCGGGCAGGACCTCCATCACCTCCCAGTAGTCCTCCTTGTTCTTCATGTCCTTCGGCGCCTTGCCGCGGACGATGATGACAGGACGGACCAATTGATGGTCGGCGGCGCGGAAGTGCACGTCACCCACCGTGGAGTCGAACGTCTCGCCCTTTTCATAGGTCTTGATGACGTCCGGCGGATAGAAGGTGCCGGCCTCCGAGACCATGCGCGCCCAGATGGCGAATTGCATGTAGCCGTTGTTGGCGGTCCATTGGGGCTTGTAGCCGTATTTCTTGTCGAACGCCTCGACGAACATCTTGGCCAGCGGATATTTGTCTTCCAGCGTCCACCAGAAGTCGGTGGCGGCGTAGACGCCTTCGGTGAGCTCCGGCCCCACTTCCTTGGCAAGGAAGGGGATCTGGTAGGGGATCACCATCTTCATCTTCGGGGTGAGGCCGAACTGCTTGGCCTGCTGGACCGACAGCACCGCATCGCGGCCCCAGTTCACGTTGATGATGAACTCGGCGCCAGAATTGGCGATGTTGGTGAGGTACTGGCTGAAGTCCGTCGTGCCGAGCGGTGAAACCTGGTTTGTCACCATGGTCCAGCCGCCGTTCTGGGTCAGATAGTCATTCACCGACTTGGTGACGGTATGACCGTAGGTGTAGTCCGGCGTCATGAACGCCGCCTTGCGGTTTTTGCCGAATTTTTTGACCAACACCGGACCGATCGCATTGGCCGCGGTCTCGCCATAGAAGCACTGGCGGAACGAGTAGCGCGTGCAATCCTTGCCGGTGGTGTCGTTGGAGCCGGAAATGCCGGTCACATAGAGCACCTTCTCTCGCTCGGCGAATTTGTTGAGAGCCACCGCCACCGCGGACGAGGTCGCTCCGGTCATCAGGATGATCTTGTTATCGTTGATGAAGGTCTGTTGCTCCTGCACCGCCTGGTTCGGCTTGGCGGCGCTATCGGCGACGACCAGCTTCACTTGCTTGCCGAGCACGCCCTTCGAGACCTTGGGCGCGATCTTTTTGATCAGAGGATTGCCCTCGTTGATGTGCTCGACGGCAAGCTGCATGCCCTTGAGCTCATCTTCACCCTGCAAGGCATAGGCGCCGGTGCGCGGCACGGTCGCGCCGATAGACACCGAATCTCCCGACGAACCGTCGGGCCAGGTCCCCATCGCCGGCTGATCTTCGGCGAACGCCGGCACGAAGGTGAAACCGCCGACAGAAAGGGCGCCGAAACCGGCGCCGGTTGCGGCGGCGGTGCGCAGCAGATGACGCCGTGACAACGGCGGCGTTGCAATGGATCCGTTCTTCTTTGTCATGTCTTCCTCCCGTTATCTTGGTTATTTTAAGTTCGCGGCCATATGGCACGACCGCGCAGTTTTTGTCGTCTCATTTTCTCATGGGCGCAGATTACAGGCTTGTCCCGCTTAGCGCTGCTTATTAGGTCATGCCGCCTGCGAAATTTCGCCGCAATAATACGAAAGGCGTAGAGCCTGGGGCAATTCGGACAATCCGCAGCAATGGCCGCGACTTACCGGCCCGACGGCGTGGCCGGGCCGAGCGGATTCTGCGGTTGGCGGGCCTGAGAAATCGGTTCCGGCACGGCTAAAAAAGCAAGTTTGGCAGGCGTAAGACCGGCACGGTCCGCGGACGACATGTTCGCGGCGATGAGCGTCGCCATTTCCATTCCGCCGCGGCGACCCTCGACGACCTCGTCGTAATTGGTACTGTAGCGCTGTCGGCACTTCCGCCGGCAAAGAACGCGATACGCCCATGCCCGAAATGCCCGACCTGACCATCGCCGCCGTCCGCACCACCATGCTGCGCGTGCCGTGGCCGGATACGCCCTGGCTCAAGGGCCATCCATTCGGCGACACCCGCGACTTCCTGGTGCTCGAGGTCGAAACCAAAGGCGGCATCACCGGGATGGGTTATCTGTTCCTGTATCGGCCAACCATGAAAACCATCGCAGCCTGTCTCGAAGAGGCCATTATCCCGCGGGTCATCGGCAAGGATGCCAGCGCCGTCGAGGCGATCTGGCAGGATTTGTGGAAGACGACCGTCACTTTCGGCCGCGGCGGCATCGCCACCATGGCGATGTCGGCGCTCGACATCGCGCTGTGGGACGCGCTCGGCAAGGCCGCCAAGCTGCCGCTGCACCGGCTATGGGGACATTACCGCGCCGAACTGCCCACTTACGGCTCCGGCTGCTTCCGCGGCTCAGGCGGCGACGGCATGATCGCCAAGGCGCTGCATTACAAGGAGCGCGGCTACAAGGCGATCAAGATGCAGGTGGCGCACACCGCAAGCCTCGCCACCGATCT
>JBAQHW010000365.1:0-18961 GCA_049288525.1 Xanthobacteraceae bacterium
TGGTGGCGTCGCAGACATAGACCTTGGCGCCGGTCTGTTGCGCCAGCGGCGCCAGATTGGCGGCGCGCCGCGCGGCCAGCGCGACTTTAAGTCCGGCCCCGGCAAAGACTCTCGCCAGCGAAGCCGACAGCCCCGAGCCGACCCCGACGATCAATGCGGTCTTGTAGGCAGTTTCGGACATCTCTCCCTCCACCGTCGCAGCGGCCTTGACGGCGCGCCGCCATGATGTGGCGGTTCAAACGCTAATCGTCAATCGATCACCGCAATGGCATTGATCTCGACCAGACAGCGCGGATCGGTGGCGAGCCGCACCACCTGAACCGTCGTTGTCGTCGGCTTGGCGTCGCCAAAATATTCGCCCCACACGCGGTTGAGCGCATCCTGGTCGGAAAGATCGGTGACGAAACGGTCGGCGGTGACGATATCGGCGAAAGTAGCGCCGACAGCGTCGAGCCCTCGTTTAAGATTTTCTAGCGCCGCCCTCGCCTGCCCCGCCATGTCGCGCGGCATGGCATCGAATTCTTCCGGCCGATGCGGATGATGATGATAGACCGGCGCCGCCGTAACGCCGGCTAGATAGACGGTGATGCCGCCCTTCACCTTGATCGCCGGCGCATACGGCATCCATAGGTCGGGCGCGTCCGGCCAGTGTACGTGTTCGATGGTCTTGGGCATTTTCAAAGGCTCCCGCGTCATTTTGTGGTGTATGAGCCTATATTAGCCCTTCGGGCCCGTCATGCCCGCACTCGTTGCGGGCATCCACGCCTTGCCAGTGCCGCCGTAAAGACGTGGATGACCGGGACAAGCCCGGCCATAACGGTTGAGGAAGCGATGCGCCCCACCATTAAGAAGAGACTTTTACCCAATCCGTATCCGGGAGAAATGTTGGCCGAGGAATTTCTGAAGCCCATGAAGCTATCACAGACGGCGCTGGCGCGGGCGATTGCCGTGCCGCCACGGCGCATCAATGAGATCGTACTCGGTAAGCGCGCAATCACAGCCGACACTGATCTGCGGCTCGCGCGCTATTTTGGAATGTCGGAAGGATTCTTTATGGGGCTGCAGACAGATTACGAACTGATGGAGCGCAAACGCGCCATTGGCGACAAGCTTAAGGCGATCAGGCCGCGGGCGGCTTGAAATTCACATCCGAAACACCCCGAACTTCGTCTCCGGGATCGGCGCATTCAGTGCCGCCGAGAGGCATAATCCCAAGACGCGACGCGTTTCGCCAGGCGTAATGATGCCGTCGTCCCACAGCCGCGCGGTAGCGTAATACGGATTCCCCTCCGCCTCGTATTGCTCGCGAATTGGCTGCTTGAATTCTTCCTCCTCGACCTCCGACCATGTCTTGCCGTCGGCCTCGATATTCTCACGCCGGATGGTGGCAAGCACGCTCGCGGCCTGCTCGCCACCCATCACCGAAATGCGCGCGTTCGGCCAGGTGAACAGGAAACGCGGACCGTAGGCGCGTCCGCACATGCCGTAATTGCCAGCGCCGTAAGAACCGCCAATCACCACCGTGATCTTCGGCACCTGCGCGCAGGCGACCGCGGCGACCATCTTCGCCCCGTCCTTGGCGATACCGCCCGCTTCGTAGTCGCGGCCGACCATGAAGCCGGAAATATTCTGCAGGAACAACAAAGGCACCCGACGCTGGCAGCACAATTCGACGAAATGCGCCGCCTTGAGCGCGCTCTCGGAAAACAAAATGCCGTTGTTGCCGAGAATGCCGACCGGAATGCCGTGGATGCGGGCGAAGCCGGTGACGAGCGTGGTGCCGTAGAGCGCCTTGAACTCGTCGAATTCGGAGGCATCGACCAGACGGGCGATCACTTCGCGCACGTCGTACTGCTTTTTCAGATCGGCCGGCACAATGCCGTCGAGCTCGTCGGCGGCATAATTCGGCTCGGCCGGCTTGGCGAGCGGAATATCGATGGTCTTTTTGGTGTTCAGCGAGGCGACGATATCTCGGCACAGCGCCAATGCGTGACGATCGTTTTCCGCCAGATAATCGGCCACGCCAGATTTTTTGGTGTGTACCTCGGCGCCGCCAAGCTCCTCGGCACTGACCACCTCGCCGGTCGCCGCCTTAACGAGCGGCGGTCCGCCGAGAAAGATGGTGCCCTGGTTGCGCACGATGATGGCCTCGTCCGACATCGCCGGCACATAGGCGCCGCCCGCGGTGCAGGAGCCCATCACCACCGCGATCTGGGCGATGCCGGCCGCCGACAGATTCGCCTGATTGTAGAAAATGCGGCCGAAATGCTCGCGGTCGGGAAACACTTCGGTCTGATGCGGCAGGTTGGCGCCGCCGGAATCGACCAGATAAATGCACGGCAGCCGGTTCTCGCGCGCAATCTCCTGCGCGCGCAGATGCTTCTTCACTGTCATCGGGTAATAGGTGCCGCCCTTGATGGTCGAATCGTTGCAGACGATGACGCATTCGCGCCCCGAGACGCGGCCGACGCCAGTGATGAGCCCGGCGCCGTGAATATCGTCTTCATACATGCCGTTTGCAGCGAGCGGCGACAATTCAAGGAACGGCGCGCCGGCATCGAGCAGCGTCATCACCCGCGCACGAGGCAATAATTTGCCGCGGGCGAGATGGCGTTCGCGCGCCCTGGCCGGTCCGCCTTGCGCGGCTTTTCCGCGGCGCGCCTCAAGTTCCGCGATCAACGCACGCATGGCCTCCGCATTGTCGCGAAACTCTTTTGATTTGCAATCGACGCCGGATGTGATCGCCGCCACCGCTTCCTCACCTCTGTCAATTATGTACTCTGATCGCGTGCCGATCTGAACGAAAATTCAGAAACGAACTCAAATCGCCGATGTCGTGCAGACAAAATACCACAGTGGCAAATATTCGAGAAACTTTCCTTCCCGGGGCGCGTTCGTTCACCAGCACGCACGTCCGATGAGGCCGTCGGCCCTGGAACGGCATGCCATTATGATAAATCCGGAGAGGAAAAAGCCTGATGAGACAAAAACACAATATGTTGCTGGCCAGCGTCGCGGCGCTTGCATTAATTGCAGGCGGCGGCATTGCCGCAGCGCAGCAGAGCCCGCAAGGTCAGACCAAAGCTGGCATCAGCGCGCAAGGCGCCGCGCAGACGCAAACGCCGGCCGGCAAGCAAGGTGGAGCCGCGGCCGGGATGGAGCAGCACGCCAAAACCAGTTCGCCCAGCCGCAGTGCAGCATCGCTGGACGCGAAAACCAGTCAGCCGGCGATGGCCCAAAAAGGCGCCGAGGGCGCCAAGCCTGACAATCGGAGCGCGCAGATCGGCCAGAATAACGCGCAGGCCGCCAAGCAGTCAGCGCAGAGCAGCCGGCAGCAGTTGGGTGAGAACGCCAAGAGCGCAAACGCCAAGAGTACCAACGAGGCGAAGCAACGCGTCGGCGAAAACGGCAAGGAAGCCGCCAAGAATGACAGCGCCAAGAACGACAATGCCAAGAACGACAGCGCAAAGACTGACAACGCAAAGACTGAAAGCGCAAAGACCGAGAGCAAGAGCCGCGAACGCGTCGGTGCGATGGAGAAAAACCGCCACGAGCGCATCGGCGCCAATAGCCGGTTTGAGCACCGCCACGAGCGTATGGGCGCCAATACTCGCTCCGAACATGGCCGCACCCGGATGAGTGAAAGAAATCAGCGGAAGGGCGAACTCAAGGGCCTGCAAGGCAACGCGTCGATTCCCATGCAGGGCAGCCACGTCAACCTGACATCGCAGCAGCGCGGTCGTATCCGCGACACCGTGATCGATGCCCGCGGCGCACCGCGGGTCGGCCATGTCAATTTCGACGTGACCGTCGGAACGCTGGTGCCGCGGGATCGCGTCCACGTGGTCCGAGTGCCTGAGACGCTGGTGCGGATCGACCCGCAGTGGCACGGCTATCTGTATTTCATCGTCGAGGACCAGGTGGTCATCGTCAACCCGCGCGATATGCGGATCGTCGCGGTACTCGACGTCTAAAACGGACAACGACCAATAGAAGGGTGGCCATCGCTCGCCTGAAATTTGGATAAGTCATAAGCGGCAAGGGCGGCCTCGTGCCGCCCTTGTTATTTCCTCAGGCTCTGACTTCCTGACGCTGGAAGATGACGTAGCCGATGACAAACAGGACGATCTCGGTCGCGATCATGCCGACGATCTGCGGCCAGGCGATCAGTACGCTCGCCCCAAGCGGCAGCGGCGCGCCGAGCACGGCGCCCTGAAGCTGGCTCAGATAGATCGGCCCGAGCGAGCGTGTGGTCGGATCGAGTAGCGCCACCACCACCTCGGCATAGAGCGTCGAGGGCGACAGCCGCGCCAGTATCTGCTCAAGCTCGACGGTACTCGGCGTCTGCAAACCGAGCGCCATATAGCGCGGGTCCGGCGGCATGATTATTTGCGCGAAAGCACCGGCCAGTACCGGCCATATGAACGTGACGAGAAGCCATAGGCCGAGCGTCACCAGCGCCGCGGTCGCGGCCGAGCGGAACAGGATCGAAAACAATAAAGCCAGCGCTAGCCACACCCCGGCATAGACGATGGTCACCAGCAGAAACACAAAGCTGCGCGCTATCTCTTCGCCGCCCGGCGGAATACCGATCATGAGCAGGCCGAGCCCGATAACGAGCAGCCACAGCGTGATCAGGCTGATGGACAGGGTTATTAGCCCAGCCAGGAATTTGCCGAACAGCAACGCGTCGCGATAGATCGGCTGCGACAGGATACGCGACAGCGTGCGCCGATTGTGCTCGCCGTTGACAGCGTCAAAGCCGAGCCCGATCGCCATCAGCGGCACGAGAAACGACAGAAACGACACGAAGGACGGCAGCGGATCGCGCGAGGTCGTGAACAGGCGCAAGAACAGGAACGGATCCTCCGCGGTGGTATCCTTGATCTGCTGGATGGCCGCGTAAAGCGCGGCGACCGCAATCAGCACCACCAGCCATTCCAGCACCCGCATGCGCACCGAGGTCAGATGGTCGGACAGCTCTTTGAGCACGACCACGCTGAGGCCGGAAAAGGCGGAACCCTCACGCTGCATGGCGCGCGCCCTCCTTCATGACCTCCTCGGGCCGAGATTCGAAGTAACGCGTGTAGATCGCCTCGAGGCTCGGCTCCTGAACGCCGAGGAACTTAAGGCGGCCCTGCATCGCCACCACTTCGGCTGCGGCTTCGGGACGGACGTCGCGATCGGCATGCAGCCGCAGCTTGCCGATGCCCGTTTTCTCGACGCCGCTCACTCCCGGAATCAGCGCCAAGCGGTCGGCAAGTCCGGCCCCATCCGCCTCGATATCGACAACATAGCCGCCGCCGAGCACCTCGCGGCCGAGATCGGGAACCGAACCCATCAGCGCGATGTGGCCTGTGGAAAACAGCGCTACCCGGTCACAGACGCTTTGCACGCGCTCGAGCAGATGTGACGACAGCAGCACCGATACGCCCTCAGCCTTGAAGCCGCGGATGGTGGCGAGGAGTTCGTTCGTGGCGTGCGGATCGAGTCCCGACGTCGGTTCGTCGAGGATCGCAATCTGCGCCCCCTTCATCAGGATCTCCGCCAAGCCGAGCCGCTGCCGCATACCGCGCGAAAAGGTGCCGACGCGCTTTTCCGCGAACTCCGAAAGCCCGACACGGTCGAGCGCCTCGGCGATGCGCTTCTCGCGCTCGGCGAAGCGGAAACCGATCAGCCGCGCGGTGTAGCGCAGATTATCGCCGGCGGTGAGATTGTCGTAAAAGCCGACGGTGTCCGGCAGATAGCCGACCCGCCGCTTGACCGAAAGCGGCTCGCGCGCCGGATTGAAGCCGAGCACGTTCACCTCGCCTTTCGAGATGTCGGTCAGCCCGAGCAGCATCAAGATGGTCGTGGTCTTGCCGGCGCCGTTAGGTCCGAGCAGGCCGAAGATTTCCCCGCGAGCGACCGAAAACGAGATGTTGTCGACGGCAACCGCTGGGCCGTAGGTCTTGGTGAGGCCCGTTGCCTCGATGACGGTATCTGGGTTCATCGGCGGCCGAACCTCGCCACTGCACCGACCATGACCAGAAGCGCGATGCCGATAATGCCGACGCCGGCTATTCCCCACAGAGTAGAGGTCGTCACGGTAACCCGGAAGTTTGTCGACGCGGATTCGCCGCGCGCAGCCGCGCGGATGGTCGTGATGTAATCGCCGGCGATGGCCTTGTCGGTGGGCGTGATCAGCGCCTGCACTTCCTTGTTGTCGTTCGGCGCGATGCGCTCGACCGTCTTGGGATCGAACGTAACCTTCCAGCCGCTGGGCGCCGAGCCCGACAGTTCAACGTCCTCGGCAGGTGCAGTGCCGGTATTGGTAATGACCACCGGCACCGAGGTCTGTTCCCCGGCGGAGGCTCGGGTCGACACGAGTCCCTCGCGGCCCGAAACGTCGAGCCTCGGCTGGCCGGTGATGTCGAGGCCGAGATCGGTCGTCGCCGAGGCATCCTCCGCGGCGACGCGCGCGCTGACCTTGTAGTCGCCGGCCGAAGCCGTATTGGGCGGCGTGATCTTGAGTTTCACGGCCTTGGACTGGCCGGCGTCAATCGGCACCGCATTAAGCTCCTGGGTGCCGTACTGCTCGGTGAAGGAGGTATCGAAATTTTTTGGTGCCTGCGCGGACAGGCTGACCGTCAGCTTCTTGCCGCTGTCGTTCTTGATGTTGAGCTGATACTCGAAGCTCGACCTCGAGTTCCCGCGCAATTCGGGCAACTGCGGCGTAACCGAAAGCTTCGCCGGCAGATCCTTGGCGAGCGTCACCGCGATCGGCAACTGCAAATTCGTCGCATTACCGGTGGCGGCGATGGTGAGCGTTTGCGTGCCCATCACGGCGGTCTTCGGCACATCCAATCGCAGCGATAGCGCTACGCTGGAATTCGTCGCCGGCATTGCGGCCGCCACCGGCTGGCCGCCGCCCATCAACGTCGCGGTCCAACCGCTCGGCACTCCGGACACCGACAGCGCCAGGCGCTCCGGCGCCATGTCGTAATTCTGCAATCGCAGATCGACCGTCGAGGTCTCGCCGGGGCGCAGCGTCACCGCCGGATAGTCGCTCATAAGATAAAGGCCCTTGATGTCTTTGGGCGCGTCGTCGGCCTTGACGGCCGGCGCCGCCGCGACAGAGGCTAGAAACGCGGCGAGAAAAGCCGCATGAGCGGCGACAAAACGGAATCGCATTGGCATTGGCTCCCGTGCAGGCAATGGGGTCGGTGTATCCCTTCTCGCAACGCGCTTCAAACCGCGCGCCCGAGCGGCCGGCATTGTCGGCCTAATAGTGACAAAATCATGCAGCGAAAGGACTATTTAGCAAGAACTGCGGTAGAGAGCCGCACTTATGGGCAGGACCCTGCGCCGATGCGCCGCAGCAGAGACATCAGCGCCGGAATACTGGCGTTTCGCCGCAACGCCGGGCTGGAGGTCCTGCTGGCGCATCCGGGCGGCCCTTTCTGGGCCAAAAAAGACGACGGCGCCTGGACGATTCCGAAAGGACTGGTCGAGCCCGGCGACGATCTGTCCGCCACGGCACGCCGCGAATTTCGTGAAGAGACCAATCTGACTTTCACCGGCGAATTGACCGCGCTTTCGCCGGTTAACCAAAAAAGCGGGAAAATCGTCCATGGCTTTGCCGTTGACGCGGATGTCGATCTCGGCCGGTTCGCCAGCAATGAATTTGAAATCGAGTGGCCGCCGAAATCGGGACGACGCCAACGCTTTCCGGAAATCGACCGCGTCGCCTATTTTGCTCTCGCCACCGCCAAGATGAAGATACTCGCCTATCAGCGGCCGTTGCTGGAAGAACTTGAGCGGCGCTTTAAGTGAAGGGGATCACTCGCGGGGCAGGTCCGGCCAGTCGACTTCGTCATGCGGCAATACCCAGGACTCGCGGCGCGCCGCATCGCGCCATTCGTTCCAGGCCGGCAGCGCCATGACCGCCGCCATGTAGGAACGGGCGGCAGCGCTGAGCTCGACCGCGTAGGTGTGGAAGCGCCACACCACCGGTGCAAACATCGCGTCGGCCGCGCCGAAGCGGCCAAATAGAAACGGCCCGCCAAATGCCGCGCGACACTCGCTCCAGATCGCATCGATGCGTGCTGCGTCCGCCGTCGCACCGTCGTCGAGCGCACGCCATTTGACCGGACGTGCGACGTTCATCGGCAGATGCCGGCGCAGCGGCAAAAAGCCGGCATGCATCTCCGACGCAATGGCGCGCGCCCAGGCGCGCGCGTTCGCGTCCGCCGGCCACAAGCAGGCTTTCGGATATTTCTCGGCCAGATATTCGATGATCGCCAGCGATTCCCAGACCCGCACGTCGCCGTCGACAAGCACCGGCACCCGCCCCGCCCCGCTGACCGCCGTCACGCGCTGTTTGAAGTCCTTGGCCTCAAGCGAGATCACGGTCTCCTCGAACGCGATTTCACCGACCTTCATCGCCAGCCAGGGCCGGAACGACCAGGACGAATAATTCTTGTTGCCGATGATCAGACGCAAAGCCATGCGGCGTTGTAGCCTGGATTTTGGGCGCGCGAAATCCGGCCCCGCGGCAGCGTCGTCAACAAAGCTGATCGCGCAGCATTCACGTGCCGCAGCCGATCAGACCAGGCCCGTCACCACGGCGAGAAACGAGACGAAGAGAATTGCGGAGGCGGTGAACAGCACCGTCAGAACCGTCTCCGTCCATTGGTTTTGCGCGGCTTGGGTCCTGGCGGCGGTGGCGGGTCGGTCGGCGATCGCGGCAGGCATATCGGTGGACGTCATTGGAGTCCTTCCCCAAAGGACGGAGCACGAAATAAAGTATCGAGCCGCAGCCGTGAAGGATTGGTAAACGGAAGGTTTCTTTGGGTGCCAAGAACGTAACTGCTGCAGTGGAATCGAATGGCGCTCTAACTTTTTGGTGCAGCATGATGTTTTCGGAAAACCGGATTCTACCCTCGCATGGATCATGCGCTAAGGAGCCGGAAATAATTCCGTCGTCCGGCCGGTCAGCCGATAGACCAGGAGACCGATCCATTCGTGCACAGCGACGTCGGTCATTGCCAGCCCATGGGTCAGAACGGCAAACGGCCGCGTCGCGTCGATCGGCCCGCGGGTGCGCCAATCGACCGGATAGGCCTCGACGGTGAATCCCGCGGCGCGAAAGGCGGCGATAGCGCGCGGCATGTGAAAGGCCGAAGTGACCAATAGCCAGCGCTCGCCCGGCTTGGGCTGGGCGAGCAGCCGCGAGAACACCGCATTCTCGACTGTGTTGCGCGACTGCTCTTCGGCGGTGATCCGATCGTGCGGCACGCCGAGGGCTTCAAGCTCCTTCACCGCGATGGGCGCCTCGGCGGGCGCATCGAAACGCAGCGAACCGGTGCCACCGGAAAAGATAATGCGGGCATTCGGATAACGCCGGGCAAGCTCGACGGTTGTCGTAATGCGCTCGGCGGAATCGTCGAGCGCAACGGCGCCACGCGCTATCGATATGTCCGGCTCGATCGCACCGCCAAGAACGACAATTCCATCCGGGGGACCTTGCGCCGGATTCCAAGGCGGAAAGCGCTGTTCGAGCGGCAGGATCAAAATGTTGCCGAGCGGCGAATATCCGACCAGGGCGATCAGGACAAGGCTTGTGACCACGAGCCAACTGGCGAGCCTGCGAAACCTCGTACACAACAGGATCAAGCCAAGAAGCCCGATCGCCATCAGCAGATTCGACGGGAACGCGAAAAAACCGAGTGTCTCGGAGAGGACGAAGAACATTCACGCTCCCAGTCGCGCCGGTCGGAAGACGGCGGTCAATCCGCGGTTAGTCTCGCGATTTACGCCACGCCGCGTAGCGCGCCTTGGCCTCGTCGTTGGGCGGATAAAGCCCTGGCAGCGGGATGCCCTTTTCGACCTCGGTGAACACCCAGCTCTCGTATAGCTCGTGCTCGGCGCCCTCGTGGGCGACGAATTCAACCAGCGCCTTGGGGATGACGACCGCACCGTCATCGTCTGCCACGATCACGTCGCCGGGAAAGATCGCACAGCCGCCGCAGGCGATCGGCTCCCCCCAGCCGACAAAAGTCAGGCCGTTGACGGAGGCCGGGGCGGCAACGCCAGCGCACCACACCGGCAGCTTGCTGGCGAATACACCCGACAGATCGCGCATGACGCCGTCGGTGACCAGCGCCGTGACATTGCGCTTTTTCATCCGCGCGCAAAGGATGTCGCCGAAGATACCAGCGCTCGATACGCCCATGGCGTCGGCGACGGCAATGACGCCCTCCGGCATGGCTTCGATTGCGGCGCGGGTCGAAATCGGGCTGGCCCAGCTTTCCGGCGTGGCCAAGTCCTCGCGAACCGGCACGAAGCGCAGCGTGAACGCCGGCCCGACAAGGCGGTCGCCGCCAGCGACAAGCGGCTTTGCACCGTTCATCCAGCAACGCCGGATGCCCTTCTTCAACAGCATGGTGGTGATCGTCGCGGTCGTCACCTTGCGCAGAATGTCGAATAACGCATCGCTCATCGTTCGCCTCGCTTTTCAGAAAGGATCATGCCGGCACAATGCCAAGCCGCGCATCGCGGCGGCGGAGCCAAGCAACAAAAGGAATCGATACCAGCACCATCCACGCCTTGCCGACGAGTTGTCCGGCCAGAAAGTCGAGCGAGCCAAAGGCCAGCCAGAGGAATATAATCGAATCGACCACCAGGCCGATAAGGCTGGAAAAAACCACGGCGGTGACCAGACGTCGACGCGCCAGCGGCGTGTAGACGGCGAGATCGGCAAACTCCGACAACAGAAACGCCAACGCGGACGCAAAGACCAGCGCCGCCGGCGCCAGCAACGCCGACAAAGCACTGCCGGCGACGATCGCCAATGCCGACATGACGGTGCCCAAACGCCGCTGCACCAGGTCGCGCAAGACGAGTGCAACGCCCACCATCATCACGCCGGACGGCGCCATCAGGCCGGGCGCCACCGGCAGCACGCATGGGCCGTGCGGCACGCAGCTCGTGCCGACATGACCGATCAGCCAGTTGGCCGCCGGGATCGTGAGCGCGAACATCACCAGAAAAATTGCGCCTTCCTGAGTTCGTTGTCGATCGGCGGTCATGATGCGGCTTGCCACCTCGCGTAGCCATCGGCGCGCAGCCGACAGGCAGGACACTCGCCGCAGCCAAAACCCCAGGCGTGTCGGTGCCGACGATCGCCGAGATAGCAGGTGTGGGTTTCCGCGAGAAGCAAATCGATCAGTGCATCGCCGCCGATCTCGCGCGCCAGCGCGAATGTGCCGGCCTTGTCGATCCACATCAGCGGCACATGGATGACGAAGCGCCGGTCCATACCGAGCGTCAACGCATGCTGCATGGCCTTGATGGTGTCGTCGCGGCAGTCCGGATAACCGGAAAAATCGGTCTCGCACATGCCGGCGACGAGATGCTTGATGCCGCGGCGATACGCAACCGCGCCGGCAAAGGCAAAAAAGACAAGGTTGCGGCCGGGCACGAAGGTCGTCGGCAGGCCCGACTGCGATATTTCGATTGCCCTGTCGCGCGTCAACGCCGTGTCGGAGATTTCGGCAAGCGCGTCGAGGCGGACGACGCGATCTTCCCCCAACCGTTCGCGCCATTGCGGCGAATGGGCGGCGAGCGCGGTACGGATCGGCGGCCGCCTGTCGAGTTCGACAGCATGACGCTGACCATAATCAAAGCCGATGGTTTCGACCCGGGCGAAGCGCTGCAGCGCCCAGGCCAGGCATACCGTCGAATCCTGTCCCCCGGAAAACAGGACGAGCGCGCTATCCAACAAATCCACCGCGTCTCATCCTTTCAGCCAGCGGCCGATGCGCTCGACCGCTTCGCCCATGTCGGCGGACGTTCCGGCGTAGCACAGCCGCAAATATTTCCGGCCATTGATCGGATCGAAATCGACGCCCGGCGTTGCCGCCACATTGGCTTCCTCGAGCAGCCGCGTGGCGAAGTCAAAACTGTCGGCAGCAAAACGGGAGATATCGGCATAGAGATAAAACGCTCCGTCGGCCGGAAAAAACGAGGAAAGACCGGCGCGCGGCAGGCCTTCGACCAGAATGCGGCGATTGGCTTCGTAACCGTGCTTGATTGCGTCCAGTTCGGCACGGCTATCGCAGGCGGCCTCCGCGGCGATCTGCGACATGGTCGGCACCGAGATCGCCAGATTTTGCTGCAGGCGTTCCACCGCACGCAACAGCGTCGGGGGGACAATCATCCAACCGATGCGCCAACCCGTCATACAAAAATATTTAGAAAACGAGTTGATCACGATCGCGCGAGATGACACCTGCGCCGCACTCTGCGCCGCAAACGCATAATCGAGGCCGTGATAGATCTCGTCCGATATGACGGCGATGCCGGCAGCTTCGGCGCATTGGATCAATTCGGCGAGCGCTGGCGCGGTCATCATGGTGCCGGTCGGATTGGCGGGCGAACCGACGATGACACCTTTGAGCGGCCGGCCGCGATGCTGGGCGAGCAGCATGTCGCTGGTGATGGCCCAGCGGGTTTCCGCGCTGGTCTCGATCAGGACCGGCTCGCAGCCCAAGGCCGCGAGGATATGCCGATAGGGCGGATACCCCGGCACGGCCACCGCGACGCGATCGCCGGCCTCGAAGGCGGCGAGGAAGGCCAGCATGAATCCGGCCGAGGAGCCGGTGGTAATGACAATGCGCTCCGCATCGACCTCGATATCCCGCCATTCGGCATAGGTCCGCGCGATGCGCTGCCGCAGCGAGGCGATACCCAAGGTCTCGGTATAGCCGTGCGGGCCGCTCGAAAGTGCGGCGCGGACGGCCGCGATCGCGGTCGCCGGCGCGCCAGCTGCGGGTTGGCCGACCTCCATATGAACGATCCGGCGGCCCTTTGCCTCCAGCCGCGCCGCGGCGGCCATGACATCCATGACCATAAATGGCGGCACGCCGCTGCGCAGCGACGGCTGCATGAGCCCTTTTGCCTTTTCAAGCATCACAGAGCGGCCTTGATTCGCGCTCCCGCTTACCACCCGCCAGCCGCCCCGCTGACGCCGTATTCAGCGGGTTTCGTCCCACGCAGCCGTGATTTGGCAAGGCGCCGGCCTTGTGTTGACCCTAAACCATCCGATCCATAGTTTGCGCCCGCGGGGACCACGGGCTGGAATCCGACCGGACATGAGTGTTGCGCGATCTCCTAGCAAGGCGGCCGGGGTGAAGCCAGCTTCGCGGGCGGTCGCCTTCGCCACCGCCGCGGCGGTGGCGCTGGCGAATTTACCGGCGCGGGCGCAGACCGGAGCCAACGCCGGCATCCCGATGATCCGCGACGCCGAGATCGAGCAGCTTTTGCGCGACTATACGGCACCCATCTTCAGGGCGGCCGGGCTGACGACGCAGAACGTCCAAGTTGTCATTATCAACGATTCCCAATTCAACGCGTTCGTCATGGATGCGCACCGCATTTTCGTGAATACCGGCGCGCTGATGCAATCGACCGTTCCCAACCAGCTGATCGGCGTATTCGCCCACGAATGCGGCCACATCGTCGGCGGCCACCTGTCGAAAATGCGACAAGAGCTGGCGAATGTGCAGACCGCAATGATCATCGGCATGTTGCTTGGCGCCGGCGCGCTGGCCGCGGGCGCAAAGAGCGGCAATATCGACATGGGCAACGTCGGAGGAGCGCTGCTCAACGCACCGCAGTCGCTTGGCATCCACTCTTTGCTTGCCTACCAGCGCTCCCAGGAGGAATCGGCCGATCGCGCCGGTGTGCGCTTTTTGACGCTGACGCAACAGTCGGCCAAGGGCATGTACGATACCTTCAAGCGATTTGCCGATCAGTCCTTGTTCTCGTCGCAGGGCTCGAACCCGTATCTGCAGAACCACCCCGCACCCGAGGAGCGCATGGCGGCGCTCGAGGAACTGGCGGAGTCTTCGCCGTATTGGAACGTCAAAGACCCGCCGGCGCTGCAATTCCGCCACGATATGATGCGGGCCAAGCTTTATGGCTTCACCGAGCGCCCGGACACGGTGCTGCGCCGCTATCCGGCAACGGATACCAGCCTGCCGGCCCGTTACGCGCGCGCCATCTCCACCTACCGTTACGGCGACCTGCACAACGCCATCGCGCAGATCGACGGACTGATCGCGGCGATCCCCAACGATCCCTATTTCTATGAGCTCAAAGGGCAGGCCCTGCTGGAGGGCGGACGTCCGATGGAAGCGATTGCGCCGCTTCGCCGCGCCGTGCAACTTGCTCCGACTCCAGCTCTCATTCAGATCTTGCTGGCGCAAGCCCTGGTCGCCACCAACGATCCCAAGCTCTCGGCTGAGGCCGTTGCGATGTTGCAGCAGGCCCTTATCAAGGAGCCGGAAGACAGCGACGCCTATACCACGCTGGCGATGGCGTATGGCCGCAGGAACGATTTGGCCGACGCCGATCTCGCCTCAGCGCAGGCCGCTTTCGCCCGCGGCGACAACAAGACGGCGCGCGAACTCGCCGAGCGCGCCAAACTGCGATTCCCGATCGGCACTCCCGGCTGGGTCCGCGCCGATGATATTGTCGCCTTCAATAAGAACCTGAAGGCCAATCCGCTGCTTCGCATTGGACAATGAACGCAAAAAGGACAATCGAAATGATGCCGACCCTGCGTATCGCCATTCCGCTCGTGGCCGCGGTGCTGCTGTCGCCGCTCGCCGCGGCGCAAACCCCGTCACCGCAAACGCCGCCGACTTCGCCGGCGGCGTCGAGCTTCTCCTCCGGCCAACGGACGGAAATCGAGGGCATCGTCAAAAGCTACCTCGTCGCCCATCCGGAGGTGCTGCAGGCGGCGATGGACGCGCTCGACAAGCAGCAGAAGCAGGCTGACGCCGACAAGGCGCAAGCGACGATCAAGAAGGACAACGCCACGCTCTTCGATTCACCGCACCAAGTGGTGCTCGGCAATCCGCAGGGCAGCGAACAAGTGGTCGAGTTCTTCGATTATAACTGTGCCTTCTGCAAGCGCGCGCTGCCCGACATGCTCACGTTGCTTAAGACTGATCCCAATCTCAAATTCGTGCTGAAGGAATTTCCGGTCTTGGGTCCCGGTTCGGTCGAAGCCGCGCACGTCGCCGTCGCTGCTCGCATGCAGGATCCGACGGGCAAGAAATATATCGAGTTCCACGAGAAGCTGCTCGGCGGGCGCGGACCGGCCGACAAGGCGCGCGCGCTCGCGGTCGCCAAGGAAGTCGGTTTCGATATGCCTCGGCTCGAGAAGGACATGGACAGCGACGAGGTGAAAACCACGATCGACGAAGACATGAAGCTCGCGGACGCGCTCGGGGTCAGCGGTACCCCGACCTACGTCGTTGGCGGTGAGGTCGTGGTCGGCGCGGTCGGGCTCGACGAATTGAAGGCCAAGCTCAAGTCCCAGCCGGAATAGTCCGGGTCCGCGGACCGTCCGCGGAAAAGCCTGTAACTCCTCGCGAATTCGGATCGGAACGGCGACCTTGCCGCCGTTCCGGCTTCCCCTTTGCGGAAGCCTTCCCTATAACGGCTGAGGCTTGGGTCATCCGTCCAAGCCCCATGAGAGCCGGCTCAGCGCGTACCCAATGGCGAAGACCATTTACGTCCTCAACGGACCCAATCTCAATCTGCTCGGTAAGCGCGAGCCCAAGCTCTACGGCAAGGCCACGCTCGCCGAGGTCGAAAAACTGTGCCGTGAGACGGCACAGCGCCATGGCCTCGATGTCGTGTTTCGCCAATCGAACCACGAGGGCCAGATCGTCGATTGGCTGAATGAGGCCTTCGCCGAGAAGGCGGCCGGGCTTCTTATCAATCCCGCCGGATTTACCACGACATCGATCGCGATCCTGGACGCGCTCCTGGTCATCGAGGTCCCGGTGATCGAAGTCCACCTCAGTAACATCCATGCGCGCGAGGAATTTCGCCAGGGCTCCTACGTATCGAAGGCCGCCCGCGCCGTGATTAGCGGCTTCGGAGCCAACGGCTATGCGCTAGCCATTACCGGCCTTGCCGCAATGATCGACGCCAAGGTGTAATCGTGGCGCGCAAGCCCGGGAGCCCACCGTCAGAGCATTTGCCGGCCGTCGATCACGAGGTGATCCGCGATCTGGCGAAGCTGCTCGACGAAACCGGCCTTACCGAAATCGAATTCGAGCGCAACGGCGTGTCAATTCGCGTCGCCCGGCACGGCATTGCGGAGCCGGCGCGGACGCGCCTCGCCGAAGCTTCGCCGGACGTGTCCGCCGTCGCGGCATCCGCCGTGGCAACGCATGCCGGCCTTGTTGCGTCCCCGATGGTCGGAACCGCCTATAGGGGATCGGCGCCGGGAGCGCGCCCGTTCGTTGACGTCGGCAGCCAGGTGAAGGCGGGCGACACGCTTCTCATCATCGAAGCCATGAAGACGATGAATCAGATTCCTTCGCCGCGCTCCGGCACAGTGCTGCAGATTCTCGTCGAAGACGGCCAGCCGGTTGAATTCGGCGAGCCGCTGATGGTTATCGAGTGATGCCGCGCTGAGCCGCCGTAATGTTCGACAAGATCCTCATCGCCAACCGCGGAGAGATCGCACTTCGGGTGTTGCGCGCGTGCAAGGAACTCGGCATCCCGACGGTCGCGGTGCATTCGACGGCGGACGAAGACGCCATGCATGTGCGCTTGGCCGAAGAGAGCGTCTGCATCGGTCCGCCCGCTGCCAAAGACAGCTATCTCAATATACCGGCGCTGCTGGCAGCCTGCGAAATCACCGGCGCCGACGCCGTGCATCCCGGTTACGGCTTTCTCTCCGAGAACGCGCGCTTTGCCGAAATCCTGGCCGAGCACAATGTGGATTTCATTGGCCCGCGGCCCGAGCACATTCGGCTGATGGGGGACAAAATCGCGGCCAAACGCGCCGCCCAGGAACTCGGCATTCCGGTGGTGCCGGGCTCCGGCGGTGGGATCACCTCCGACGCCGACGCCCACAGCCTCGCCCGCGACATCGGCTATCCGGTCATCATCAAGGCGGCAGCGGGCGGCGGCGGCCGCGGCATGCGGGTGGTCCGCGAAGACTCGGAGATCGCCGCCGCGCTGGCCTCGGCACGAGCCGAGGCAAAGTCCGCATTTGGCGACGACACGCTCTACCTCGAGAAATATCTGCAACGGCCGCGCCACATTGAAATCCAGGTCCTCGGCGACGGCAAAGGCCGAGCCATCCATCTCGGCGAGCGCGATTGCTCGCTGCAGCGTCGGCACCAGAAAGTCTGGGAAGAAGGCCCCTCCCCGGCGCTCAACATCGGCACACGGGATAAAATCGGCGAAACCGTCGCCGCGGCAATGCGGCAGATCAAATATCTCGGTGTCGGGACGGTCGAATTCCTTTTCGAGGACGGCAATTTTTACTTCATCGAAATGAACACGCGCATCCAGGTCGAGCACCCGGTGACCGAAATGATCACCGACATCGACCTCATCCTCGAACAGATTCGCGTTGCCGCAGGCAGCGACCTCGAGCTCACGCAGAGCAACGTAAAATTCCACGGTCACGCCATCGAATGCCGCGTCAATGCGGAAAACCCGGTGTCGTTTCGTCCCTCGCCGGGCAAGATCGTGCACTACCATCCGCCCGGCGGCCTGGGCGTGCGCATCGATTCCGCCGTCTATCACGGTTACACCATCCCGCCGTACTACGACTCGCTGGTCGGCAAGCTCATCGTTCACGGCAAAACGCGTAGCGAATGCCTGATGCGGCTAAAGCGCGCCCTCGATGAATTCGTCGTCGACGGCATCGAGACGACGCTGCCCTTGTTCCGCGCGCTGGCGCGCAACAAGGACATCATCGATGGCGATTACCATATCCATTGGCTTGAAGAATTCCTCGCCCGCGGCGGCGACGGCTAAATCGACTTCGCGTTGGCGATCAGGCTTGGCGATCAGGCCGGCACCGCGGCGGTCGCCGCCTTGGTCGCTGCGGCGAGCAGGCGGCCGACCAGCGCCGGCTCATAAGGCTTCGGCACGATCATGGAACCCGGCACCCGCGCATCCTGCCGCAACAGCGTGGCACGCGCCGAGGCATAGATCACCGGCAAATGCGGCCGCATTTCGCGGGCGCGGCGCGCCAGCGCCGCACCATCCATGCCGCCGGGCAGATTGATGTCGGTGAACAGGACGTCCACCTGCTCCGACTCCAGATGCTGCAGAGCATCGGCGGCGTTAGCCACGGTTTGCACGTCGAAGCCTTGCTCCGACAGAGCCTGTGAGACCCATTCACTGATGAGGAATTCATCCTCAACGACAAGAACGTGAATCGGCGCGCTCTCTATGACGTTCGGTTCCATAGCATCCACCCAATCCCCTCATCGTCCATGGAGGCGTAACGCCAATTACGCGGAAGTGTTCAAGCTAATGAAAATCGTACAGATTTATACTTTGCGGCGCGTTAACGGCCGGCGGCGTCCGTCCCCGGGGCAAGCGCCAGCGCCTCAGTCATCGGCCCGTCCGGCGCAATGCCGCCACTTGAACCGGACGGCGCGGCCCGGCTAAACGATCCTATGGCCAACCGCGAAGCCGGTTTCATCGACATCACGCCCGAAGTGCTGCTGAAGGCCTATTCCTGCGGTATTTTTCCGATGGCGGAAAGCGCCGACGACCCGGCGCTGTATTGGATCGAACCGGAGCAGCGCGGCATCATTCTCTTGGACCGGTTTCATGTGCCTGATCGGCTGGCGCGCACCGTGCGGGCCACACGCTATCGCGTGCGTGTCGACCGCGACTTTGACGCCGTCATCGACGGCTGCGCGCAGCCGCAACCGGGCCGGGCCCGCACCTGGATCAACACCCGCATCCGCAATTTGTACCGCAAACTCTATCAGCGGGGCGATTGCCATAGTGTCGAAGTCTATGACGGCGAGGAGCTGGTGGGGGGACTTTACGGCGTCAGTCTCGGCAGCGCCTTTTTCGGCGAAAGCATGTTTCATCGCGCACGCGACGCCTCCAAGATCGCGCTGGTGCACCTCGTGGC
>JBAQHW010000366.1:0-3299 GCA_049288525.1 Xanthobacteraceae bacterium
CTATTGCCCGGTCGAGACCGTGGTGCTGCCGGGCATCCGCCATGTGCCGCAGCGCGAAGCGCCGGAGCTGACGCTCAAAGCGGTGACCGACTTCATCAACCGGCTGCTGCGTGACCACCACGAGGGCCAATCCAGCGCCAATGCCGGGGTTGTCGTCTCATGAATTATAATGCACATTAAGGGTGACCTCGTCAGAGGCATGCACTATAATACACGGGCGGAAACGGACAGGACCGAGACCCGACGATGGGCGACGCCAAGCACACTGCGCCGCGCGCACTGGCGAACGGCCAGACCCGGATCGACTTTCAGACCGAGCCGGCGCGCTATCGCCATTGGACGCTCGCCGTCGACGGCGAGGTCGCCACGCTGACGCTCGACGTCGACGAGAAAGCCGGCCTGTTCGAAGGCTATGAGCTGAAACTGAATTCCTACGATCTCGGCGTCGACATCGAGCTTGCCGACGCCATCGACCGGCTGCGCTTCGAATATCCGCAAGTGCGCGTCGTGGTGATGCGCTCGGGCAAGCCACGGGTGTTCTCCGCCGGCGCCAATATCCGCATGCTCGCCGGCGCCAGCCACGCCCACAAGGTCAACTTCTGCAAGTTCACCAACGAGACCCGCAACGGCCTCGAAGATTTGAGCGCGCACTCCGGCGTGAAATCGATCTGCGCCATCAACGGCACCGCGGCCGGCGGCGGCTACGAGCTCGCGCTGGCCACCGACCACATCATGCTGGTCGACGACGGCTCGGCGGCCGTGTCGCTGCCGGAATTGCCGCTGCTGGCGGTGCTGCCCGGCACCGGCGGGCTGACGCGGGTGTCCGACAAGCGCAAAGTGCGGCGCGATCATGCCGATGTCTTCTGCACCACCGAGGAAGGCGTCAAAGGCAAGCGCGCCGTGGAGTGGCGGCTGGTCGACGACGCCGTGCCGGGCTCGAAATTCGACGCAACGGTTAGCGCGCGCGCCAAGGAGCTTGCCGCGCAGTCGCCGCGCAACGGCGCCAGCACCGGCATCGCGCTTACGCCGCTGCAGCGCACCTTCACGGCGGACGGCGTCGATTACGATTCGCTCACCGTCGCGTTCGACCGCACCACGCGCATCGCGACCATTATGTTGCGCGGTCCCACCGCACCGCCGCCCGCCTCCGCCAACGCGCTGGCGGCCCTTGGCGCCGATTTCTGGCCGCTGGCGCTGGCGCGCGAACTGGACGACGCCATCCTCAATATCCGCATCAACGAACTCGATGTCGCGGCCATCGTGTTCAAATCGTCCGGCGATCCGGCGCAGGTGCTGGCCTATGACCGCTTCCTCGACGCCAACAAGGATCATTGGCTGGCGCGCGAAATCCGGCTGCTGTGGAAGCGCGTGCTCAAGCGCGTCGATCTCACCTCGCGCTCGCTGGTCGCCTTGATCGAGCCGGGCTCGTGCTTTGCCGGTACGCTCGCCGAATTGCCTTTCGCGTCAGACCGCTCCTACATGCTGGCCGGCAGCCGCGACGGCGACAACAAGCCGCCGGCCGTGATGGCGCTCGGCGATGTCAATTTCGGCGCCTATCCGATGTCGACCGGGCTTACCCGGCTGCAATGCCGAAACCTCGCGAACCCGGACGCGCTCGAGACGGCGAAAGCCGAGCGCGGCGCCATGCTCGACGCCGGCCGCGCGCTCGCACTCGGGCTCATCACCTTTGCTCCCGACGACATCGACTGGGACGACGAGGTGCGCGTGTTCCTCGAAGAGCGCGCGAGCTTCTCGCCCGACGCGCTGACCGGGTTGGAAGCCAATCTGCGCTTCGCCGGGCCGGAGACGATGGAATCGAAAATCTTTGCGCGGCTGACCGCGTGGCAGAACTGGATCTTCCAGCGGCCGAACGCGATCGGCGAAGAGGGTGCGCTCAAACGCTACGGCACCGGCCAGAAGCCGGTGTTCGATACCAGGAGAGTGTGATGAGGCCGGCCGTCACGCACTGTCATCATCCGCGAAGGCGGATAATCCAGTATTCGCCGGGGTATCGGTGATTACTGGATGCCCGCCTTCGCGGGCATGACAAGAAGTGGCACGCGGCGAGCCGAGACAGGAGCTGCCCATGGACATCCAGAACGTCGACTACACCACCAAAATCCCGAACAACGTCAATCTCGCCGAGGATCGTCAGGTGCTGCGCGCGCTGGAGAGCTGGCATCCCGGCTATATCGACTGGTGGCGCGACATGGGGCCGGAAGGCTTTCAGGAAGCGCTGGTTTATCTGCGTACTGCGGTCTCGGTCGACCCCAAGGGCTGGGCCAAGTTCGACTATGTCAAAATGCCCGACTATCGCTGGGGCATCCTGCTGGCGCCGCACGAGGAAGGCCGCAAGATTCCGTTCGGCCGGCATTACGGCGAGCCGGCCTGGCAGGACATACCGGGGGAATACCGCGCCATGCTGCGCCGGCTGATCGTCATCCAGGGCGACACCGAGCCGGCCTCGGTCGAGCAGCAACGCCATCTCGGCAAGACCGCGCCGTCGCTCTACGACCTGCGCAACGTCTTCCAGGTCAATGTCGAGGAAGGCCGCCATTTGTGGGCCATGGTCTATCTGCTGCAGAAATATTTCGGCCGCGACGGCCGCGAGGAAGCTGCCGAACTCCTGCAGCGCCGCTCCGGCGACGCCGACAAGCCGCGCATGCTCGGCGCCTTCAACGAGGCGACGCCGGACTGGCTGTCGTTTCACATGTTTACCTTCGTCACTGACCGCGACGGCAAGATGCAGCGCGAAAGCCTGGCGCAATCCGGCTTCGATCCGCTATCGCGCACCTGCCGCTTCATGCTCACCGAGGAAGCGCATCACATGTTCGTCGGCGAGACCGGCGTCGGCCGCACCATCCAGCGCACCTGCGAGGCAATGAAAGCCGCCGGCATCGACGACCCGACCGCGATCGACAAAATCCGCGCGCTCGGCGTCATCGATCTGCCGACCATTCAGAAGAAACTCAATCTGCACTATTCGCTGTCGCTCGATCTGTTCGGCTCGGAGGTCTCCACCAACGCGGCGAATATGTTCACCGCCGGACTGAAGGGCCGCTTCCAGGAGACCAAGGTCGACGACGATCACCGGCTCGAACACGCGATCTATCCGGTGCTCAAATTCGTTGACGCCGCGATCAAGCGGGTCGACGAGCCGGCGCTGACCGCAATCAATATGCGGCTGCGCGACGATTACACCGCCGACTGCCAGCGCGGGCTCGATCGCTGGAACAAGATCGTCGACAAGACCGGCGTCGCCTTCACACTCGCGCTGCCGCATGTCGGTTTCCATCGCC
>JBAQHW010000367.1:0-20889 GCA_049288525.1 Xanthobacteraceae bacterium
GCGTGGCGCCGGGCGGCGCCGACGGCGGCGAAACCGCCTGCACTGGCTGCGGCACGAAACCGCCGTTGACGGCCGGCGCGCCGTTGATGGGCGCCGCGTTCGGATCGTTCGGGTTCGCCGGCGGCGCCTGCTTGGCGTCGGGGCCGGCATAGGTGGCTTCGAGATCGATGATGTCGCGGAGGAAAACCTTGCCCTCGTTCAACTCGTCGCGCCAGATGATGATGGCCTGGAACGACAGCGGGCTCTCGCACAGGCCGGCGATCATGGCCTCGCGGCCGGCCTCGATGCGCTTGGCGATGGCGATTTCGCCCTCGCGGGAGAGCAGCTCCACCGTGCCCATTTCGCGCAAATACATGCGCACCGGATCGTCGGTGCGCTCAGCCGGTTCCTTGGCCTCCGATTTGGCGGGCGTCTTCGGGGCAACCTCGACCAGCTCGCCGCCCTCGGGTTCCTCCTCCTCGGCGGCCTCTTCGGCCTCGCCTTCTTCGTTATCGTTTTCCTCGGTCTCGACGACGTTGATGCCCATCTCGTTCATCATCGCCAGGATGTCTTCAATCTTCTCCGAGGTGACTTCCTCCGACGGAATGACCGCGTTGAGCTGTTCATAGGTGACGTAGCCGCGCTTCTTGGCGGACTTGATCATCTTCTTGACCGCTGCGTCGGATAGATCGAGCAGTGGCAGCGGCGCATCCGGGGTTTCCGGCCCGTCCTTCTCCGGTGTCTCCGAATTCGCCTGCGGGGCCGACCCGTTAGGTCGCACGATTTTGGCCTTGGTCGCGACGGTCTTGGTGGCCACGCTCTTGGTTGCCATATCTTTTGTCTCCGCGGGGCCGCGATCGGCGTCCCCCTACTCTATGGCGTGAGTCTCGCCCTCACGCGGGCGGACCCAACCCTGGGACAGGCAATTTCGCCCGTCGGTCCCGTTATTGGGCCGCCGGCCCGCTGCCGACGACCAAAAAGGGCAGCGCAAGGGGAACGAAACCCGCCTGCACCACCCGAATCGAGGTCAAATGTGTCGGAACTCCGTTAAGCTCCGACTAACCCTAACCGCGGCGACCTCTTATTCCCTCCGCGGGTCGAGAGTCCAGCGCCCGGAGACCTCCGGGCTGGATCGTCAGAACGACCGGACGGGCCGGCCGGACGAAGCGCCGAACCCCTCAATCAGGGCTTCGGTGCCGTCGAGCGTCGACAGCCGGGCTTTGACATCGCGCAGTCGCGCATAGTTCGCCTCGGTGTTGTCCTGGCCCAGCGCAGTCTCTGCATCCCTCAGTTCCCTAATTAGGGAATGCCACTGCCTATGCAAGGCGACGAGCTGCTTCCAGGTCAACAAAACGTCCGATTGCGCGGCGTTCGGCTGGGCGCCCCAGACCGAGAGCGTGGTGATGCTGCGCTGGACGCGTTCGATCAGCGGTCCGAAACCCCTTTTGACAAGTTCGGCAGCGAGCGCGGTCCGCTCGGCCTCGCGATCGATAGCGAAATCTTCGGCGAAATGATGGACGAAGACGTCGATCAGTGCCCCTTTCAGCTTTTGCGTATCGGCGTGGCGGAACTCGGCGGCGGCAAGCTCCTCGAGATGCTCGTGCAGCAGCCAGGGGTGGTTGAGCGCCGCCTGAAGGATCACCGCTTCCCGGCGCGGGATGGCGGCGCGATGGCCGCGATGAACCGGGCTTGCCGCAAGCTGCGGGCTCGCCGCGACATAAGGCCGGTCGCCGAATCGCTCGCCAAGCCGCATCGCCGGCGTGCGCGCAAAGCCTTGCCCGCGGTCTCCGCGGTTCCCTCCGCCGCCGTTGCCGAAGGCGTTGTTGTCAAAGCTGCGGCGGCCGGAGGAATACGCGGCCGGCGCGAACATGCGGCGAAGCTTTTCGGCGAAGTCCTGCCGGTAGTAACGCCGCACCGTCTCGTCGGCGATGACTGCGGTCACTTCGCCGATGCGGGACTCGAACGCGGCACGCCGCTCCGGCGTGTCGAACGCGCCGGCTTCGCTTTCGCGGGACCATAAAACCTGGGCCAGCGGCTGCGCGGCGGAGATCACATCCTCGATGGCGTCGCGGCCGCCGGAGCGGGCGAGATCGTCGGGATCCTGGCCGTCCGGCAAGGTGGCGAGCTTGAGGCTTTTGCCCGGCTTGAGCAGCGGCAGAGCGATATCGATCGCCCGGTAGGCGGCGCGGCGGCCGGCATCGTCGCCGTCGAAGCACAAGACCGGCTCGTCGGCCATGCGCCACATCAGCGCCAATTGCTCCGCGGTCAGCGCCGTGCCGAGCGGCGCCACGGTCGCTTCGAAGCCGGCGGTCACCATGGCGATAACGTCGATATAGCCTTCGACCGCGACCAGGCGCGCGCCCTGGTGCGCCGCCTTGCGCGCGGCGGCGATGTTGTAGAGCGTCGCGCCTTTGTGAAACAGCGGCGTCTCCGGCGAGTTCAGGTATTTGGCGGAGACTTCTTTATCGAGGGCGCGGCCGCCAAATGCGATCACCCGGCCGCGCCAGTCCTCGATCGGGAATATCACCCGGTCGCGGAAACGGTCATACGGCACGGCAATGTCGTCGCCGGTGACGACGAGGCCGGCCTCCGCCATGTCCGCGACCGAGATTTTTTGGCCGCCGAGATGCTCCTTGAGCGCATATTGATCGGGCGCCGCATAGCCGAGCCGGAACTTGAGCTGGGTCGCGGCATGAAGGCCGCGGTCGAGCAGGTAGCCACGGCCGCGGGCGCCATTTCTTGACGCCAGCGTCGCCTCGAAAAACTTCGCCGCGAGCTCGACGACATCGTGCAAGGTCTTGCGGCGCTCTTCATGCGCGGCCGCCTCGTGCGTCATGACCGGCAACGGCACGCCGGCCTGCGTCGCCAGACGCTCGACCGCTTCCGGAAAGCTCACGCCTTCGGTGAGCATGAGGAAATCGAAAATGTTGCCGTTCTTGCCGGAGGAGAAGTCGAACCACATCGCCTTCTGGTCATTGACGAAGAATGACGGCGTCTTCTCCTGATTGAACGGCGACAGACCCTTAAATTCGCGCCCGGCCTTGCGCAATTTCACGCGCCGGCCGACGACTTCCGAAACCGGAAGCCGCGCCCGCAGCTCGTCGAGAAATTGCGGCGTAAATCGCATGCTGATTCGCTTGTCGCGCCAAGCCTAGCGCAGTTGGGGGTTTGATATAGGGCGGCGCCTGGGTCCGCCTGCCGCGGGCTGCCTTGTCCCGGTTATCCACAGGCGCCGCGGATTTTGTCCTGGTTGACGGAAGGTACATACGGACGTATATACAACTCGAGTTACGGACGGAGTATGCCGCCTTATAAAAGGGCGGTGGAGTCAGAGAGCTTCGACCCCGTCATAGCGAACCCTCAAACGGTACGGTACGTATCGCAACCTCGATTTCGGGGCTGATCGCTATGGCGGAAGACTTTGAGCGCCTGCTCGCGGGTATTCGTGACTTTGACTGGAACCCCAGGAAACGTACGAGCAACCTGCATGACCACAAGATCGACTTCGAGGATGTAAAAGGAATATTCGACGGCTACCACATCATCCGTCGGTCAGATCGCCATGACGAAATCAGGTACGAAGTATTCGGATATGCCGACAATCGCGAAGTCCTCGTCGCATTCACGATCCGCGGCGATGTCTGCTGGATCATCTCCGCACGCCGCGCGTCCCGCAAGGAAAGACGAGCGTTTTTCCAGCGTCTCGCGAGGCGCTCTGCGACGGAAGGGAAAAACTGATTGGGCACGCGTTGACGCTTTGACCGACGAGGAAATCGAAGAGGCCGTTCGTAACGATCCTGATGCCGTACCGCTCGATGTCGACTGGTCTAAAGCCGTCCTCGTCATTCCGCCGAAAAAGAAAGCGATCTCGATCCGCGTCGACGAGGACGTGCTCGACTATTTCAAGAAGGAAGGCGCCGGCTATCAGCGGCGTATCAACGCGGTGCTGCGCTCCTATATGCAGCAGAAGCGCAACAAGCGCGCCTAAGCCAGCCGATCGCCATCCGCCGTGAACGCGAACAGCCGCTGCACGCGGTAATAGCGTGCCGAGCGCGGCTGGGTGACGCCCCATTGATCGGAGCGGTTGGGCGGAAACTTCCAATAGGCAGAGCCGCGCGGCTGATAGCTGTCGTCGATCTGCTCGACTTCGGCGGTGTATTCCAACGGCACTTCGTCGGGCCCGCAGAAATAGCCGAACACATTATTACCGGCGCCATGACGGCCCGGCCCCCATTCAAGCGGATGGCCGCTGTCCTTCATGCGGCCGATGCCGCGCATCACCGCATCGGCGTCCGCCATCTCGAACGCCACATGATTGAGCGTCGACAGGCCGGTGTTGGCGAAAACGATGGAGTGGTGATCGGCATTGGCGCAATGCAGAAACCACAGCGGCGCATTGTCGTCGATCAAGCGGAAGCCCAACACCTTGGTGAAGAAGGCGAACGAGGCGTCGAAGTTGCTGACGTTGAGATTGACGTGGGTGATTTTGCGCGGCCGGTCGGGCTCCAATGCTACGGCGGAATGATCGGCGACCTCGCAAACGAAAGCGAGGTTGCGGCCTTCCGGATCCTTGCAGGCAAAACCGTAGCCGCCGCCGGGCGAATTAAGCTTGGCCGGCGTCGAGGGCTTGGCTCCGGCCGCCGCGACGGTCTGGTGCAGGACTTCCAGCGACAGCCGATCGGCGACGCCGAAGGCGATGCGCATGATGGCGGGCCGCGCGCCGGAATGCAGGCCGAGGATATGGTGATAGCCCAGACCGCCGCGGAAATAGCGCGCATCGTTGCGCGCCTCGACTGGTTGCAGCCCCCACACGGTTTCGTAAAACCGCACCGCTTCTTCGAGATTGCTGACGACGAGATCGACCGATCGCACGCCGCGAATAGACCCAGCCGGCATTTTGATTTTCCCCGATGCACGTCGGCGCAGCTTGGCATGTTCGTGCGAGTTGCTCAAACCGCGTCGCGCGCATCGAGACTTTCGCCGAAGGCGCGATGCAAATGCGCGATGTCGGGCCCGACGCCGGTGAATTGCCGAAATGCTGCCGCCGCCTGATGCACGCACATGCCGGCGCCGTTAAGGACGCGCGCGCCTTTGCCGGTGGCCGCCTTGAGGAATTCGGTCTCGGTCGGCGTGTAGATGACGTCGGCAGCCCAATGCTCGGACTTAAGCGCGCCGGGCGGCAGCGGATTTCCCGGAAATCCGCTCATGCCGGTCTGCGTTGCATTGACCACGCCATCGGCGCAAGCGATCTCGCGCTCGATATCGCCGGCGAGGCGGCTGCGCGCGGCGCCGTAGTGCCGCGCGACGTCGGCTTGCAATGCTTCGGCGCGTGCCACGTCGCGATCGTGCAGCACGACAACGCCGGCGCCGAGGTCCATCAGCGCAAAGACGACCGCGCGCCCGGCGCCGCCGGCGCCGATCAGCACGACCGTCCGACCGCGCGCGCTGTCGGCTCCGAGCGTTTCGGTAAAGCTGTTGCGCCAGCCGCGGCGGTCGAAATTGTAGCCGGTGGCGCGGCCGTCAGGCGCAATCGCAATGGTGTTGACCGCGCCGACCTGCGCCGCTTCGGGGTCGACCGCATCGAGGAGCGGAATGATGTCCTGCTTGAACGGATAGGTGACGTTGGCGCCGGCAAAGCCCGCGGCCCTAATGGCTTCAAAAAGCTGCGGCAGCCCTCGTCCGGGCAGGTGATCGGCGTCGATCAGATGGTAATAGCCGTCGATCCCGGCGGCCTTGAACGCTTCGGCGAACAACGCCGGCGACAGCGATCCCTGGATGTTCCGGCCGATCAGCCCTACGAGCATCCTGCGCTTGGGCATAGAGTCTCACGCCTGCGATTTGGGTTTACCCGCCGCCAAGCAGCTTCTTCACTTGCGCGCCGGCTTTGCCGAAATCCATCCGGCCGGCGAAGCGCTGTTTCAGCGCCGCCATGGTGCGGCCCATGTCTTTGAGCGTTTCGGCTTCGATCTCCTTGATCAGTCCCGAGATCGCGGAAGCGGCTTCGAGGTCGGACATTTGTTTGGGTAAATAGACGGAAATGATCGCAATTTCGTCACGCTCTTGATCGGCCAGTTCGTTGCGGCCGGCCTTTTGGTAAATGTCGCGCGATTCCTGGCGCTGTTTCACCATCTTCTGCATCACGTCGACGATTTCGGCGTCGCTCAAGCTCAGGCGCTCGGGGCCGCTCGTCTCGCGCGCCAAAATCGCGGCATTGATCAGCCGCAGCGTCGAAACGCGGCGGGCCTCGCCTGATTTCATCGCCACCTTCAAGGCGCTGTTGATATCGTCGCGCAACACGGCTAAGGCCTCTCGCAATGGCGCCCGTTGGGGCTGATGGGTGAGCGCTAAGATTTAGGCCCTTGCTTATGCCGACACAACCGCAGTCCCCGCAACTCTCCGCCGCTTGGGCAGACCCCAAGCCCACGGCCTTGCTCGTGCTGGCGGATGGCACGGTGCTTGAAGGCACCGGCCTCGGCGCCACCGGCCATGCGGTCGGCGAGGTCTGCTTCAATACCGCGATGACCGGCTATCAGGAAATCCTGACCGATCCGTCCTATGCCGGGCAGATCATCACCTTCACCTTTCCCCACATCGGCAATGTCGGCACCAACGACGAGGACATCGAGACCGTCAATCTTGCGGCGACGCCTGGGGCTCGCGGCGTGGTGCTGCATTCGCCGATCACGCAACCGTCGAACTACCGCGCCAGCCGCCATCTCGATGCCTGGCTCAAGAGCCGTGGCGTCATCGGGCTTTCCGGTATCGACACTCGGGCGCTGACATCGCTCATCCGCAAGAATGGCATGCCGAATGCCGTGATCGCGCATGACCCGTCAGGACGCTTCGATCTCGATGCGCTCAAGCGCGAAGCCAAAGCCTGGCCCGGGCTCGTTGGCATGGATCTGGTGCCGATGGTGACCACGGGGCAGCGCTTCACCTGGGACGAGACGCCGTGGCGCTGGGGCGAAGGTTATGGCCGGCAGGACCGTACCGAGTTCAGCGTCGTCGCCATCGATTACGGCATCAAGCGCAATATTCTGCGCCAGCTCGCCGGCAATGGCTGCAAGGTCACGGTCGTGCCGGCGACGACGTCGGCACAGGATATTCTCGCGCTCAAGCCCGACGGCATTTTCCTCTCCAACGGGCCCGGCGATCCTGCCGCCACCGGCGCCTACGCGGTGCCGGTGATCCGCAGCTTGATCGAGCAAAAACCGGTATTCGGCATTTGCCTTGGCCATCAGATGCTGGGACTGGCGGTCGGCGCCAGGACCATGAAGATGCATCAGGGCCACCACGGCGCCAATCATCCGGTCAAAGACCTGACCACGGGGAAGGTCGAGATCACCTCGATGAACCATGGCTTTGCGGTCGATCGGGCGACGCTGCCGACAAACGCCGTCGAGACGCACGTCTCGTTGTTCGACGGTTCCAATTGCGGCTTGGCACTCAAGGATCGGCCGGTGTTTTCGGTGCAGTACCATCCCGAAGCCTCGCCCGGGCCCCGCGACAGCCATTTTTTGTTCAATCGCTTTGTCGCTATGATGCGCGATGCAAAACGCTGATAGCCGCGCGGGGGCGGCGAGGCCGGTGTTATAAAATCTCAACCCAAACCTGGGTAAAACCGCAGCGCCGCCGCCGCGGTGATATAGTACCGACAGCATGCCAGCCGACGCTCCGATCACGCACACATTCGCCGACGACGGCCGGATTCCCAATAATCCGGATCTGCCGCTTGTGCTTTATCGCGGCGGCATCGTCCTCGCCGGTTCGCCCGATCCCGAGGCAGTGATCGAGAAAACCTTCGCGGCTAATGGCTGGGGCAATATGTGGCGCAACGGGATTTATCCCTATGTGCACTATCACTCCATGATCCACGAGGCGATGGGCGTTGTCCGCGGCCGCGCTACCGTGCGCTTCGGCGGCGACAACGGCGAGGACATCGAAATCACGCCGGGCGATGTGGTGATCTTGCCGGCCGGCACCGGTCATCAGCGTCTGGCGCAGACGCCGGAGCTTGTCGTCATCGGCGCCTATCCGCCGACCGGAAAATACGATCTGTGCCGCGGCAGCAGGCCGGACCATGCGAGAGCGACCGTGACGATTCCGAAAGTGCCGCGGCCGGCCACCGATCCGATATTCGGCAACAACGGCCCGCTGATTTTCCTGTGGCCTAAATGACCGCTTTGATTTTGCGCGGCGATTTTCCCGCTATGATCCTGCCATGAGCGCGGCGTGGCTGGCATTCTGGGACTCCACTCATTCGATCTACGTCAATGCGCGGCACCGGGACGTTCACTATCGCCTGATCGCACAAGCGATCGCGCAGCTTGTTCCAGGGCCGTCGGCGCGCGTTCTCGATTACGGCTCGGGCGAAGCGCTGCACGCCGGAATCGTTGCCGGCGCGGCCGGCGAGCTGTTGCTGTGCGAAGGCGCGCCGGGCTTGCGCGCACAGCTTGCGGCGCGGTTCGCCGGCGACCCGAAAATCCGCGCCGTTGCGCCGACGGACGTCGAGCGCCTGCCCGAACACACGCTCGATCTGATCGTGCTGCATTCGGTGGCGCAATATCTCGCGCCGGACGAGACCGAGACGCTGTTCGCGTTGTTTCACCGCCTGTTGCGCGCCGACGGACTGCTGATCGTCAGCGATATCATTCCGCCCGCAACCGCTGCGGCCACCGATGCCATGGCGCTGTTGCGCTTCGCCGCGGCAAAAGGCTTCTTGGCGGCCGCGATCGCCGGTCTCATTCGCACGCGGCTGTCCGATTACTGGCAGATCCGCAAGCGCATCGGGCTGACGCGCTACGATGAAACGACGATGGTCGCAAAGCTTGCGGAGGCAGGCTTTGCCGCGCGGCGCGCGCCGGAGAATGTCGGGCACAATCAATTGCGCATGACGTTCACTGCGCGCCCGCGTTGATGTGCCGGCTCAACTCGGCTGGATGTCGGCAAATTTGATAACTTTGGCCCACTTCACGACCTCGGCGTCGATATACGTGTTGAACGCGGCCCGCGTCATCGGTGCCGGCTCCGCGCCGAGATTGGCAAATTTCGGCTTCATCGCCGGATCGGTCAGCACGGCGTTGATCGCGGTGTGGAGCTTGTCGACGATGTCGTCGGGCGTGCCTTTGGGTGCGCCGATGCCGTGCCAGATGCTCGCCTGATAGCCCGGCACCGTGGCCGCCACCGTCGGCGTATCCGGCAACGCTTCCGACGGCTTAAGGCTCGTCACCGCGATGGCGCGCAGTCTGCCGGCCCTGATATTGGCGATGGTCAGCGGAATCGGCGTGAACGCACACTGCACCTGGCCGCTGAGCAGATCCGGCATGAAGCTCGAACGATAGGGCACGTGCACCAGATTGGTGCCGGTCATCATCTTGAACAGTTCGGCGGACATATTCGGCGCGGTGCCGGTGCCGAACGACGCGTAATTGAGCTTGCCGGGATTGGCCTTGGCGTAGGCGATGAATTCCGCAACCGTCTTGACCGGAACGCCCAGATTGACCTCCAGAACATTGGCCGACTGGATGGTGCTGGCGACCGGCACGATATCGTGCAGAAAGTCGAAATCGGCGGTCTTTGCGTACAGCGTGGTGTTGACCGCGTTGGTCACCGTCATGGCGAGCAGCGTGTAACCGTCTGGCGCGGCGCGGGCTACCGTTTCGGCGGCGAGATTGCTGGCGGCTCCCGGCTTGTTCTCGACGACGAATTGCTGGCCGAGCCGCTCCGACAGCGCTTGGGCCAGGAGCCGCGCGACGATGTCGGTCGCGGCGCCGGGCGGAAAGCCGACCAGGATGCGCACCGGCCGCGTCGGATAATCAAGCGCGAACGCGGCTCTCGATAGGGCCGGCAGCGCAATCGCGCCGGCCGCCAGATGCAGAAATTTTCGGCGCGGAAATCTCATGATTTCTCTCCCCGACCTCGGTTGCCGGCGGCCACTCGGGCGCGCGACGAGATCAAATATTTTTTGGCTTTCACCCGCCGCGGGCAGGATGCCGTCTGTGATCGCGCGAGAGGCCGGCACGTCCCGCTGACAGCTTGCGCAGGAGGCTACAACAGTCCGAAGTGCGAAAGTAGGGGAGCGACATCACACCGCGGCTGCGAGCGGGGCGGGGTCGGCAAGGCTTGCCGCGCTCTATTTTAAAGCTCCAACTGATAGCTGACCGGAAGCCACCGATAGCCATCGGCGCTTTTTTCGATCGTGCCGATGCCGGGAAACGGCATGTGGTAGCCGGTGACGAACAGCTTGTCGTCCGCCGCCATGGCCAGCATGCGCTTGCGCGTGGCCGCCGCCTTGTCCTTGTCGTCGTCGACGTCGAGATGCCAATCCGGCCGTTGGATCGCCATGACGTAATGCACACAGGTATCGGCCCAGATCAAAAAGCGTTTGCCTTTGCTTTCGACGTGATACGCCAGCATCCCGGGCGAATGTCCGGCGGCGTCGACGGCGCGGATGCCCGCCGCCACCTCGTCGCCCGGCTTGATGAAGCGGGAGCGGTCCTCGAGCGGCAAAGCGAGCTTCTGGAAGAGCTGGAGATTGAATTTGCGCGCCTCGCGCACGTTCTCGCCGCGTTTCCAAAAGTCGAACTCGGCGGCGCCGAACACGTAACGGGCGTTCGGGAACACCGGCTTGCCGGCGTCCATCAGGCCGCCGATGTGGTCGGGATGGCCGTGGGTGACGACGACCAGATCGACATCGGACGGCTCATAGCCGGCCCGCGCCATGGCGCCGACCAGGCCGCCTTCCGACAGACGGCCGCGCAGTTGCGGATAGTCGCGCGCCAATCCGCCATTGCCGGTGTCGAACAGGATCAGCTCGCTACCGGTATTGACCAGCGTCGGGATGAACGGATGCACGTAGCGGTTGGCGTCGATGGCGTTGTTGCGGCAAAGCTCTTGCGCTTCGGCCGCGGTTCGCTCCGGCCCGAAGCCCGGATGCAGCCCGTCGCGGATCGCCTTGCCGTCGAGAATATTGGTGATTTCGAAATCGCCGAGCTTGAAACGATAGACGCTCGGCTGCAGTTCGCCTTGCATGGACGCACCCACGCGATCCTCCGGTGATTTATTGAACCCGATTTCTCGAGTGCGTGCGATAGTTTCCCGGCGAATGCAAGTCCGGTTGTGCCGACGCGCGCTCCTGCGGGCGATGGAACTTTCCGGCGGCCGCCGAATTAGGCACCGGGACAATTGCGTCCCGTCTGGGAGACAACAGTGGATTCCGATCTGCGTCCGGCGGTCACCGTAGTGGACGCCGTCTGTTTTATGGCACTGGTTATTATGGCGGCGGCGGATTGGGTCTCGTCATCGTCATCCTTTTGATCTTGGTCTTGCCCGGCAGGATTTGAAGGGGCTGGCACGGCCGGGTGCTAACGAGCTGCAACGAGGAGAATTGGACATGGCCAAGGAAAAGTCGTCTCCGGACGGCCAAGGGATTTCGCGTGATCGGCTGGCGGAGCTCTTGAACGAAGATTTGTCTCGCGAATACCAGGCGATCATCTCCTATGTCGTCTATTCCCAGGTTTTGAAGGGGGCAGAGTACATGAGCATCGCCGATCAGCTCGAAACCCACGCTGCGGAGGAACTCAAGCACGCGCTGATCATTTCGCGGCAGATCGATTATCTCGGCAAAATGCCCAACGTTAATCCCAAGCCCGTCCGCACCTCGGACAAAGCAAAAGAGATGCTGCGCTTCGATTTGGAAAACGAGAACGAGACGATTCGGAATTATCGAGAGCGCGTTCGGCAATGCGAAGCGCTGGGCGAATTTGCCTTGGCCGAACAGATTCGTCAGATCCTCATCGACGAGCAAGACCACCAGATCGATCTGGCGACGGCGCTCGGTATTGAAGTCCCCAATATCGGCCAGCCGAAACGATAATCCGGTCGCGATTGTCCCTGCCTGGGTCAAAAGCACTTTGGCCCGCGATTGGCCGCGCGAGGGTCATTAGCGCGTGTCGCGATTTAATGACGTCGGGATGCGCGCTAGGTTTTTGTTTAGCATGTCGTTTTCGCGAACCTCTCCGCCCTCGGACCAAGTCCGAGGGCAGGTATTTGGGGGGCATGCCATAGTTGCCGCCGGGCGGCGACGCCCCTTCCCTGTCCGGCGAATCTGGTCTAAGACCCGCTCAAGCGGGGCCGAGCCAACCAAGCCCTGACGCCGGCGCGCCTGACAGGCGCTCTTTTTTTGTGCCCTTGTCATTCCGGGACGGCCGTAGGCCGGGCCCGGTATCCATATCCACGGATGGTGACTATGGATGCCGGGCTCGCGGGCTGACGCTCGCGCCCCGGAATGACGACCGGGAGTAAAGGAAGCGATGCCCAAGCGGACCGACATTTCCTCGATCCTGATCATCGGCGCGGGCCCGATCGTCATCGGCCAGGCCTGCGAGTTCGATTATTCCGGCACGCAGGCCTGCAAGGCGCTTAAGGCCGAGGGCTATCGCGTCGTCCTGGTCAATTCCAATCCGGCGACCATCATGACCGACCCGGATTTGGCGGACGCGACCTATATCGAGCCAATTACGCCCGAGATCGTCGCCAAGATCATCGCCAAGGAACGCTACGCCGTGCCCGGCGGCTTCGCGCTGTTGCCGACCATGGGCGGCCAGACCGCGCTCAATACCGCGCTGTCGCTGCGCCGCATGGGGGTGCTGGACGAATACGACGTGACCATGATCGGCGCTACCGCCGACGCCATCGACAAGGCCGAGGATCGCAAGCTGTTCCGCGAGGCGATGCATCGGATCGGGCTGGCGACGCCACGCTCGCATCAGATCAAGACGCTGATCCAGGCGCTCGAAGCGCTCGAAGACATCGGCCTGCCGGCCATCATCCGGCCGTCGTTCACGCTCGGCGGCACCGGCGGCGGCATCGCCTACAACAAGGCGGAATTCATCGAGATCGTCGAAGGCGGCATCGACGCTTCGCCGACCTCCGAAGTGCTGATCGAAGAATCGGTGCTCGGCTGGAAGGAATTCGAGATGGAGGTGGTGCGCGACAAGAACGACAATTGCATCATCGTCTGCTCGATCGAGAACATCGATCCGATGGGGGTGCATACGGGCGATTCGATCACCATCGCGCCGGCGCTGACGCTGACCGACAAGGAATATCAGGTCATGCGCGACGCCTCGATCGCGGTGCTGCGCGAGATCGGGGTGGAGACCGGCGGCTCGAACGTGCAGTTCGCGGTCAATCCGGCGGACGGGCGGCTGGTGGTGATCGAGATGAATCCGCGCGTGTCGCGGTCATCGGCCTTGGCCTCGAAGGCGACCGGCTTTCCGATCGCCAAGGTCGCCGCCAAGCTCGCGGTCGGCTACACGCTCGACGAAATCGAGAACGACATCACCGGCGGCGCGACCCCGGCCTCCTTCGAGCCGACCATCGATTACATCGTCACCAAGATTCCGCGCTTTGCCTTTGAGAAATTCCCCGGCGCCGAGCCGGTGCTGACCACGTCGATGAAATCGGTCGGCGAGGCGATGGCGATCGGGCGCACCTTCGCCGAGAGCCTACAGAAGGCGCTGCGGTCGCTGGAAACCGGGCTCACCGGATTGGACGAGATCGCCATCCCCGGGCTCGGCGAGGGCGACGACAAGAACGCCATCCGCGCCGCGCTCGGCACGCCGTCGCCGGACGGCCTGCTCAAAGTCGCGCAGGCCATGCGTCTCGGCATGAACGACGCCGACATTCACAACGCCTGCAAGATCGACCCGTGGTTTTTGGCGCAAGTTCGCGACATCGTCGATATGGAAGCGGTCATTCGCGCTCATGGCCTGCCGCAATCGGCGCCGGCTTTGCGCCGGCTTAAGGCGATGGGCTTTTCCGATGCGCGGCTCGCCCGCCTCACCGGGCTCGACGCCGAAGAGGTGTCGCGGCGCCGCCGTGAGCTCGGCGTGCGGCCGGCGTTCAAGCGCATCGATACTTGTGCTGCCGAGTTCGCCTCCCCGACCGCCTATATGTATTCGACCTACGAGACGCCGTTTAACGGTTGCGCCGCCGACGAAGCGGCGCCGTCAGCCAAGAAAAAAGTCGTCATCCTCGGTGGCGGTCCAAACCGGATCGGGCAGGGCATCGAATTCGATTATTGCTGCTGCCACGCCTGCTTCGCGCTCAAGGACGCCGGCTACGAAACCATCATGATCAATTGCAATCCGGAGACGGTGTCGACGGATTACGACACGTCGGACCGGCTCTATTTCGAGCCGTTGACCGCCGAGGACGTAATCGAGATCATCGACACCGAGCGGACGAACGGCACGCTGCACGGCGTCATCGTGCAGTTCGGCGGCCAGACGCCGCTCAAGCTCGCCGCTTCGCTCGAGGCCGCGCGGGTGCCGATTCTCGGCACCTCGCCCGACGCCATCGACCTCGCCGAGGATCGCGACCGGTTCAAGCAATTGCTCGACCGGTTGAACTTGCGCCAGGCCAAGAGCGGCATCGCCTCCTCACCGGAACAGGCGCAAGCGATCGCCGACGCCATCGGTTACCCGATCGTGATCCGCCCGTCCTATGTGCTCGGTGGCCGCGCCATGGAGATCGTGCACGACGCCCATCATCTCGCGCGTTACGTCGTGCGTCTTGCCGCCGACCTCGACCGGCCGTCGGAATTTGCCGTCTCTAAAAAGCGGCCGCTGCTCATCGATCGCTATCTCACCGACGCCGTCGAGGTGGACGTCGATTGCCTGGCTGACGGCAAGGACAGCTACATCGCCGGCATCATGGAGCACATCGAGGAGGCCGGCATTCATTCCGGCGACTCGGCTTGCTCGCTGCCGCCGCATCATCTGTCGGCCGAAACAATCGCCGAACTGGACCGGCAGACCCGGGCGCTGGCGCTGGCGCTGAAGGTCGGCGGTCTGATGAACGCCCAATATGCCATCAAAGACGGCGACATTTACGTGCTCGAAGTCAATCCGCGCGCCTCACGCACGGTACCCTTTGTCGCCAAGGTGACCGGCGTGCCGGCGGCCAAGATCGCGGCACGCATCATGGCCGGCGAAACGCTCGCCAGCTTTGCGCTCGAGCCGCAGCACTTCGAGCCCGGCCGCGCCCACCATGTCGGGGTCAAGGAGGCGGTGTTCCCGTTCGCACGCTTCGGCGACAAGGTCGACACCGTGCTGGGCCCGGAGATGAAATCGACCGGCGAAGTGATGGGTATAGATCGCGACTTCAACATCGCTTTCGCCAAAAGCCAGCTTGGCGGCGGCACCCGCGTGCCCAAGAGCGGCACCGTTTTTGTCTCGGTCAGGGACGCCGATAAGCCGCGGATTCTGGAAGCCACTCGGCTGCTCGCCGAGCTGGGCTTCCGGGTGCTCGCAACGTCGGGAACCCAACGTTACCTCGCCGAGCAAGGTGTGGCGGCGGTCAAGATCAACAAGGTCGCCGAGGGCCGCCCGCATATCGTGGACGCCATCAAAAACGGCGAAGTCCAGTTGGTCTTCAACACCACCGAGGGGGCGACCGCGCTGGCCGATAGCCGCTCGCTCCGGCGCGCAGCCCTCTTGCATAAAGTGCCGTACTACACCACTCTTTCAGGGGCCGTCGCTGCAGCGCAGGGCATCAGGGCCTACCTTGGGGGCGACCTCGAAGTGTGTGCGCTGCAAAGTTATTTTGGGGCCGGGTCTGATCGCGCATCGGGGCGGCCGCAGCGACGGTCCGTGTAGAGCCAGTTCTTTGTCGCGTGGCCGGGCAAATGCTGCGGCCCGCGACTGGATTTTTGTCTCTGCGGCTTAAGTATTTGGAGGCTTGAGACTGATGGATAAGATTCCGATGACAGCGGCAGGCTACTCAGCGCTGGAAGCCGAACACAAGCACTGTCAGCAGGTGGAGCGGCCGCGGATCATCCAGCAAATCACCGACGCACGCACGCACGGCGACCTTTCCGAAAATGCCGAGTATCACGCGGCGAAGGAATCGCAGTCCCTCAATGAGGGCCGCATTGCCGAGCTCGAGGACAAGCTCGCGCGGGCGGAAGTCATCGACGTGTCTAAGCTGTCCGGCGAGACCATCACCTTTGGCGCGACGGTTACGCTGATCGACGAGGACACCGAGAAGAAAAATGTGTGGCAGATCGTCGGTGAGCCGGAGGCGGACGCCAAGAAGGGCAAGATCTCCATTACCTCGCCGCTCGCCCGCGCTCTCGTCGGCAAGAAGAAGGGCGCGCAGGTGGAAGTGGTCACCCCTGGCGGGGCCAAGGCTTATGAAGTCATGAAGGTCGAGTGGAAGTGACGCGCGCACTTGCGCCGTGACCGGCGTGGACCCCGCCGGTATTGCATTGCCCCGCCCTCGTCAGGGGCACCCTCCGGTCCAAGCATGCCCTTTGTGCTTGTGGGTATGGTGGGTTGCGTATCTTGCATAGCTCCGCCGAATCCATAAATAGAGAAGCGGCTAAGGGGTCCGGTCCGGCAAGAAAGGCCGGGGCTTGGGCTTTTTCAGCCTAGCGAAAGCCGAAATCGTCGATTTCGCGGGCTATCCCGGCATGGTTGGACCTTCACGACCTGCCCTAACGATCGAGATTGACCGGTGCCCAACACCACCCACGCCAAGGTCGTGATTATCGGCTCGGGGCCGGCCGGGTATACGGCGGGAATTTATGCCGCCCGCGCCATGCTGGAACCGGTGCTGATCCAGGGCATGGCCCCCGGCGGCCAGCTCACCGTCACCACCGACGTCGAGAACTATCCCGGCTATGCCGATGTCATCCAGGGCCCCTGGCTCATGGAGCAGATGCAAAAGCAGGCCGCTCATGTCGGCGCCAAGCTTGTTGCCGATTACGTCAACAAGGTCGAGCTTGCGCGTCGTCCGTTCCGCATCGACTGCGATTCCGGCGATGTCTACTTCGCCGAGGCGCTGATTTTGGCGACCGGCGCCCAGGCGCGCTGGCTCGACCTGCCGGGCGAGCAGAAATTTCGCGGCTATGGCGTTTCCGCCTGCGCGACCTGTGACGGCTTTTTCTACCGCGGCAAGGACGTGCTGGTGATCGGTGGCGGCAATACCGCGGTCGAGGAGGCGCTGTTTCTCACCAATTTCGCCGCCAAGGTCACTCTGGTGCACCGGCGCGACCATTTGCGCGCCGAGAAGATTTTGCAGGACCGGCTGTTCAAGCATCCGAAGATCGACGTGCTCTGGGATACCGTGCTGCACGACGTTGCCGGCATGCACGATCCCTTGAAAGTGACGCACGCGCATCTGCAAAACGTCAAAACGGGCGCGATCGGCGAACGCGCCGTCGACGGCATTTTCATCGCCATCGGCCATTCGCCGGCCACCGAACTGGTGACCGGCCAGGTTCGGATGAAGCCTTCGGGCTATATCGAAACGGCGCCGCATTCGACCGCAACCTCGGTGCCGGGCTTGTTCGCGGCCGGCGACGTCGCCGACGACGTCTACCGGCAGGCGGTCACGGCCGCCGGGCTCGGCTGCATGGCGGCGCTGGAAGCCGAGCGTTTTCTCGCGGTCAACGCAGCGCATCGCGCGGCCGCGGAGTGATTTTTTTATCTCTCCCGCAGGCGGGACGAGAAGAAAGTACATGCAATGGATTGGGATAAACTAAAAGTATTTCACGCCGCCGCCGAAGCGGGCAGCTTCACCCATGCCGGCGAGCAACTCGGCCTGTCGCAATCGGCAGTGTCGCGGCAAGTGAGTGCGCTGGAGCAGGAGCTGTCGGTATCGCTGTTTCACCGCCATGCGCGCGGCTTGATCCTGACCGAGCAGGGCGAACTCCTGTATCGCACCGCGCACGAAGTGTTCATGAAGCTCGAGGCCGCGCGCGCCAAGCTCACCGATTCGCGCGAGCGCCCGAACGGCGATCTGCGCGTGACCACGACACCGGGTATCGGCGTGCATTGGCTCACGCCGCGGCTCGGCGAATTCCTCGACCTGTACCCCGAGGTGCACATCACCCTGATCACCACGGAGGAGGAGCTCGACCTCGCCATGCGCGAGGCCGACGTGGCGATCCGGCTGCGGCAACCGACCCAGCCCGACCTCATCCAGCGCAAGCTGTTTTCGGTGCATTTCCACGCTTATGCCTCGCCCGAATATCTCAAGAAATTCGGCACGCCACGCACCGTCGAGGATCTCGACACCCATCGCGCTTTGGTGCTGGGCGGCAACGTGCCGTCCTACCTGCAGTCGTCGCGCTGGCTGATCGAAGTCGCCCGTGACGGCAAGGGGCCGCGCCAGCCGCATCTCGTCATCAACAATATTCTCGGCATTCTGCGCGCCTGCCAGCGCGGGCTCGGCATTGCCATGCTGCCGGACTACCTTGTCGAAGATGGCCTGGTGCAACTGTTCGGCGATACCGAGGCGATCGCGCTCGACGCCTATTTCGTCTATCCGGAAGAACTCAAGGCCGTCGCCCGCGTGCAGGCGTTTCGCGACTTCCTCGTCGCCAACGCGCAGCGGTGGAATTTCTAACGGTCGTTCAGGGGGCGTCTCGGCCCCGCGCGCGACATCGTGACGCGCAATGTGCTGCTGTAATCTCAACAGATGTGACTCGCAGCCTGCTTCCGGCATGGCTGCATGCAAGTTTCTGCAATGCGCAACGATCGCATGGCTGTCATGTGAAGCTTCGCGTTGTCGGGGCGCAGAGTGAATCGCATACTGTTCAGGTGCTGCATAGCAGCGGCTGCCGCCATCCTCCCAGATAGGCAGCCGAAAAGCAGGCAGCTGTTCCCCTCTGGAAGGTGTCGTCGGCGCCCCCACGCCGGTGAACTAAACCGGGCCCGCAAAGGGCCCGGTTTCTTTTTGTGCGGGGAGCGGCGAGTAGCGAATGGCAAATTGCGGCGCTACTATTGGCTATTCGCTATTCGCCATTTCACAATTCGCTCCATGAAAATCTCCGTCCTCGACGATTATTTCGACACGCTGCGCACGCTGCCGTGCTTTCGCAAACTCGACGGCTACGACGTCACCGTGTGGAACGACCACCTGCAAGACACAGCCGCGCTCGCCGAGCGCCTGCGCGATGCCGAAGTCCTGGTGCTGTTTCGCGAACGCACGCAGATCCGCGAGCCGCTGTTGGAACGGCTGCCTCGCCTCAAGCTCATTAGCCAGCGCAGCGTCTATCCGCATATCGACATCGACGCCTGCACCCGGCTCGGCATCGTCGTGTCATCGAGCCAGCATCCCGGCACGCCGTCCTACGCCGCGGCGGAATTGACCTTCGGCTTGATCCTGGATTCGCTGCGGCTCATCCCGCAGCACGTCGCGGCGCTGAAAACCGGGCAATGGCAAGTCGGCATCGGTTCGACGCTGCGCGGCAAGACGCTCGGCATTTACGGCTATGGCCGCATCGGGCGCGTGGTCGCCGGTTATGGCTGCGCCTTCGGCATGAACATCATGGTGTGGGCGCGGCCCGACACTTTGGCGAAGGCACGCGCCGACGGCTACGCGACGGCGCCCGATAAGGAATCGTTCTTCGCCGGCTGCGACGTGATCTCGCTGCACATGCGGCTGGTGCCGGCGACCCGCCATATCGTCACGGCAGCCGATTTGGCGCGCATGAAGCCGACGGCGCTTCTGGTCAATACCAGCCGCGCACCCTTGATCGAGCCCGGCGCGCTGGTCGCCGCGCTGCGCGCCGGCCGGCCGGGAATGGCCGCGGTCGATGTCTACGAAACCGAGCCGCTGGCCGATCCGCAGCATCCATTGTTGACCATGAGCAACGTCGTTTGCACGCCGCATATCGGCTACGTGACCCGCGACGAATACGAAACGCAGTTCACCGAAATATTCGACCAGATCAACGCCTATGCGGCCGGCAAGCCGATCAACGTCGTCAATCCCGATGTGCTCAAGGGCCGGTCGCGTTGAGAGCGTCGCCGGTGAAGAAGAAAATCATCACCGTCAACGACAAGATGCAGCGTGGCTATCGCTATGCGCGCACCGCGCTGGCGGGACGTAATTTCACGCCTGACTTCCGTCCCGACCTGACGCCGGCGCAGATGCTGCGCCTCGGCGTGTTCGCCGGCAAATACCTGACCGATTGCCGCAAGGAATTTCCCAAGAGCTGGTTCGCGCGCGCCAAACTTGCCGGCAAGGAGCGCGATCCTTCGCTGAACTATTTCGGCGTCGATGCCAGCCAGCCCTTGTCGGTATGGCGCAGGAAGGGCTGGATTTACCAGGACGATCCGCGCGGCTGGTTTCAATGGTATTGCCGCTATTACATGGGACGGCGCATTGCCGGCGAAGACGCGCGGCAGATCGGCCGCTGGAAGGCGATCCGCCGCCATGTGCGGCAGGTGCAAAAAAATTGCGAGCCGGGCGACGTGACGTGCCGGAAGCGGCAGCGCCAGGCGCTGCTGCATTGGGCTTACGACAGCCGCAAGATTTAACGCATGAGCCGAAAAAAGCCTGCCCGCGGACTTGTTCCGAGGGTGGGTGCCGGTTTTCCGAAAAGATCGTGCGCGCTAAACAGGCTCCAGGCCCTTCGCCTTGATGACGGCCTTGGCGGCCGGTGTGGTGAGAAAATCGATCGCGGCGCGTGCCGCCGCGGGATGAATTGCGTTCGCCGTGACGGCAGCGGTGAATAGGGTCGCTCCCTGAATCGCCGCCGGCAGCGGCCCGGCAACGTCGATGCCGTCGACCGCGATTAATTCCGCCATCTGCTGAATGCCGATATCGGCTTCGCCGCGCAGCACCACCAGTCCGGCAAGCCCGGCAGCGCCGCCGGCGCCGTATTTAGCCTTGGCCGTCATCGCCGCGGTGATGCCGAGTCGTTCGAACACTTTCGCCATATGGGCGCCGCTGGCGCCGCCGCCGACCGGCTTCGACAGCGCAATCGATTTCGCCGCCAGCAAGGACTGCTTGAATCCCTCGACCGAAGCGAGGTCCGGCCTGGCGGCGCCTTTCGGCACCGCGACGCCGATCAGCGAGCGCGCGACCTCGACCAAGCTTCCGGCGACAAGC
>JBAQHW010000368.1:0-1540 GCA_049288525.1 Xanthobacteraceae bacterium
CGGGCTTGCACCGCTGATGCGGCGCGCGATCGCCGCCGCCACCGCCCGTTCGCGCGAATTGGCGGGCTGAGCTCCTTTTAATCCTCCCCCGATAAATATCGGGGGAGGACGATCGCCTTGGAACGGCCGGGCAACGACCCTACATTCAAGGGGAGTAGCCCCGGAGTGACCGTCATGGCCCGCAAACCCGCCCGCAAATCGCCAAGCTCACGCCCGGCGCGCGCCGCCGCTTCGTCGAGTTCCTCGCCGCCGGCCAGCGATCGCGACAAGATCGTCGCCGCCTTCCTCGCTTTGCTCGCCGACAAGCGGATCGAGCGCATCGGGTTCGCCGAGATCGCCGAAGGCGCCGGCGTGACGCTCGCGCAACTGCGCGAGGAATTTCCCTCGACGCTCGGCATTCTCGCCGCCTATCTGAAATCGCTCGACCACGCCGTCCTCGCCGGCGATTTTTCCGACATGACGGATGAGCCGCCGCGCGAGCGGCTGTTCGACGTCATGATGCGCCGGCTCGAAGCGATGGCGCCGCAACGCGAGGCGGTGCGTTCGCTCGTCCGTTCGGCGCGGCGCAATCCGCCGCTCGCCTTGGCGCTCAACGGGCTATCCGTGCGCTCGCAGCAATGGATGCTGACCGCCGCCGATATTCCGGCCGCCGGCCCGCGCGGCATGATCCGAGCGCAAGCGCTGGCGGTGATGTTCGCCGCCGTGCTGCGGGCCTGGGTCGATGACGAGGACCCGGGACAGGCCCGTACCATGGCGGCGCTCGATCGCGCGCTTGGCCGCGGCCAGCGGCTCGCCGGCCTGATCGAGGACTTGTGCTTTATCCCATCGCGGCTGTGCCGGCTGCGGGGACGCCGCCGCCGCACCGAGGATGACGCCGAAGAGGCGGCGGCTTAAGCGGCCCTGCCCGGCCGCGGGAATTTTTTCGGCATTTATTGATAGAGATCAAGGCTGCAGCGGCCGGTTAGGACTCTTGATGTATCTTGAGAAATCGGTGCGCTGGAGGTGTCCGCGGCAAACATTAGAATTCCTATAAAGTGTTGATTTCATTTGCAAAGTTTGAATTCCTCGTCTACGAGAGCGCTGCAATTTTATCAGGACGCCCACCGGACAGTTGCCGCCCAATGTTGCCCCGCCCAATGTTGTCTCGCCCAGTGTTGCCCCGCCAATGATCGTCTGCTCCTGCAACGTGTTCTCCGATCAAGACGTGCGCGCCACGCTGAAGCCCGGCGAGAGCGCGCCGCGCACCACCGGGCAGGTCTATCATTGCCTCGGCTGCAGCCCGCAATGCGGACGCTGCGCCCGCACCATCCGGCGCATCATGACCGAGGCGCTTGCCGGCGCCGGGGCTGCGGCCTGCTGCCACGACACCGAGCGTTCGTAGGTTTTTCCACTCTGGGCGGTTCCCGCGTGCCGCAACGCGCTTCCTGCCTGCGCTGCTGCGGCTATAATGCTGTGCCCGCGCGCCTTCGGCGCCGGGCTATAGTCACCGTTTTCAGGAGTCCATAATGCGAGGCGACCCCGGCGTTATCGATTTTCGCAA
>JBAQHW010000369.1:0-2220 GCA_049288525.1 Xanthobacteraceae bacterium
CTTGCACAACGCCGTGGCGGATGAGGCGTGACCGAACCGGCGCCAGCTGCCTGCGTCATCGGCTGGCCCATTGGGCATTCGCGCTCGCCGCTCATTCATAATTATTGGCTGAAGACCTATCGCGTCGCCGGCGAATATCGCCGTGAAGCGGTGCCGGCCGAGCAATTCGGCAGCTTCATGCAATCGCTTGGCGTCCGCGGCTATGTCGGCGCCAATGTCACCGTGCCGCATAAGGAAGCCGCGCTTGCGTGCTCGCAAGGCGACGATCGTGGCCGCGCGGTCGGCGCCGCCAACACGCTCTGGCTCGACAATGGCGTGCTGCGCTCGACCAATAGCGACGTCGAGGGATTTTTGAACAATCTCGATGCCAGCGCGCGTGATTGGCATCGTGGTTTGACGAACGCGGTGGTGCTCGGCGCCGGCGGCGCCGCGCGCGCGGTGACTTACGCGCTCCTGGAGCGCGGCATCGAGCATATCGCCGTCATCAACCGCACGCTCGGCCGGGCCGAAGCCTTGCGGCAGCGCTTCGGCGAACGCGTTCATCCGCTCGGCTGGGACGGCCGCGACGCGGCCCTTGGCGATGCGGCGCTCGTCGTGAATACGACGACGCTCGGCATGGCAGCACAGCCGGACCTCACGCTCGATATTGGGCGCCTGCCCGACCGCGCCATCGTGGTGGAGCTTGTCTATGCGCCGCTCCTGACGCCGCTGTTACGGGCTGCCCGCGCCCGCGGACTGCGCACCGCCGATGGGCTTGGTATGCTGATGCATCAAGCGGTGCGCGGCTTTACGCAGTGGTTTGGGAAAAAACCCGAAGTGACCGACGAACTGCGTGCGCTGCTCGAGGCCGATCTCTCGCTTCCGCCGACCCGGCCGTCGGAATAAGCTTGCGTTCGGGGTGTTATAAGCCAAGGCCCACGATTCGGGCGAGCCGGGAGGAGTGACGATGACCCTGTTTAAGATGACGGTTGCAAGCGCCTTTGCCTTGCTGTTTGCCACTTCCATTGCCATTGCCCAAACGCCGCAAGTGGTGCGTGTGCGTGCCACCATCGAAAGTGTCGACGGCTCTATGCTGACGGCGAAATCGCGCGACGGCGTCGAGATGAAGATCAAGCTCGCCGACAACGCGCCGGTGAATGAGGTCGTCAAGGTACCGCTGTCCGACGTCAAGCCGACTTCGTACGTAGCCGTCACCGCGATGCCGCAACCGGACGGCTCGCAGAAGGCGACCGCGATCATCATCTTCCCCGAAGCCATGCGCGGCGTCGGTGACGGCCATCGGCCGTGGGACTATGTGCCCAACTCGACGATGACCAATGGCGCGGTCGACTCAAGTGTTGCGAGCATCAACGGCGAGAAACTGGTGGTGAAATACAAGGACGGCGAGAAGACTGTTCTCGTCACCCCGGAGACCCTCATCGCGACCTACGCCAAGAAGTCGCTGGCCGATCTCAAGCCGGGCGAAAAGATTTTCATCGCCGCGACGAAGAAGGATCCGAATGGTACCCTGGAGGCACCGAACGTGTCATTCGGCGACTACGACGTTTGGCGGTGAAGCACTTCCGGGGAGCGCAAGATGGGACCATCGGTGTTTAAGGCATTCGCGGTCCTCGCTGCGCTTGCAGCGACGGCGGCGCTGGCGCAGCAGCCGCCGACCGTGCGTTTGCGCGGCACCATCGAGAAGGTTAACGGTCACAGCGTTATGGCGAAGTCGGCCAAAGGCGATGAGCTCAAGCTCAACCTCGCCGATAAAGTTATGGTCGTCGAGGTGGTGAAGGCATCGCTTGCCGACATCAAACCGGGCGACTTTGTCGGCAGTGGCGCCATGCCGCAACCCGACGGCACGCAAAAGGCCATCGAGGTTCACATTTTCCCGGCGTCCATGCGGGGCACTGGGGAAGGGTTTCGGCCGTGGGATCACGGCCCGACCAGCACGATGACCAACGGCACCGTCGGTGCCACCGTCACCGGCGTCAGCGGCCCGATGCTCACCGTCAAATACAAGGACGGCGAGCAGAAAATCATGGTGCCACCGGACGCTCCTGTCGTGCGCTTTCAGATCGCGGATTTAAGCGCCATCAAACCAGGTGCGCCATTCGCCGTCCTCGCGGCGGTGAAACAGTCCGACGGCAGCTTCAATGTCGGCCGGATCAATGTCGGCCAGAACGGCGCCAGTCCGCCGTAGCCGATGGACCGGCCGACGTTGGTTTCCTGGCACGG
>JBAQHW010000370.1:0-5848 GCA_049288525.1 Xanthobacteraceae bacterium
CTCTACGGCGACATGAACGGCGGCTTCAATCCGATCAAGGACTTGTACAAGACCGAAGTCTATCGTCTGACGCGGCTGCGCAATGGCTGGAAGCCGGACGGCGCGCACGGCCCAGCCGGCGCGGTCATTCCGGAGAACGTCATAACACGGGCGCCGAGCGCGGAGTTGCGCGACAATCAGACCGACCAGGACACGCTGCCGCCTTATGACATTTTGGATCAGATTCTCGAACGGTTGGTCGAGCGCGAGGAATCGACGGTCGAAATTGTCGCGGCGGGCTTTGACCGCGACACCGTGATGAAGATCGAGCGGATGTTGAATATTGCCGAATACAAGCGGCGTCAGGCGGCGCCCGGCGTGAAAGTGACGCTGAAGAACTTCGGCCGCGACCGACGTTACCCGATCGTCAATCGTTTCAGCGATCCGGGCACGCCCAGTTCCGAGCCGGAGCGCTCGACCGCGCGGGGGGTGGCGATGGCGAAGGCCGGTGCGGCGGACTTTTAAGCCGTCATTACGGCTGCTGCGACTGCTGCTGCAATCGTAGTTCCGACTGCGACAGGAACGGTGGCCCGACCACCCGCACCGGACCCTTGGGCTTTTCCGGAGCGGCGGTATCGGCGGTCGAGGCCGCGATAGACGCGTTCGGCAGCGCCCTCGCAACCGTTTTGCCGCCAGCCTTCGGCGGCTGTGATAGTGTTTTGGCGTTCTGATCGGTCACGATGATATCGCCGCTTTCGAGCGTCGAGGAATCGTCGGCGTTCTTAAGCGCGTCTTCCCAGCTCTCGCCGGGCTTGCGGCATGAACAGCCGGAGACCAGTTGGGTGCGATAGCGATAGGCGGTTGGCAGTGCCGTATAGAGCTGGCCGTTGGTCGAAACCGCCTGATCCATGCTCTCGCCCGGATTGCGGTAGGAATAAAGCGTGACATCGGCTGCCGGGCATTCGCGCTGGCAGACCTTTTCGTCCTCGGCGAAATGTGTCGGCAGAGTCGAATAGGAAATCGGGAAATAGTAGCCGTCGCAGGAGCGCACGCAGACGGTGTGGTAGGTGCCGCTCGGCGCGCCGTCGCCGTTCGGATTGACGATCGTACCGCCGCCGAACAAGGCATCGAAAAAGCCTTGCGGGCCGCCTTGGGCGTTGGCCGCGGCGGTATATTGGGCGCCGCAATTGTTTTGCGCCAATTGCCCGATCAGTGCGCGGCGTTGATCGGTCTGGTCGGAAGTGCCGCTTTTCAGGCGCTCCAGATCGCTCATCATGCGGTCGAGGTCGCCGCGCATCTGCTGAATCTGCGAGGTGATCGGTCCGCATTGCGGCGACAGCGCCGAGAACAGCGCAAAAAAGCCGGTGCCGGCGCAGCCGGATTTGTGCGCTTGCGCGGTGGCGCGATCGATATCGGCCTGTTGTTTGGCGATCGCAGCCTCGGCCTGCTGCATCTGTCGGGCGCGGCCCGGATCGGCCGTGCCCTGGTCGAAGGAAGCGAGCTGTCCTTCAAGGCGGATGCACACCGGATTGGTCCGGGCCGGATTGAGCGCCGGCTGGTTGGCTGCGGGCTGGTTTGCCACCGGCTGATATTGCGGCTGTTGCTGTGGATATTGCGGCTGCCGATAGGGCGCCGACGGATATTGCGGTTGTTGATAAGGCGCCGGCTGATTGGTCGCCTGAGGGATCGCTCCCGGCGGGACCGGATAATTCTGCGCCATGGCGGGCGTCGCCGACGCCAAAAATCCCAGCGCGGCGGCCTGCGCCAAGCAGAGCCGATCTGGTATTAAGTACCTGGGAATACTGAGCATAATGGATTTTGGTTCGGGTTTTCCGAGCGCACGCCGGATCAAGCCCGGCAATGGTGACTAAAGTGTGAACACGACGATGGTGTCAAAAGCGCGTCGCTACGAAGCGATCACTCGGACTTACTCGGCATCGGGCTGATTTTCCGGTCGCGCGCGATCGAAGGCGTCAAGCGCGCGACAGGCGGCATCGACGCCGACGATCTTGGGGAAACTGTCGAGCGGAACTTTGAGGCGCCGCGCATTGGCGACCTGCGGCACCAGGCAAACGTCGGCGATCGTAACCTTATCGCCGCAAGCATAGGGTCCAGGCGCCATCAGCGTTTCGAGAGCCTCAAAACCTTCGATTACCCAGTGATGGTACCAGGCGTCGATGGCGCTCTGCTCCTGATGCATCTGGTGCTTCAAGTAGCGCAGCGAGCTCGTATTGTTGAGCGGATGAATGTCGCAAGCGATCAGCTCGGCAAGCGCCCGCGCGTGAGCGCGCGCCAGCGGGTGCTTCGGCAACAGCGCCGGCTCTGGGTGAATCTCGTCGAGATATTCGATGATGGCCAGCGACTGGATCAAAACCGTGCCGGCGTCGGTAACCAGAACCGGCACGCGCATCTGTGGATTGATCGCGCGGAACTCCGGCCGCCTGTTGAGGCCACCTTCCTTGATGAGATGGATCGACGTGGTCTCGTAGGCGATGCCCTTGAGGTTGAGCGCGATGCGCGCGCGGTAAGCCGCCGAGGAACGGAAATAGGAATAAAGCTTCACGCGTCCTCCTCCTTGGCGCCGTCCCGCCCGACGGTTTCGGCGACGAGTTGTGCCGACCGATCGGTGATCTGTTGCAGCGCCCGATTGAATGCTTCGCGGTCGCCCGCGGTGAGGATGTCGGTGAGCCGGCGCACGAATTCGAGCGCGTGCGGCGCCAATTCCTCATAGATCGCCCTCCCGCTGGCGCTCAGTGAGAGGAACGACTCGCGCATGTCTTCGCGATTGATGCGGCGGGCCAGCAGTTTGCGTTTTTCCAGAAGCGCCACAGCCCGCGACACCTTGGTCTTGTGCATGTGGGTGTGTGCGCCGATCGCCTTGCCCGTCATAACGCCGAATTGGCCGAGCGTGACCAGCACGCGCCACTCCGGCACGCCGATCCGATAGCGTTTGGCGTAGACGCGCGACAGCGCCTGTGAAACCAGGCTCGCCACGACATTGAGCCGATAGGGGAGAAATTGCTCGAGTTTTAACGGCGCCTGGTCGCTTGCCGACGCGCCCGCTTCCCCGCTGACATCGCTTTCCAGTACGCGTTGGCCGGCCATCGGCCGAAGATGAACGAAGTTGCCATTCCACGCAACGGCCTTGGGCGCAGTCCCAACAAAGGCGAGCGAATTAAATTTGCTCCGCGGTGTTAGTGCCGCCTGTTTAAGATGGACCGTGGAATTGCCCCTACCGAGGCAGCTGATCGGTGACCCGGCGCGTCTCGATCAAAATTAGCGCGAGCACTCGATGGCGACGTAAGTGCCGCAATCGCCGCCTTTGCATGAGGTCGGGTCGCCCGCCGGAATCGCGCCGGTGATGTCGTCGCGGTCGACTTTGCGGTAGGACAGCGCCTGCCCAAACTGGCGTGACTTGCAATAGGACATCGCCACCGCCGCGCCGCAGGGCGCGCCGGAGGTGAGACAACGGTCGACGCCATAGGCGTCGCCATCGTTGGCGACGATGAACAGCCGTTTCTCGGCGTGCGCTGCGCCGGCCAGAAGCATGACTGCGGCGGCGCTGATGGCGATAACAAAACGCATCGTCCCCCCCAGCCGGCGCCAAGGCGCCGATGAGCCAACCGACCTGCTCGACCACGATGGGCCGAACAATGCGACGGCGCGGTTAAGCTTGCGTTAAGGCAGTTGCGCCGGTGTGACGGGACCTTGACGCCAAGCACGGCCTCGACCATTCTGCCGCCCATGAACGGCCCCGCTCAAACACTCGGCATTTGCCGGGAGATTATTCGCTAGCGCAAAACGCTGGCTGCGGCCGTCTTTTCTCACCGTCGAGATTTTGGACACGCCCCGGCCAGCCGGCCTGAAGGCGTAGAATACGATTTTGCACGGTTGGATTCGACAATGGACCTGAAGCTCTACGATACGCTGACGCGCGAAAAGCGGCCCTTCAAGCCGTTCGATCCCGCGAACGTGCGCATGTATGTGTGCGGGCCGACGGTCTACGACTTCGCCCATATCGGCAATGCGCGTCCGGTCATCGTATTCGACGTGCTGTTCCGGCTGCTGCGCCACATCTATGGCGCCGACCACGTCACTTACGTGCGCAACATCACCGACGTCGACGACAAGATCAACGCGCGCGCGGCGGAGGACTATCCCGGCCTGCCGTTGAACCAGGCGATCCGCAAGGTCACCGAAGCCACCGACAAGCAGTTTCACGACGACGTCGCCGCGCTCGGTTGCCTGCCGCCGACGGTCGAGCCACGTGCCACCGAGCATATCGCCGAGATGAAGACGCTGATCGACAAGCTGATCGCGTCCGGCAACGCCTATGTCGCCGAGAACAATGTGTTGTTCAGCGTGCCGTCGATGAAGGACTACGGGCAATTATCCAAGCGCCCGCTTGATGAGATGATCGCCGGCGCCCGTGTCGAAGTCGCGCCGTACAAGCGCGACCCGCGGGATTTCGTGCTGTGGAAGCCGTCGAAGCCGGGCGAGCCGGCGTGGCCGTCGCCCGCCGGCATCGCGGTGCCTGGCCGACCCGGCTGGCACATCGAATGCTCGGCGATGTCGTGGAAATATCTCGGCGAGACCTTCGACATCCACGGCGGCGGCATCGATCTCGTCTTTCCGCATCACGAGGACGAGATCGCGCAATCGCGCTGTGCCTTCCATACGCCGGCGATGGCGAATTACTGGATGCACAACGGCTTTCTCCAGGTCGAAGGCGGGAAGATGTCGAAGAGCCTCGGCAATTTCGTGACGATCCATGAGTTGCTGAGGGATTGGCCAGGCGAGGTGGTCCGCCTCACCATGCTGCAAACGCATTACCGGCAGCCCATCAACTGGACCGTAACCGGGTTGCGCGAGGCGCAGAAGATGCTTGATCATTGGTATGCCCTGACCGGCGATGTACCGTCAGGCTTCTTGTGTGCCGATGCGGTCGATGCGCTGGCGGACGATTTGAATACGCCGAAGGTGTTCACCGCGTTACACGAGCTTCGCGGCGAGGCTGCCAAAGGCAGCAAACCGGCGGCGGCGTGTCTCAAGGCAAGTTCGCAGCTGATGGGATTGTTGCAAGAGACCGCCGCCGGATGGGCGGCGTTCCGGCCGGCGTCGATTGCGGTTGATGAGAGTAAGGTCGTAAATCTTATCGAAACACGCAGCGCAGCGCGCGCCCGGAAAGATTGGAAGGAATCAGATCGCATCCGCGACGAACTCGCTAAGATGGGGATCGAGCTTGAAGATCATAAAGACAACCCGACGACCTGGAAGATAAAGACGGTGGCGTCATGAATGCCCGCGCCACACCACAGCTCGCCATGCGGCCGATGCTGCCGACCGACGTTCCGTTGCTGGCCGAAATCTTTCGTGCAGCCATCAAGGAACTGACGGCGGACGATTATTCCGAGGCACAACAGGAAGCCTGGGCCGCGACGGCCGACGATGAAGCGGAGTTCGGTCGAAAACTTGCCGGTGAACTGACGCTGGTGGCGACCTATGACGGCTCGCCGGTCGGCTTCGGCTCACTCGCCGGCAACATCAAAATCGACATGCTTTATGTGCACCCAGCGGCGGCCGGGCAGGGTGCCGGCGCGATGCTGTGCGATGCACTGGAGAAGCTTGCCACCGCGCGCGGCTCAAAATTGCTCACCGTCGATGCCAGCGACACGGCGCGTGGCTTTTTCGAAAAACGCGGCTTCGCCCCCCAGCAGCGCAATACCGTGACGCTTGGCGACGAGTGGCTCGCCAACACCACGATGACCAAGGCGCTTGCCGGCAAGGAGGAAAGCGCGTCATGAAACGCACCGATTCGCCGTTCCAGCGTCACTGGCTTTATTACATCGTTTTGAAATACGCGGTGATC
>JBAQHW010000371.1:0-1867 GCA_049288525.1 Xanthobacteraceae bacterium
ACCAATGATGAGCACTCGCCGCTGTTCGGTGCCGGCAATGCCGGCGTCATCGCGCGCGGCGGCCGCCTGTTGCGCCGCGACGACGAAAGCCGCAGCGAGGGCTATGCCGATATTCTCGGTCGCGCCGGGCTGGCGCAGATCGAAGGCCGCGGCGCGAGCGGCAGCCCGAACCCGATGGAACACGCTCCATCGGACTATGCCATGCACGCGCATGGCGCGGTCTTCGCCGAGGTCAAGGTCGATCCCGATCTCGGCCAGATGCGCGTGACGCGGCTGGTCGGCGCCTTCGCCGCCGGACGGATCATCAACCCACGGCTGGTGCAGAGCCAGCTCTATGGCGGCATGATCTGGGGCGTATCGTTCGCGTTGCAGGAGCAGGCGGTGACCGACCGGCGGTCCGGCCGGACGATGAACGCCAACCTCGCCGAGTACCACGTCCCGGTGAATGCCGATGTGCCGTCGCTCGAAGCGCTCCTGGTCGAGGAAGACGACCCGCATGTCAACGTGCTCGGCATCAAGGGCGTGGGCGAGATCGGCATCACCGGCACCGCCGGTGCGATCGCCAACGCCGTCTGGCACGCCACCGGCATTCGCGTGCGCGAATTCCCGATCACCCTCGACCGCTTGATCGAGCCGCGGCAGGCCTGAGCGTAATGTCTCACCTCGGTGATCTGACGTTCCCCTCGCGTCATTGACGAAGCCTGACACAGCTACGAAGCCTGACACAGCCGTCTTTCCGCTAGTGCGTCGCATATTGCAGGCCGGCGGTGTAAGCGGCGCCGCCGATCACGCAGGGAATGCCGAGCTCGATCTGGCCGGTCGCCGCCGCGACGACGCAGCCCATCGACAGCGCGCCCTGCCCGACCTGACCCCAGCCCGAGAGCTCGCGCTTGGAAGACGGGCCCTTCTCTTTGAGCTCTTCGATCGCCGCCAGCGATTCCTGGCGCATATGCACGGTGTCGACCGTCTCCGCGGTCTCGATAACGTCGTGCAGGACGGGTTTGATGTCGCCGGGCTGCTTTTTCTCCGCCGCCTGCAGCATCGCCAACAGATCGGTGTCGCGCACCGCATTGCTCGCCAGCGTGAATTTCGCCGCACTGCCGGTGGTGAGATTGTCGACGTTGTCGTGATCGTTGGACAGCGGCAAAAGCTTGATCACGCTCTCGATCGGAGGGTAGCTGCCGGTGGCGAGATAATAGCCCCACAGCACGTCGATCAATTCCGGCGTCGGCTGGAGCGCCACGATCTTCTTTCGCTTCTCGCCGATGTGCAGCGAAGCTTCGATCTTGTCGAGCATGCCGGGCTTCGTGGTCTTGAAATCGATCTGTTGCAGCGTCGGCAGCTTGCCGTCGAGATATTGGTTGATCATCTCGCGGCGCGTCGGCATGCGGTCGACGAACGTGGCGAGCAGATCCTTCCAATGCGGCAGGCCGGAATAGGCAATGGCCCGCACCAGCACCCAATGGTCGGCCGGGTCGATCGACAGCATTTTCAGGATCAGGTTTTCGGCCAGCCGCGGATTGGCGCCGAGCACGCCGGCAATAAAGCCGATATAGGGCCCGGAGCTTTCGGCGTCCTTGAACGCCTGCATGGCGCTCAGCGTGTGCACGACGGCTGGCAGGCTCTCCGGGTCCGGCTTGTGCCGGTAGGAATTGATCCATTTGAGGATAGCATTGGTGGAGTTGAGCGCCGGCGCAACGCGCTGCGCCGCCGCCGGCGGCGCGCCGAGAACAACCGCGACCATAAGCGCGGCAGCGATGCGGCTCAGCTGTCCGAGAGTCCGATGTCCGGCTCGATGTTTTGCGACCATGTCCCCTCCAGCGGAGAAACCGGCAGTGCGTGCTCGAAAGATTTCAGCACCGCCGAC
>JBAQHW010000372.1:0-2812 GCA_049288525.1 Xanthobacteraceae bacterium
CCAAGCCTTCCATGGCATGCGCCATTTTGACCGAGTCGATACTTTTGGCTTTGGCCGCGGCCATTGCGAGACTGTGTACGGCGACATAGCCGAACCAGCTTCGGGCGCTCGGCGTGCTTTGCGACGAGCTGGCGTAAGTCTTCCTGTACTTGTCGACGAACGCCTTGACATGCGGCTGGTTGGGTTGATCCCACCACCACTCCATGACGCCCCAACCGAGCCTCGCTTCTTTCGGCAGCGCCGCCAGCGGCTCAAGCTCGACCAAGCCGTAGCCAAAAGCCATGTTCTTGGTCATGCCGAACTGGGTTGCCTGCTTCATTACGTTGACGAAGTCGTCACCGCCCTGGAGGACGATGAACACATCGGGCTTCGCCTGCTGCACCTTAATCAGGGCCGCCGAGAAGTCGGTCGAGCCAAGCGGCATCAGCTCGTTACCGAGAACCGTGCCGCCGGCCTTCTTCAGAATCTCGGAGAACCCGGCATAGAGGAAGTGGCCCCAGGCATAGTCGGGCGTGCAGAAGTACCACTTCTTGCCAAACTTGCTGAGCAACGTTTTGCTCAGCGCCTGAGCCAACATCCAGGTATCGGAACAGATCTTAAACGTGTTCCAATGGCAGTCTGTGCCGGTCACGGTGTCCACGTGCCCACCAGTCGCAATATACAGCGTATTCTTCAGGTTCGCGGCCTGACTTTCCGCCAACGCGACGGCCGACGAAACCGAACCGCAGATGAAGTTCACTTTGTCCTGATCGATGAGCTTATTAACCTTGACCGTCGCCTGACCGACGTTCGCGGCATTGTCTTCCGGCAAGATTTGAACTTGGCGACCCAGCATGCCGCCCTTTGCGTTGACCTCGGCGAGCGCCATCTTGGCGCCGTTGAGTTGGCTGGTCCCGAGTGCGGCATAGGTTCCCGAGAACGGGTCCACCCAGCCGATCTTAACCGGCTCGTCGGCGAGCGATTTGATGACGAACGGACTGGCGACCTGCATGGCGCCGATCGCCAGGCCGGCCTTCAATATCGTTCGCCGCTGCACGGGAATGATAGAATCCTTGGACATCGCGTAGTTCCTCCCTTTTGATGTTCTTGGGTCGGCTTTGAAAATCAGACTTTTGGGTCGGCCATTTACGGCAAATCGTTTGCTCCACTTCAGTCGAGCAGATGTGGCATCATAATACGAGACCTGGCGCAAAAGAAAGTAAGCGCGCGCCGCGCCGCTGGCAGCCCTTTCAATCAAACCGCCGCAGCCGGCTTTTTTGCCCGAAAACAAGCTATCCTACATACCTTTCAGTTGGTCCGTTCAGTTGGGCAAGCGCCCCGCGCACGGTGAGACAAAGCGCCGCGCACCGCGCGCCATGCCGTGCGACTTCTTCCGCCGTGTCGACAACCGCGCATGGCAGTGCCTAGCCGCCGTCTTGGTTGACTCTGGTAACCATTACGGCGCCGGGTAAATTGTCCGGGCATCGGCGGTAAAAGCCTTGCGCGAATCCGGATCGAGATAAAACATGTGGCCGCCGCGATAGAGCTTCAGCGCGGTGCGCGCTTCGCCGGTGAACGGCGGCAAGTGCTGCAGCAGATACCGCGTCACGGCATAAGGCGTGACCATGTCGCTGTAGCCGTGCGCGATCAACAGCCGGAACGACGGTGTCAGCGCCAAGAGCTCGCGCAGATCGTCCATGACGCTCGGCTGCCCACGGCCGCGATCCCAATCCCATCGCCGCGAGATGGCGCCGTCGAGCAGGTTGTAGGTCATCTCGGTCTTGAAGCCGAGTTCGTCGCGCGCATAGCCGACAAAGGCCCCGCCATAGGCGCGGATCATTCCGTCGAGTATCGGGTCCGGGCCGCGTTCCGCCGGCGATTCGGGATACGGATCGTCCGAAGCGAAGGTCGCGTCGTAGTGGCTGACGATCTTATGGTCGCCGGCGAGGTTCTTGATGTAGTCGTCATCGATAAAGCCGCGCGACCGCGTGATCGCATCCACCGAAACGCCGGTGATCTTGGCGACGCGCGCGTAAAAATCCTTGGCCGCGTCGCCTTGCAACGGCGGACCGGCCAGCGTGGTGAGATAATCGGTCAGCGCGAAATGGTCGGCCTGCGCCAGCGCCTGGGTGCTGAAGGCGCCTTTGCGCTCAAGTTCCGCCGCCGCCAAAGACGGCAGCTGCAGCGCCGCACCGAGCGCAAACCGGTCGCCGCCGAATTGGAAGTTGCCATCGAGCAGCGGCGACAGCATCACGATGCCGGAGACGACGATGCCCTGATCCTCCTGCAGCGCGCGCGCGACTTTGGCGGCGCGGAAGCCGCCGTAGCTTTCCCCCAGGATGAACTTCGGCGAACTGGCGCGGCCGTTTTTCGCAACATAGAGCGCGATGACCTTGGCCATCGACTCGGCATCCGCCTGCACGCTCCAGAAGGCGTGAGCGTCGTCGGATTTTACCGCGCGGCTCCAGCCGGTGCCGACCGGATCGATCAAAACGAGATCGGTGAAGGCAAGCCAGGTGTCGGGATTGTCAACGAGATGGGTTTGCGAGCCGTCACGGCCTGACGCGCCGAATTGGGCGAGGCGCGGACCGACCAGCCCAAGATGGAGGAAGGCCGACGCGGCGCCCGGGCCGCCGTTGAACACGAACGTCACCGGTCGCGGCGACGGGCTGGCACTCTTGGCGACATAGGCGGTGTAAAAAATACCCGCCGACTGGGTCCCGGACTGATCGAACAGCGGGAACGTCCCGGCCGTCGCGGTGTAGGCAAGTGGCCCGGCTTTGGTCTCGATGGAGTGCTCGGTGACCGCATCGCCCGGCAACAGCGACAGGAC
>JBAQHW010000373.1:0-2598 GCA_049288525.1 Xanthobacteraceae bacterium
GCCGTGCAGATGCGGGACGACAAGGTTTAGCGGTTGCCGTTAGCAGCGTAGCGGCGACCTCCGCCGAAGTGGCAGAGTGATATCGAGCGGTCCGGCTCGGAGACAAGAGTGACACAACGTACCTAAGACGACATAGGTGACGACCTCGGGCCGCTCTCGGTCGGCGCCGGAAGATCACCCTGCCTGATCAGCGCCTCGCGAATGCGCGCGACTTTTTCGGCAGCTAGGCGGTTCCAGCGGGGCGTCCTGCCGAGATTACTATGCTGTCCACTGTCACCCTCGGCCGCGTTGCGTTCCGCTTCGTCTAGAACAGCCAACGTGTACCGTGCCATGCCGAATTCGGTGGTTGCGCGGTGGTTCCTTGAGAAAGAGACACTCGGATCTCGCAGATGTCCCTGTTTTCATTGGTACAGCTGGGTGGATTCGAACCACCGACCTCCTGATCCACAGTCAGGCGCTCTAACCAACTGAGCTACAGCTGCACAACCAGACTCCTGGCTGGAGCACGATCTTATCGGAAAACCACGTGTGTGCCCCTCGGATCAATCCGCGGGCAGGCATTTTCCGGATCATGCCCTGGCGCGTAGTTGTCTAGGAGAAAACGCCTCAGCTTGGCAATATGGCCCGGAACCGGTCGCCAGACAGCAAAAAGCCCGGGACAGGCCCGGGCTTTGCCCTCTCGCCGCGATGACCGCAGCGCGCATTCGCCAGACCGCAATCAAGCGACCTTGGTGAACGCCTTGTTCATGCCGGCCTTGATCGGCTCGGCCGTCTCGGTCGCGACCTTCTGCGCCAGCGCGCCGAGTTCCTTGGTCTGCGCGGTCATAGCCTCGAATTGCTTACGGGCATGCGCGCTGGAGAGCTCGACGACTTCCGACAGCGTCTTCGCGGTGATCAGCTCATTGGCATAATCGAACGCCGCGTTGGTGTTGACGCGGGCCGCCTCGATCATCTTCATGCCGTAGTCCGAGGCGCCTTTGCTGGCAGTCGAATAAGTGGTTTCCAGCACGTCGGTCGCCTCTTCGGCGGCGGCCTTCATCTTCTCGTAGGTGTCCTTGCACTGCGCAACACCGCGTTCCGCAATCTCGCGGAAGGCGGCAGGCATTTCCATCTTCGGGATTTCAAATTTCGGCATCTCGAATTTCGGCATTTCGAATGCGCTCGTCGCCGGCTTGGTCTTGGCTTTCGGGGGGGTGGAGGTGGTGGCTTCCGCCATGACACTGATCCTTGTTTTTGCTCGATGCTTCTTGGGCTGTCTCACCTGGAGAATTTATTTTTCATTGGCTCCGCCGCCCATTGCGCGTTGCCTGATATCGATTACGTCCCGCGGCAGGATGCCATCTGCGTCCACGCCATCTTTACTGTCCTAAATAGCACGTTTTTTGGTGCATTGCAACAGGATTTATTGCAATGCACAAAATATTATAAGGCAATGAAATGATTGCGCTTTATACAGGCGCGCGAGCCGAGTGTAGCTATATTTTAGGCTTGGCAGCATCAACCACAATCTTGGCGGCACTTTGACCAAGGTCTTGAACCTGACTCGATATCGCTTGCATTTGCCGGCTCAGGTACTCGGATTGCAGCCGCATGAGTTCCGCCGGATCCTTGGCGGTCATGAGCTTCTGCGCGAATTCAAACGTCGCCGTCACGTTTTGCTCGGCGTAACTTACCGATTTGTTGGCGATTTCGTGGGCGGCGGCGGTCTGGCCGTGCAACTGGCCCATCGCTTTATTGGTCGCCTCGATGAAACCTTCGAAAGCCTTGCGCGCTTGTGTCACGCTTTGCTCGGCAAACGCCCGCATGTCGCTCGGAATAGCAAATTGCTCAAATGGATCTTTCGCCATCACAGTCTCCTGGTGCCGCCCGGCGCTTCGATCCTAACGCGAATTCGCAGCGGACAGGCAAATATCCGGCACAAGCGCCGGCGCGACGGCTGCGGTTAAGGTTATCCCGCCATGCCCGGCTTGCGGCATGGACGCCGCACATGCCCCGCATTATCACTATTAAGGTTTTGTTTAGGCTACGAGTTTCGACCGCATGTCGTTGGTGGAAAAAGAGCTCGCTCTGTTGCGTCAGCCGCGGATCGCGGCGCTGGCGACAAGCGCCTGTCCGGCGTGGCTGTGGAGCGTCGACGGCCGGCAGATGGTGTGGGCGAACGCGGTTGGCGCGGCGATTTTCGGCGCCGCTGCGCCACAGCAATACCGCGCGCATCGCCGCGAAGCCGACGACGCGGCGGCGGCGCAAATCCTCCGCCTGGCGGCAACGCTGCCGGCAATGGCCCAAAATCGGCTCGAGCGTTTGCGCGGCTTTGGCGCAAATTTCGGTCGCGCGCTCACCTGCATTTGCTCGCGCATCGTGCTCGATGACGGCAAAGCAGCGGTGCTGGTCGCCGCCGCCGAACCCGGCGGGCCTAAACTGGCGCCCGATGAACGCGTGCGCCGGCTGTTCGGCGACGGTGACGAACCGATCGCCGCTTTCGATCCGGACGGCATGCTGATCTATGCCAATGCCGCGGCGCAGACACTGCTTGGCGGTGCACGCCGGCTCGCGGCTCTCGGCATCGAGACGATTGCCGCCGCGGCGCTGCAGTCCGGT
>JBAQHW010000374.1:0-10922 GCA_049288525.1 Xanthobacteraceae bacterium
AATGGAATTCGATAATTCGTTTGAGATCTTGCTGCCGCCGGAGCAAGCATGGCCGATATTGATGGATGTCGTGGGTCTGGCGCCCTGCATGCCGGGGGCTGAACTCACCCAAATCATCGACGCGCACAATTACAAGGGAAAAATCTCGGTGCGGCTCGGACCGGTATCGTTGGCCTTTGCCGGCAAGGTGCAGCTGGGCGATGTCGACGATGCCAGGCACAGCGCGCGTGTGACGGCGCAGGGCAGCGATGCCAAGGGCCGTGGCGCCGCCAATGCCACCGCCAATTTCAAGCTTGAGCCGAGCGACGGCGGATCGATCGTGCTGATCCATACCGATCTCATGCTGTCCGGCGCGGTCGCGCAGTACGGCCGCGGCGTCGGCATGATCCAGGCGACCGCGGCTCAAATCATCGGGCAGTTCGCCGCCAATCTGCGCGCCCGCCTTGCGCAACCGTCGCCGACGGCTGCTTCGGAGGCGATCCCGGGAGAGGCAAGACCGGCCGATGCGCCTTCGGCAATGCCCCCCGCCGCCAAGCCGATCTCCGGCCTGTCGGTGATGACGCGGGCGCTGCTCGGTCGACGCCCTAAGGCATGATCCGGAAAAAGCCTGCCCTCGCACTTGATCCGAGGGTGGATGCCGATTTTCCGAAAAGATCGTGCTCCAACCAAGAATCCCAGACCAGATCCGAGTCAACTTCAGCGGATCATGGTTTAAGGCACGAAGACTGGCCGACAGGTCCGGCCGAGCAGGGCAATCCAACACTGTGATATTTTTAGCACCGCCGATTGGAAAGTGTGCGCGAATCTAACAAGCGCAGGGAAAATGGGATGCCGGTCCTGTTACGGGCCCCCCTCGGCTGTTAGCCTGAACTGCCATGTAGCGGCCCAAACGCGGTTATGGCGAAACGAGGGTCGCGCAAGCAGGCGAGGCGTCGGCGGATGCTGCCTTATTAAGGCAGGAGATTTATGGCGATGAGAGACTGGCCGCTTCGGGTGCGTGCACCAGGTATTGTTGCCATCATTGCAATTATTTCGTGGGTGTCGGCATTGCCGGCGCAGGCCGGGGGCGGCAGAGGCGGACCGCGCGCGAGCGGCGGTGCCGGGGGCGTAGATAGCGCGACCGGTACTGGCGGAGCCGGCACAAACTCGAGCACCTACAGCAGCGGCGGTGGTGGTGGCGCTGGCGCTACCGGTGGGGCGGGCGGTGGTGGCGGCACGGGCGGAGGAACCGGCGGGGGAACCGGCGGGACCGCGCCGGGTGGCTCAGGCGGCGCCGGAACCGCCGCGAGCGCCGGCGGCGGCGGCGGCGCTCATGGTTATGTCGGCACGAACCTGCCCGGTGCAGCAGTCACGGGTGGTAATGGCGGCGCAGGTGCGGACGGGTCATCGGGAGCGACCACCGACGCAGGTGGTGGTGGCGCCGGCGGTTGGGGTGCAGTCGTGACCGGCACGGGTTCGCTCGGTGCGCTGGGCAGCAGCAATACGGTAACAGGCGGCCAAGGCGGTAAGGGTGGCGATGGGGTGTCCGATGTTTCTGGCGGCGACGGCGGTTCGGGAGGCATCGGCCTTTCACTGACGGCAAGTGCCCCTACCGTCACTATCGATGCCGCCGTGACGGGTGGTTTGGGCGGCGCCGGCGGCACCGCGGGTGGCGGCTTCGGCTCTAACGGTGATGGCGGCGCGGGCGGTATCGGCATTGTCGGAAATGCCCCGACGTTGACGATCACGTCGACCGTCTCGGGTGGTGATGGCGGCGCCGGCGGCAACAGCGCAGAGTTTGAGGGACAGGGGACAGGCGGGGGTGGCGGCGCCGGTGTGACACTGACCGGTGGAACTATCGCCAACCAAGCTTCGATCTTTGGCGGCAATGGCGGCACGGGCGGCAGCGGGGGCACCGGTGGCGGGCCTGGCGCGGGCGGCGCCGGTGTAACCGGCAGCAACATCACGATAGTCAATTCCGGTTCGATTTCGGGCGGGCTCGGCAATGCCGGCGCGCAGGCCAACGCCATCACCTTCACCGGCGGCACCAACACGCTGCAGCTTCAGGCTGGCTCGACCATTACCGGCAATGTGGTCGCCTTCAGCACCGCGGATACGCTCGCACTCGGCGGATCGACGAACTCGACTTTCACCGTGTCGAACATTGGGCCGAGTTCGCAGTATCGAGGCTTTGGCATCTATGTGAAGACCGGCTCCAGCGTTTGGACTCTGAGCGGCACGACCACGGCGGTAACACCATGGACCATAAACCAGGGCACGCTCTCGATCTCGTCCGACAGCAATCTCGGTGCCTCTTCGGGAGGGCTCACCTTCGGCGGGGGTACCTTACAATTTCTCGCGGGGATCACCACCAATCGCACCGTGACGCTTAACGCTGGCGGCGGCACCTTCGATACCGACGGCAACGACGCTACTCTAACGGGCGCGATCGGCGGCGCCGGCGCGCTCACTAAAATCGACAGCGGCATCCTGTATCTCACCAGCAACGACAACACGTATTTAGGTGGCACCAATATCAACGGCGGCACCCTCTCGGTGGGCGCCGACAGCGCACTCGGTACCGGCACCGTAGCGATCGCCAACGGCGGGAACCTGCAGAACGACGCGGCGAACCTGACCATTGCCAACGCGATCACGCTAGCGGCGGGAAACGAGGTGATCGATACCAACATCGGCAATATGACGCTGACGGGCCAACTCTCCGGCGCCGGCGCGTTCTACAAAACCAGCGGCGGCGTGCTGACGCTGACCAACAGCACCGATAATTTTTCCGGCGGCATCAATCTCAACGGCGGCACCATGGCGGCCGGCGCCAGCAATGCGTTCGGCACCGGCCCGGTAGCGATGGCATCCGGCACGACGCTGCAGGCGGCTGCGGCGGCAGTGACGCTCGGCAATGCCGTCACCCTGGCGGCGGGGACCGAGACGATCGACACCAACGGTAACGATCTGACGATTTCCGGCCAGCTCTCGGGGACGGGTACGCTCGATAAGATCGATGCAGGCACGCTGACGCTGAGCAGCGGTAGTGCCGGCTACTCGGGCACGATCGATCTTAACGCCGGCACAATCACCGCGGGCGCCAGCAATGCGCTCGGCATCGGCACGCTGGCGATGGCGGCGGGCACGACGTTGTCGTTCCTGAACATCGGCAACTTCACCATTGCCAATCCGATCACAATTGCCGGCGATCCCACCTTCTCGCCGCCTTCGGGCACGACGCAGACGCTGAGCGGCGTGATCGCTGACGGCGCGACACCTGGCACGCTCAATGAGAACGGCGCCGGCACGCTGGTTCTATCAGCAACAAACACCTATACGGGACCGACCAACGTCGCGGCCGGCACGCTGACGGTGAACGGCTCGATTGCCTTGTCGAGCCTGACCACAGTTTCAAGCGGCGCGACGCTTAACGGCATCGGCACGGTCGGCAACATGCAGGTCAATTCTGGCGGCACCTTTGCGCCGGGCTCGGGTACGGCAGGAACATCCGTAACGGTGGCGGGCGGCCTCACGCTCGCGACCGGCTCGACCTATCAGGTGTTCGTCAATCCGGCGACGGCGTCGTCCGCGACAGTAAGCGGCACGGCCAACCTTGGCGGCGCGACGGCGAATGCGACGTTCGCCAACGGCAGCTACATTTCCAAGGTTTACACGATCCTCACAGGCGGCAGCGTCAGCGGCACGTTCGGTTCGCTTACCAACACCAACCGGCCGGCGAACTTCACCGACACACTGAGCTATGATGCTACCCACGCGTATCTCAATCTGACCCTGAACTTTACCTCGCCGAGCTACGCGCCGCTCAATGTCAACCAGACCAACGTCGCCAACACTCTGGTCAACTATTTCAACACCACGGGCGGAATCCCGACGGTATTCGGCACGCTAAGCTCCACGCAACTCAGCCAGGTTGACGGCGAAGATGCGGCGGACGCGCAGAACGGCGCGTTCCAGTTGATGAGCGACTTCCTCAACCTGATGCTCGATCCATCAAGTGGTGGCGGGATTAGCGGCGGCGGCGGCGGAGTGAGCGGCGGCGCGCTCGGCTTTGCGCCGGAGCAGGATGCGACGCTGCCATCGGAGGTCGTGCTTGCCTATAACGCGATGCTGACCAAAGCGCCGCCGAAGCCGCAAAGCTTCGAGCAGCGTTGGACCGCATGGGGCTCCGCATTCGGCGGCACCAGCCGCACGGACGGCGATCCCGTTGTTGGCTCCAACACGGTCAATGCCGGTGACTATGGCTATGCCGGTGGCGCCGATTATCGGGTGTCGCGAGACACGGTGCTGGGCTTCGCGTTGGCGGGCGGCGGCACCAACTGGAATTTGGCGCAAGGGCTTGGTAGCGGCCGAAGCGATGCGTTGCAGGCCGGCATCTATGCCAAGACCCATTCGGGTCCAGCGTATCTTTCCGCCGCACTGGCCTTTGCCAACAACTGGTTCACCACTAACCGCACCTCCGCGCTCGGGGACCAACTGCAAGCCAAATTCCAGGGCCAGAGCAACGGCGGGCGGATTGAGGCCGGTTATCGTTATGGCTTGCCGGCGGCGAACGGTCTTGCGGGTCTAACGCCTTATGCCGCGGTGCAGGCGCAAGTCTTCCACACGCCAAGCTACACCGAGACCGATCTGACCGGCGGCGGCTTTGGGCTTGCCTTCAATGCCATGAGCGGGACCGACACGCGCAGCGAGCTTGGCGCGCGGGCCGACGATCTGACCATGCTTGGCGCCATGCGGCTGATTCTGCGCGCGCGACTTGCCTGGGCGCACGACTGGATCAGCAATCCGGCGCTCACCGCGGCGTTCCAGGTGCTGCCCGGCTCCTCCTTCGTTGTCAACGGCGCCGCACCGCCGAAGGATTCCGCGCTCACCACACTGGGCGCGGAATTGCGCATGACCGAAAACTGGTCGTTGCTCGGAAAATTCGATGGCCAGTTCGGCAATGGCGCGCAGACATACGGCGGAGCCGGAACATTACGATACACGTGGTGAGGCAAGACGGGGAAGTCCAATCGTGGTGATCACCCCGATGCGTGCACTTGTTGCAGTTCGGCATAGCGTTGATTGCGCCTAAGCACTGATAAGCGCGACCTCTCGCGGAGCGAACCTCGGTAGGGAAGGGCGGTCCTGCCGCGGGATCCTTTCCAAGCCTTGAAGCGGGTCAGGGCTCGACGAAGGTGGCCAGCTTGTGCGCGCGTCGCGGCTCGCGGAGCTTGGCCAAAGCCTTGGCTTCGATCTGTCGAATGCGCTCGCGAGTCACGCCGAATTGCTGACCGATCTCTTCGAGCGTGTGGTCTGTGGTCCCGCCGATGCCGAAGCGCATGCGCAGGATGCGCTGTTCCCGCGGCGTCAAATCGTCGAGCGCCTCGCCGACGATCTTGCGCAAAGCGCCGGCTTCCACCGACGCTTGCGGATCGATGGCATCCGGTGAGCGGATGAGATCGCCCAAGGTCGCGTCGCCGTCTTCGCCGATCGGTACGTCCAGCGAGGTCGGCTCCTGCACCATCGACAGCACCTGATCGACGCGCGCCGCGGCAATACCCATCCGCGCGGCAATCTCGGCCGCGGTGGGGTCGCGCCCCTCCTTCTGCGAAAACCGGCGACGCTCGCGCAGGACTTTGGTGGCATGTTCCGTCATGTGCACGGGAATGCGAATGGTGCGCGCCTGATCGGCGATCGCCCGGGCAATCGATTGACGAATCCACCACACCGCGTAGGTCGAGATTTTGACGCCACGCTTATAGTCGAATTTCTCGATGGCGTGCATGAGGCCAATGTTGCCTTCCTGCACCAGATCGAGCAGATCGAGCGAGCTCCGGCGGCGATACTTTCGCGCGATCGACACCACCAGCCGAAGATGGGCTCTGACCATCTGCTCGCGCGCCGTATTGATCTCGCGCCGCGCCTTGCCGACCCGAGCGAGGACGTCCTGCAGCTCGGCGACGGGCAGTCCGGCGGACTGCAGGACGTCCGCGGGCGGTTGCGCTACGCCGGCGCGCGACGGCCGCAGGCGCTCAAGTTCGGCGATCAGGAGGCCGACGCGGCCGGCATGCAGCGGCAGTGCAGCGACCTCGCCGGCAAGACTGGACTTGAGCCCGTGCAGGCGCGCAGCGTTCTTTTTGCCCAGATCGCGGCCGCGGGCGATAGCCGTCAGGCGGGTTCGGCTCAACTTGCCGATTTCGCCCGCGACGGCGATGACGCTCCGCAGACGCGCCGTTACCGCGGCAGTTTGGCCGACCGCTGCCTCGGCCTCAGCCTCGTCTGATTCGACAGCCGGTACGGCGTCGCCCGCGCCGTCGCGCGGCGCAGACTGCGGGCCCGACGTGGAGAGCTCGACCAGATCGGCAAGGCGCAGGCGGCCTTCGATGGCGTCGCGGCTCCAGCGCGCGATCAGGGCGACCAGCGTCGGCACGGTGCACAAGGCGCCAAGGATCGACGCTTGGGCAGCCTCAATGCGTTTGGCGAGCGCGATTTCTTCTTCGCGCGTCAGCCATGCGGCATCGCCCATTTGACGGAAATAGGTATCGACCAACCCGCGAGAGAACGCATCGGTTCGTGGCGTCCCCGCGGCCACGCTTGGCGTCTCATCAGCCGCGGGCGCGATACTGCCCGCTGCCGCCGGCTCGAACAGGTCGGATCGCGCAGCGTCCTCGCGCATAGACTCCTCTTGCGCCATCTCTTCGTGCGTCGCCTCCTCAGGCGCCGCGGGGACGAGGCGCTCAAAAAGCGCTTCCGCGCTCATGCCGCTGGGCGGCTCTTTCAGTAGTAATGTCATTGCGCAGCGATCTTTCGGCATTCCTTCGGCATGGCGGCGTATGTGCTCCGGCACTCGGTCGGACGTTAGCTATAAACGCACTTGCATCAGGGTCCTGACCAACAAGCCCCGGCACCGAATGGCGCGGATCTGCGTTTGCAGGAGAGTATCGACAAGCCCGCCAGCGTTTGGCCTAAATCGCAGCTTGTCTCGACGCCCCACATGGGGCTTGTTCCAGCAAAAATCAAGGTTTTTCAGCCGCTTCGGGCCGGATTTGTCGGCTCACTTTCTTCACGCAGAAGGCATGCGAAAGCTTTGAAATCAAAGCCAACTTGTGCGGCGTCCTTGACCGGGGCTCCAGTCTGCGAAGCTCAGGGGCGCACCAGCGTATAGCCCTTTTCGGTGAGAGCAAGAATCTGCGCCACTCCGGCTTCGACCGGCCTGGCGTTGGGATTGAACGGTGGAACCTGGCCGGTTTCGCGTTTGATGGTGTCCACTGTGTTCATACAGAGGTCGAAGCGCACGCCCTGGGCGACCAGGCTGTCGACGAATTTACGGTTGGGGCTGTCAGCGCGCAAAAGCGCTATTCCGGGGCCGAAGGTCACGACCTCGATTGCTATCTTATCGGGCCCATAAAATTTGAGCAGATTGTAAGCAACGCTGATCACCAGGCTCTGCTTCTTGGCGTCGTCGTCGGACAGCTGCAAAACGAGCCGGTGATCGGCAAAGGGCTTGTCGGCAAGTGAATTGTTTTCGGCCGCTGCGGCCCGCGGCGCTTGCGCGGCGGCAAACGCCGTCGCGATACAGGCTGCGACCAGGCCGAGGGGAATCGATACTGCCCATCTGCTGCCACGTTCCATAAGGTCAGCCTTCCTTGGCGATTCCAGGATTGGCGGCGATGCCCTTCAGCGCCACGCGATTGACGCGTTTGAGCTTCACCGTCTTCTGCGACCGCAAATATCCGGCCACGACCTCGCTCACAGGCTTGCCCGACTGCGGGTTGACCGAGGCCCAGCCGGCGACGCGATAGCTCTTATCGGCGTCTAATGGCTTGCCGTCATCAAGCGTCATATCGGAAATACGCTGTCCCGTCGCCTCATTAGGCGCGCAGGCATAGTCCATGCCGCCGATCCGGACCATGTCGCCGCCCTGCTGATAATACGGGTCCCGATTGAACAGATTGTCGACGATGTCTTCCATCACCGCCTTGATCTGGCCGCCGGTCATGTCTGTTACATAGACTTCGGGATACGTGATGGCGGTTTCCGCCAATACGTCCTCCATGGTGATCGGCTGGCCGGCCAGCACGGTCGCGCCCCAGCGGAAACCCGGAGACAGAGCGATCTGAGCGTCGACCTCCTGACGGAGCGCGTCGCAAATCAACTGATCCATCGGGCCGGTGAAATTGCCGCGGCGGTAAAGGAGCGCGTCGGCGGTCGCGAGCCGTTCGCCGAATTTCGCCTGATACGGCGAGCGCAAACGATCGATCAGCGCCACCATCGCACCGTCCGGCTTGATTAAGTTCGTGTAGATTGGCAGCAGACGATAGCGCAGGTCCCTCACGCCGCCCGCGCCGATATCGAGATCGAGCACGGCCAGGAATTTGCCGTTCGATCCGGCATTGGTGACCACCGTCTTGCCGCCGGGATTGGCAACGAGGCTCGGCTGCGGCACCGCATCGTGGGTGTGGCCGCCGAGAATGACGTCGATGCCGGTAACGCGGCTCGCCAGTTTCAGATCGACGTCCATGCCGTTATGCGACAGCAGGATAACCGCGTCGGCTTTGTCTCGCTGGCGCAGCCCATCGACGACTTTTTGCAATTCCGCGTCACGAATGCCGAACGTCCAATCGGGCGTGAAGCGCTTGGGATGGGCGATCGGTACGTAGGGCATGGCCTGGCCGACGATGCCGATGCGATGACCGCCAATTTCTGTGATGACCGCCGGCTTGAAGACGCGGCCCGATGCGGAATCGAAGGCCGGTGCATTGTTGAACGCAGCGTCGTCGGTGAGGAACACGTTTTGCGCAATGAACTCGCCTTTGAAGCGGGTGAGGTTTTGGCGCAAAATTTTCTCGCCGTAGGTGAATTCCCAGTGCCCGGTCATCGCGTCGATGCCGAGCAGGTTGGCGGCCTCGACCATATCCGCGCCGGCCATGGCGTCGGCCAGTCCGCTGCCCTGCCACAAGTCGCCGCCGTCGAGCAAAATGGAATTGCCGGCGCCGGCCTCGGCGCGCAAACGATCGACCAGAGTTTTGAGATGCGCAAAGCCGCCCATGCGGCCATAGCGGTGCGCGGCCTCCTGATAATCGAGGAAGGTGAAGGCGTAGGCCGCGCGGCTTCCAGGCGCGATGCCGAAATGACGAAGAAAAGCTTGCCCGACCAAATGCGGCGGCCGACCTTCCATGGCGCCGACGCCGATATTGACGCTCGGCTCGCGGAAATAGACCGGCTGGAGCTGCGCATGCGTGTCGGTCATATGCAGCACGCGCGCATTGCCGAAGCGCCCGATATCGTAAGGATCATCGTCCGCCGCGAACCCGACCCCGGGGAGGGTGCCGGACATTGCCGCCACCGCGAAAGCTTTCAATACATCGCGGCGACGCATCGCGACGCTCCTTGTCGTGAGGTTGGTCTAACGAACGATCGGCCTAATGAATGACGGCCCGGGTCCAGATCGCCGCCTGCTCCTTGGCCTGTGCGATCGATGCGTTGGCAAGCGCCTCGGCCTGTTGCGCGTGCTTCAGCGCTTGATCGTAATTGCCGGCCTTGGCGGCCGCCTGGGCGGATTTCAGCTCGGCTTGCGTGGTCGTCCATTGGTTCTTCAGGGCACCCGCTTGCTGTTCCGCCGCCTCGGCCTCGGCATAGGCCGCGTTGAAATCGTCGGTCGGCGCCGCCCCGGCGGCACTCGCCAGCCCACCCAGCGAGACGGCGATCGTCAGTCCGATCACGGCACGCCGATACATCGGATTCCTGCGCATTGGTCTGCCGGCGGTCATGGCCCTGCTCATGGGCGTGCTCCGGGTCCGGAGATCGGCAGGCCGTTACTCATATACGAGAGGTAATATTCGACGTCGCGGTACTCCTCGTCCTCCGCCTTCAGCGGAACTCCGCGCACCTGGCTGTTGCAACTGATGAAGCGGCGGCTGGTCGTTCCCATGCCGCCCCATTCCGAACGGTAAATCGGCAGCGCCGCGACCAATCCCAACGCCGGAGCCAGCACTTCGGTGCGGATGTGATCGCCGGCGCTCTGCACGTGGCAGCTGGCGCACGAGAAATTCAGCTGTCCGCGCCGGGTGTAGAAATATTCCTCGCCCTTGCGGTAGGCCGCAAGCGCGCGCGGATCGTCCGGAATCTTGATGTCGAACGGTTTGCCGCGCGAGGTGTAGGCCATGTAAGCGGTCAACGCGGCCATGTCGTCCTTGCTGTAGTCGTAGGGCTCTTCGCCGTTGTTCTGGCGGCATTGGTTGAGCGCCACGTCGAGCGTGATCACCTCGCCCGATTTGGTGTCGAAATAGGGATAGGTCTGGCGGATGCCGATGCCCTTGTCGGGGAAGCAGTCGGCATAGGTCTTGCCGTTCTTAAACGGCGTCTTGAACATCTGCTTGCCCTTATCGAGCGCGAACTGATAGGGCGGAAAGGCGTCGATCTCGACCCATTGCTTGCGCAGCTCCGCATCCATCGAATAAGGCCCGTTGACGAAATCGTTCAACGGCACCTTGGGAAAGCGCTTGGTGAAATAGGCGCGGAAAGCCTTGAAGTCCGCCTGCGGATTGACCGTATCCGCGGCGAACAGCGGCTGCACGGATAGACCGAACAGCGCGACTGCCAACACGATTGCGCGACGCATACGGACGCCCTCCTCGATGCAACGGCGCGAGTTTGCCTTATTGAATCTTGCCCACGAGCGAATCGGTTGCGCCCTTGTTGTCGACCCAGCTGATCGTCAGGTCGTCGCCCTTCTGCGCGCCTTTGAAGCTGAATTTGATGTAGGGGTCCTTGGACACGGCGGGACCCCAATAAGCGGTGAAGACGGCTTTGCCGGCACACTCGAACTCCACCACTTCGATGTAATGCGGCGGGATGAGTTTGCCCCGCGCGTCCTTGACGAAACCGGAGTCCATCGGGTGCTGAACCAGGGCCTGCACCTCGGTGGTGTCGCCGCTTAA